>CAZIJC010000013.1:0-55505 GCA_964539385.1 uncultured Anaerolineales bacterium | reverse complement strand
CCGAGACGGCTGCCGCAGTGTCGGACCTCGGCGGCGGCATGGTGGACCTGCTGGCGGTGCCTGCCCTCAACGTACGCCTGTGATCCTGGGCCGCCCCGCTACAGATGCCACGGGGCCCGCATCGGGATGTTGACGAAGCGGTTGGCTTCCTCGTCGCCGACGATCTGCTCGGAGACCGGGTCCCACCGGATCGTGCGTCCCACGCGGATGGCGATGTTCGCCAGGTGCAGCGCTGTCGTGGCGCGGTGCGAGGACTCGGCGTTTCCGCCGGCCTGCTTGCGCGTGCGGATCGCCTCGGCGAACGGGACGAGCGGTTCGGGGTCGGGCAGCGCCGCCAGTTTCTTTCGCCCCTCTTCGTCAAGATCCTTGGCGGCGACCATGCCCCGCTTTTTCGGGCGGTTGTACTTCTTGCCCCACCTGCCGCCCGTGACGATCACTTTCAGGCCGTCCGCGTACGTCAGTTCCACCCATCCGTACGGGCCGACGGCATCGGGATGCTGCGGCCACGGGGCGTACGGTTCGATCTCGACGGGTCCCGTGTCGTCCTTGGCGTACGTCCACTGGAGCGGGTCCATGCTGTGTGCGCCGAAGTTCGTGAGGTCGCCGCCCTCGTAGTCCCAGTAGAAGCGGTTCTTGTAATGGACGCGGTCGGTGTGATACGGCTTGTACGGCGCGGGGCCCAGCCACATATCGTAGTCGAGGTTCGGCGGGACGGGCTGCGGCGTGAGGTCGGTCCGCCCGACGCGGTTCTTCGCCCCGGCATTGACCACCGTGCCGCTGAGGTCTTTCATGAGGCCGTGCTTGAAGATCTGGTGGTTCTCGATGTGGCCCTTGTTCTTGGCGTTCGAGTACCGTTTGAACGTGCCGATCTGGAAGACCACGTTGTGCTTTTTGACGGCATCGGCGATGGCGCGGCCCTCGGCGATGAACTTCGTCATCGGCTTCTCGCAGAAGATGTCCTTGCCGGCCTGGGCGGCTGCGATGCAGATCAGGGCGTGCCAGTGCGGCGGCGTGGCGATGCAGATGACGTCGATATCTTTGCGTTCCATCACGCGGCGGAAGTCCAGAAAGCGGGTCTTGTAGTCGGGCTCGCCGCCGATGCGTTTTCTGTCCACGTCGCACACGGCGAGTTGCCGCGGGTTCTTCAGACCCATCGCCTTCCAGGTCCCCTTTCCCCGGTTGCCGTTGCCGATCAGTGCGCCGGTGACGGTCTCGCTGGGCACCTGGTGACCTTCTCCGCCGAGCACGTGTCGAGGCACGACGGCGACCGCTGCTGCTGCCGTTGCGGCCGTGCCCAGGAACCGGCGGCGGGTAATCGTTTTCGGGCTGCTCATGATTCGTCCTCCAATGTCACTTGCGAGAAAGGATTTCGACGGCCTGGCTGATGGCGACGCGGCGCGGCCCTTCGGCCGTCGGCAGCGCATCGCGCAGGGCCTTCAGGGCCGCCGGGCCGCTGATCGCCAACAGCGCCTGGGTGGCCGGGTTGCACAAGCGGTCGCTCGCAAGGAGTGTCGCCAGCGCGGGCACCTCCTCCGGCTGGCCGCACAACTGAAGTTGCCGCACGATGAACGCCTTCAACTCGTCCGAGTGCTTGGCGGAAAGTTCCCCGGCCAGCGTCTCGGCAAGCATCTTGCGCGCCTCGCCGGCCCCGGGACGCGAGGCGTAATGGGCCAAGCCGTGAAGCGCGTACTTCGGCTTCACGCCGTTCGGGTCGCCGAACTCGTCGCCGACGAGGTTGACCAGTTCCTTGACCACGGACGGCCCGCCGGCCAGAAGCGTCGTGCACAAGCGGCCGGCCGTTTCGTAATCGTCGGCGGGGATCTTCTCGAGGACGTCGGCCACCTGCTTCGACGGTTCGGACGCGGCTGACCGGGGGGCGGCCAGCGCTGATACGACCGCGGCGCCCACAGCGGCCGTCCCCGCCACACGGTGCTTCGCACGCAATGGCTCTCGCAACGGCTTCATGGCATGACCTTTCATGAGGGTCCTATGGCTTGGAATCCGGAAAGGCCCTTCGCAGGGCTTGTCCGGTAGTGCTTTCTCCTGCGCGGCTGCGGCGGACGCCGTTTCACACACGTTGAACCCGTCGGGCATGGTTCAGTCGTTGCAATTTCCGGCAAAGCGGGCGACAATCCCATGAGCACTCGGCCCGGCAAAGGCGGATCAGGTATTGACGCGCCGGGCCACTTGCGCTAACGTTTCAGGAGACGTGCTGCGGCCTTCAGCGAAGGCCCGGCGAAACGGGCCGGCAATCGGAAGCGGGAGACGGCTATGAACAGCAACCACAACCACAATGGCAGCCGGCAGCCAGCGGATCGAACGCTCGACCGCCGCGGCGTGAACCGGCGCGACTTCCTCAAGAAGGCGACTGCTGCGGGGACTGCCCTGGCCCTGACGGCGGCCGCACAGCACGCTTTCGGCGCGCCCTCCGACGGACTCCGCAAGCGGGTGCTGGGCCGCACCGGCGAGAAGGTGACCATCCTCGGTCTCGGCACGGCGCCCATCGGCGAGGGGCCCGTCGAGGCGCAAGAGGCGGCCAGGATCTTCGGCGAGGTCCTCGACCGCGGCGTCAACTACGTGGACACGGCCCGCATTTACGGCAATGCCGAGGAAGCCCTCGGCCTGGTGCTCCCGAAACGGCGCGACAGGCTCTTTCTGGTCACGAAGGTCTCGACCCACACGGCCGAAGGCGCCGAGCGATCGCTGGCCGAATCGCTCCGCCGGCTCAAGACCGATCACATCGATCTCGTTCACATCCACAGCATCGGCAGCAAGAAGATCGACCGCGTCCTCGCCAAGGACGGCGCCCTGGCGTACCTGCTGAAACAGAAGCAGGCGGGCAAAATCCGCTTTATCGGCGTCTCCGGACACAACCGCCCGCCAAACTTCGTGCGAATGGTCAAGACCGGTCGCATCGACGTCGTCATGTGCGTCATGAACTACGCCGACCGCAACATCTACGGCTTCGAACAGAAGGTCCTGCCCGAATGCCGCAAGCAGAACGTCGGCGTGGTCGCCATGAAGGTCTACGCCGGCATCAAGGGCGGCTTCCCGAACCACAAGAAGGGCTACGTCGGCTGCGCCACCACGCCCGAACTCCTGCCGCACGCCATGGCCTATGCCCTGGACCTCGAAGGCGTCAGCCTGGCCGCCGTCGGGCCGTACACGCTCGAGCAGGCCATCCAGAACGTGGAGTTCGCGCGAAAGTACGCGCCCCTGACTCCGGACGAGCGAGCCTCGCTGCTGGCGCGTGGCAAAGCCCTCGCGGCCACGCTGGGTCCCCGCTACGGTCCGGTGACCTGACCCCGTCGGCGCTTGCCGCCTGCGATCCGTCGCCGGCGAGCGAGCGCAGCGATTCGAACGGGTCTCGCCGTTGGTTTACATGCGTCTGGCTGCATAACACTTACGTCAATTCTGACCTGGCCGAAACCCCCAAATGCGCGTTTTTTTTGGCTCTGAACCCCGTTTCTGGGCCGTGAGGGGGGTTTTTGGCTCCCGATGTTAAGATAGGCAAGGCAAAACGCGCTGGTTTGTGATCGGTTTTTTCGGTTTTGGTGTCCGTTTTCTTCGGTTTTGTTCCGTTTTTGTTCCGTTTTGGAGGGGTTTTTGAGGGGGCAAAATTGACGTAAGTCACTATGCCAAAATGGCAGGTGGCGCGCGCGGCCGCGCAGGGGCCGAAAAGTTGTTAGAACTCTAACAAAATCCGGCCGGAGCGAAAAAGTAGTTAGAGTTCTAACAATCGGGCCCAAAACGGAGCGCGGGCAGGCCGAATGGCGAATGAGAAATGCCAAATGCCGAATGAGAAATGCCAAATGCCGAATGAGAAATGCCAAATGCCCGCCTGCGGCGGGGAACGGGGTCAATCCGTGTAAAGGCCCACGGCAACGGCGTGAGCCGTTCGACCTCAACGGTTTGGCGTCGCTATGGGTGGTCTTGGGCTGTGAATTCGCCACGTTGCCCGGAAGCCAGCTCGGAAACGCTCGGCTACAACTTCGCGTAGCGGTAGACACCCTTAATATTCGCATTAAAGAACTTGCCGTGCGAGCTCGCGGCCATCAACTCCTGGTGCACGGTTTCGGGCACATCGAAGTACTGGTAAATGCTGCCAGTGAGGAACTCGATTTCCAAAGTCATTGATACCGAATGATATCCGATTCTGGCAATGTTGGATGAGCTAACCGGAGTCCAATCCATGTCAGGCCTCCTTGTGCTTGTGCGTAGGTTACACCATGCGCGGAGATTGCGGCGACTGCTTGCGCCACACTTCGACGACATCCGAATAGTCATCAGGCTCACGCCCCCGGTTCCAACCTCCGGGGCCATCCTTGTCATAGACGAGCGGATCGCTACTATCCGGTTTTCTGTCCGGCATCGGAGGATCGAGAATCGTGCGCACCGGCAGGTTCACCGCCTCTCCCACGATGATTGCCTCGCCGATCCGGAGCACTGGCAGCATGGCGAACAGGCCCTCCAAGTTGTCGCTCGTTGCGCCCGTGACGTGGGCACGGTCAGTGGAGTTGGAGAGTCTGAGGGCAAACAGTGTGCCGCATTGGGAAAGCACAGTGGAATCTACCTCGGACGGTCGCTGGCTGACGATGAGCGCCCCAATACCATACTTCCGTCCCTCCTTGACGATACGCCGCACCGTCGCCGCTGCAGCCCCAGATTGTGTAGGGCCGAGGTATGCGTGCGCCTCTTCAAGAACCACGAGAAGGGGGCGTTCGCGGCCACCTTCAGAGAGGTTGCGGGCCCAGAACAGCGCGTCGTAGATGATGCGCAGAAGCACGCCAATCAGCTCGGTAAGGATCGAGACGGGGACGCCAGACAGATCCAGGATCGCTATCGGGCGTTCCCCGGCAAGCCACTCTTTCAAAAGGGAATCTAGGTCCTGCTGGGGGAGTCCTTGCACATCTGGGCACCATGGGCCGGGCCTAAAAAGGAAGTCGTAACGCGGGTCACGCAGCTTCGAGGCAAGAGCATCTAACTGGCGGCGCAAGTTGAGCCGGCTCTGGCTCAAGCGGATTTTGTCTGGATCATCCTTAACATCCTTCGCCGGTCGGAAGCGTGGTGGCACGACTTTCATGGCATCTCCCGCCTGCACAGGGTTGCCCTCTGCGTTGAGCTCAAGAGCCCACGTTTCCTTTGACCGCGGCCTGCCGGCGACTACCTTGTGTGTAGCACACGTCTCGCAGTGCAGGTCAAACCACATCTGGTGGACGCTGAATGGGACGGGGGTATCCACGGTGAGGTTGTCCGGCGTCGTTCCTTTCCTTGCGTCCAACGCGAGCGAATGCTCCTTGAGTTCTGTGACTTTCTCCTGTACAGCACCCAGCTCTGCGTCCTCCAACGGCCCCAGGGTGAGCGCTAGGAACTCGTCAAACGTCATGGCCCAATACGGGATGCAGAGGGCCTTCTCGCCTTTGGACTCATCCGGGTTGACGCGGAAGACGACGGCCCGGTCCTTGAGGGCCGCGGCGTACTCTCCGTGGATGTCAACGACGAGGACACGCGCCGAGGGGTACTGGTCCGGTCTCGTCAATGACGCCAAGAGGCTCACGACCGTGGTGGACTTGCCGGAACCGGTGGCCCCGACCACCGCACTATGGCGAGTAACGAGCCGATCAACGTCAATGAGGGCTGGTATTGATTCGGCGCTTGTGAGGTGTCCCACCGGCACAAAGTTGGGGGAGTCTGGCCGTCCGTAGATTCGCGCAAGGTCCGGTTCTGTGACCAAGTGCACAGGGTCTCCAACCGTCGGGTACTGTGAGATGCCTCGCGCGAAATCCCCGCCCCGATACCCCTCGCCAGCAAGTTGAACTGTCATCCAGCGGTGACCATAGGGGTTGGTTTCTGCCAAGCTCTCTGGAACCGCTCCGGCCCCCACTTGCGAGATGACCCCGAACAGGTCATAGTAGCCGAGGGGGATGCGTACGTAGCTGCCAACCTGTCCTATGCGATAACCGCGGCCAGCAACAAAGGTCAAACCTGCGACGGTCTCCTGTTCCAGGACGGCGCGAACCGTGGCACCGGCCACATCTTGAACCGTACCCAGGTAGGTGGGGTCATTCAGCATGTAGTTCGTCCTCGGGTGGAGGCAGGCCTGCAAGCTCCGCCAGGAACCTGCCCAAGCACGAGAAGTCCCCAAGCATGAACTCTGCCCGCATGGTCTGGTTCTCCTGAGCAACCCAGCGAACCGCCGGGGACGGCTCCGGGGACGGCTCCGGGGACGGCTCACGTGACGGAACACCCGCCTTCGAGGCCCAGGGCGCCTGGGAGCCAGCAACGATTGCTGCGTCCTGCGCCAAAAGGGTGAGATTGGTGCCCTGGTTGCTCAGGCTCTCGACGTGGCCGTACCCAACCATCGCGCCGTACAGTAGGCCAAAGATAGCCGCCGTCCTGTTGGCCTGGATTCCCTCCAGGAGGACGGCGTTGAGGTGCTGGTCGTTGTAGGAATAGCCACAGGTTGCCAGGACACAGTACGGTTTTCTGAGAAACGCTTCGAGCCGAGCCAGCAATGCCACGTATGGCATGCGTCTGCTCTCCTCGTACTTCAGGTGCGAGGGGTGAATCACACGCCTGGAGCCGTGGCCTGCATGCTCTGCCCTGAACACGATCCCCTTCTTGGGACCGTCGTCCTTCTGAAACCATCGCACGGAACCATGCAGTTTCCACAGGCCAACCCACCGCGCCGGCAGGACGTCCTCCGCGACTGCGCGCGCGTCAAAGAAAGGTTCATAGGATCCGACGAAGCCGTCGAAATACGGAACCCGCTTCACCTCGAACGCCTGCTCCATCAGAAGATCATAGTTGGGGGTGAAGAACTCGACAGGACACGTCCTTGCGAGCGCGCCGGCCCAAGACGCGGCCTGATGGTAGGGCGTCTCAGTGTCGGGCAGCTGCTTGCTGGCCTTACTGTTGATTGCATGGCAGATGGCAGCATCCAGGGCCGCGAGTTGGCCTGCGGTGAGACCCCGTAGATCGCCAGCCCCAACGACCAGTTGCAGTGAACGGACGTGAGTTAGCATGTCCTCGACCGTAGCGTGCGGCTTGCCCTCAGGCCCGAAGCTTGCGCAGAACCCCTCAAAGAGGTCCTGCAAGTCAGAGTTCAATAGGCTATCACAAACAGCGGTCGTTAAGCCGGCGATATCGGGGATAAGGGGCTGCCCATTTACCTTGACCGCAGAAGGACAGCCTGCACCCAGGAACAGGCCCAGGGGTCTCTTGTGTTGGGCAAGGCACTGGCGCAGCTCATTGGCCAACCGCTCAGGATCGTGGCACTTAGGCATGCGTACCTCCCAGCTAGAACTAACGGCCGACTACACTAAGGGACTTCCGGGGACACCATGCTTAACTCCTCCGCCTCTTCGGCTTCGGGCGGGGCAGTTCCGGGGAGGCAATGCCCAAGTCGGCCAGGGCGCAGGCCGTCAGATCGTTCCTTCCCTGCCGAGGGGTATACAGTAATCCCGGATGGCATGCGCGTCAAGGGGGAGGACATTCAGGAACGTCGGGGGATAAACGGCGAACGGCCTTCAACGCAGAGAACGCCGAGAACGCAGAGAACGACGGTGACTTAGTTGACGGCAAACGGCGAACGGCAACAGCCTTTAACGCAGCCGGCCACGGCACGAGCCGTACCCGTGCCAGGGTGGCCGCGCCAGGGTGGCACATGGCGGCAGATCAAAGGTTGCAACATGGTCACCCTGCGGGATGACCATGCCACCCACCCGCGCGAAGCGCAGGACTGCAACAGGGTCACCCTGCGGGATGACCATGCCACCCACCCGCGCGAAGTGGAGGACTGCAACATGGTCACCCTGCGGGATGACCATGCCACCCGCCATGCCACCCACTGCGCGAAGTGGAGGACTGCAACAGGGTCACCCTTCGGGCTGACCATGCCAGCCGTCCACTCACGGTACGCCTAGAACATGGCCATCCTTCGGAATGACCATGCCACCCGCCGAAGGCGTCTGGGCGCCGGTATAGTTGGCGGGATCGACATCATACATTGGCCACACGATCTCGCCCTTCGCCTGCCGCGCCACGTCTTTGTAGGCGGTGAGTTCGTTGGAGTTCAAGTCCAGCCACATGACGATAGAGCGGAAGTCCTCCGTGGTGAACTTTCCTTGCTTCAGCGCTTTGCGGTGGGTTTCGTTCAGGAGTGCCTTGCCCATGAGCGAGAACATGGCGCCGAATTGTCCCGGCTTAACGCGTGAGCCGCCGTGCAGGTGTCTCGTGTATCCATGCCCGAAATAGAAGATGTACTTGTCGAGTTTGGCGTAATTCATATCCTTGGGGCCGCCCTTTTCTTTCATCTTGTGACAGGCAAGACATTTCGTTTCGAGTATGGGCCTGACGTTACGGTGGAAGCCGAACATGACGTGGTTCCTGACTTCCGGTTGCAGTTCGGAAGGTGGCCGCCGCATTGCGAGCGGGGCGGCGTGCGCCGGCGGAGCCTGTTGCTTGCTCTCATGACAGCCCAGACATACCAACTGCTCTCCGGGATGCACGTAGGTCACCGAGCGCATGGATTGGACCGCCATGCCGTTTTCGTCGAGGAGTTGGAAGTAGATGGCCTTGGCCACGGGCGCCTTGAAATAGACGCTTCCGTCTTTCTCGACAGGCACGACGCCGAGCGGAATCCTGGCGAGGCTCTGGTCGCCTCGGCCGATCCTCGGGCTGTTGGCGCTTGGACTTGACTTGGGAATCACCTGGACGACGCGCATCTGCTTGATGCCGGCGCCCTCGGGAAGTTGTCCGTATGCATCGGTGACATACACATTCATCACGCTGATGGTAGCCGTGGGGGCTCCCCGTGTCAGCCGCTCGCCCTGGTAGGTTCCGCAGGCGACGACGGGCGGTTTCTTCCTGGGGCGCAGCGGAATCGGATCGATGGGCCTCAACCCGTTGGTGACCTTGCAGAGGAGTTCCCTGTTGCCGAACTCGTCGAGAACGCAGATGCTGTCCTTGTAGTTGCAGAGGTAGAAACTTTCGCTCAGTGGCCAGGCCGTCCCGAAGGCCATATCCTTCCAGGCCCTGGTGCCGGTTTCGGCCTCGGGGAACCTGTAATCCGGTGTTATTCGTTTTACCTGCGACATTTTGTAGTCGTCGGGGATATTGGTGCTGATCATGATGAGGGAGCCGAACGCCTGGCCGTGATGAGGGCCCGCGGTGGCCATGTACTTGCCGGAGCCGGGGATCCCCCGGCAATGGAACTCCGCCCAGGGGCGCATATTCAGTCCGCGCGGGAACCTCCCGGCCTCGACCGTGGAAAGGGGCAAGGCGTAGTTTCCATGGTAAGAGCGCGGGTCTCTTCCGTCAGGGGCACAGTGCCACATGTGATGGGCAGCGCTGTGGTCTCTGTCGACGTAATCCCAACGTGTATAAACGAGCATACCGTTGTTGTCGACGCTCGGGTGGAACTCGTTGGTTTCGTGGAAATCGATTGAATACAGGTCACTGCCGTCCGCCTTCATCGAGAACATCGTGAACGCCGGAACGGGCCGCCCGTGGCATCTGCCGTAGCCGTGCCTGCGTGTGGTCATAAAAACAACCCTGCCGTTCGGAAGCCAGACGGGATCGAAATCGTCAAAGCCCCCGTCGGTCAGTCGCGCCAGGCCCGAACCATCGACCCCCACTTTGAAGATGCTGAACCTTGTCTTCGGGCTCCACTTTGTTGTGTCTCCGGAACTCCAGGCAAAGAGGATCGTCTTTCCGTCCCAGGAGAGGTCGGGCGAGATGAAGGTACCGCCGCTCAGGGCCATGCCCTCGTTGGTGCCGCTCGGCACCTTCAGGCCCTTGACGACGTCGACGACCTCGGCGTTTTCCGATTTCCAGTTCTTCAGGATGAAAAGACCGCCGCCCGTTTTGCCGTTGTGACCGTAGTACTGGTCGCAGAAGTGGTCTCCGTCATACTCCGACTTGCGCCCACTGTGGTCATTCAGGACGCCGCGGGCAACAAACAGGATGGCGTCGAAATCAAGAAGCGGATTAGACAGAATCACGTCTCTGCCGATCTTTCGAAGTTCCAGGTAAACCTCCATGCTTGCTTCTTTGTCCCTGATCTCAGCCAGTTGTTTTTCCGCGCCGCGCAGGTCCGGAGGATTCGGCATGCTCCTCAGTTTCTCGATCAGGGCTTCGAGACGGCGAACACCGACGTCCACGGGGCTCTTGTCAGACTCGAGTTTCATGGCCTGGGTATTCAGAACCTGCTCCGGGGGAAACCGGTATTGCCCGGCATTCAGCCCGGCCATTTCGTTGTACTGCTCTTCGGAGTCCTTTCGAAGCACCTCCGCCTTGCCGCAGGCAATAGCGTCGGGCCCCTTTGCCTCGGAGAAGTCTGACCCTGGCGCGTTTTGTGGCGCCCTCACCGCAAGCGGCATCTTGCCTGTCACCTCAAACTTGGCGTCGACCCAGTCGGCGTGATCGTTACCGTAGTTGTCGCCACCCGTGGTCACGATGAGCCGAAGCATGTCAACCCCGGTAAGATCGACATCGACCTTCTTTGGAGCGGCGCCTCCCCTGATTACTCCGCTTCTCCACAGGACCTTCTTCTTGTCTCCCACGATCTGGAATTCGACGCTGCCCCCGTTTCCGCTCTCGGCGTCTATGCCGACCAGTGCGGTAAAACGCCTGGTTCCCTTATCCAACTTGATACGGAACTCGCCGGGAGAGTGCGTGCCGATCCCGCGTTTGTAGGCGATTCCCCCCAGGGAAAGCGTGTTGTTGCCGACAGACTTGTTCTTCTGCGTGGAACCCCACCCGCAACTTGAGAGGCGCACGTCCATTTCGTCCAGCCAGACAGTCTTCGTGTCGGCGGCCCCGCTCCGTGCGGAAATAACCGTAATCGCGGTGACGGCGGTTATGAGTGCAAGATGGCGCATGGATATATTCTCGTAATGCTCTTATTGCACGTGTTCGGCATCCCCGGCGTCACGCGACTTGGGCTGCCGGGTGCGGGACAGTTCCTATTTGCCGCACAGTTTCTTCATGGCTTCGCCCATGCCGTCGCCGATCAGGAAGTAGGTCTCGGCATTGCTGTTCCAGTGATAGGCCTGCCGCGACGGCGAAACCTCGGGCGGCCGATAGTAGTCCTTTGTCCCGACAAACGCCACGTTGCCCTTGAACTCCTCGTGTTGGGCGACGGCGGCCTGGGCCCGCATCAGCGACAGTGCCCGGGGATGCTTCTCCTCGTGGCCGGACATGCCGGTCTCCGCGATAACAAAGGGCAGTTTCTCCACACCCAGGTCCTTGCGGACGTCGCGAATGAAGTTGGCCATGTTCTGCTCGTACGCGTCGTTGGCGGCCTGGTTCACGCGATCGTTCCATCCCTGATGCCAGCCGAACCCGACGATCTCATATCCGCGGCCGTCGTAGTCGGGGAAGTGCGTCTTAAGATTCGCAAGCACGTCCTTCACGTGCTTGAGCATCTCGGTATAGTACGGCCCGACCTGGCCGCCGGAACCGGGCGGCCGGAAATCCTTTGCCAGGCTCTTGCCGCCCCAGGCCGTCTTGATCAGGAGGACCTGGTTGTCGAGATGGTCGCCCATGACGTGTCCGAACTGAAACTCCGGCCCGATGCGGTCGCTGCGCGCGCCGTAGCCGACCGTGAGTCCGCCCTTGCGGTCGAGGTACCAGATCCACACGTCGCCGCGCACGACCCAGTCGCCGCTCTTGTCGATGACGTGCTTATAGCGCGCCGCCGTGGCCGGATTCTTGACGAGGTATTCCAGTGTCCCCTTCCCCTCGTTGCGGTTGGCGTCCATCGTGATCTTGCCCTGGCCTTCCATGTTCGACTGGCCCGCCAGGATGAAGACCTTGACCGGGCTCTTGCCGGCCTGGCCGGCCCATGCGGCGCCGACGAGGACCAGCGCGGCCAGTGCCGCGACGACAGCCGTACTTCCCATCCGCTTCTTCGCAACTCTCATGAGGACATCCTCCTTACAACCGCCACGGGGCCCGCATGGGCCGCGAGAGCATTCGGTTGGCCTCGGCGTCGTCGAGGAACCGCTCGTTGTCGGGGTCAAATTTCAGTTTGCGTCCGAGGCGCATGGCGATGTCACTCAACTGGCAGATGGCGTCGGAGCGGACGGCCACCTCGACGGGGGCCACGGTTCGCTTTCGCGTCTTGACGCACTCCAGGAAGTTGCCCTGGTGATGGTTGCTGACGGGCAGATGGACCTCGTCGGGGCGGATGGGCTCCTTCAGCAGCGACTTCGGCTCCGCGTCGAACGTGCCGCCCAGGTGCCGCTCCTTGACGAACACCCATCCGTCGGTCCCCTCGAATTTGACGCCCAGGGGGTTCTTCTTGCCGTCGGTGAAGTTCATGGTGACGCCGCCCGCGAACTTCAGGTTCACGTTCCACCCCAGGGCGCAGTCGCACAGGCCGTCGCGGGGGAACTCGCCGGCGCCTTCCACCTCAACCGGGCCGGTCAGGTCGGTTCCGTTGCCCCACTGGGCCATGTCCACCGTATGAATGCCGCAGCCCGCGATGAAGCCCAGCGCATAATCACTTATGTGGAACCAATGATTGTTTCTGACGCGGTTCTCGGTGTACGGCGCCCACGGCGCCGGACCCAGCCACATGTCGTAGTCGAGCCAGTCGGGCACCGGCATCGGCGGATAGTTTCCGGAGGCCCGGCTGAACCGCGACCCCACCTTGACGGTGTGGATCTTGCCGACCCGGCCGCTCAGAACCATCTCGCAGGCGAACCGCGTGCTCCAACTCGACCGTTCCTGCGTGCCGAACTGAAACACGCGGCCGTAGCGCTGGACGGCCTGGCGCAGGGCCCTTCCCTGCTCGACGCTCAGGCCGAGCGGCTTCTCGCAGTACACGTCCTTGCCCGCCTTCACGGCCATCAGCGACAGGAGGACGTGCCAGTGGTCGGTGGAGGCGACGGTCACCGCGTCGATGTCATCGCGGCCGAGGAGTTCGCGGAAGTCGATGTACGGCTTGCACCCCTGGTCGTTGTAGCGTTTGTCGACCGTGCGCTGGGCGTTCTCGCGGGCGGGCTGCTTCACGTCGCAGACGGCCACGACCTGCGACCCGCGCAGGCCCAGGAAGTTCCTGAGCAGCGCCGACCCCCTGCCGCCCGTTCCGATGAAGCCCATCACAATCCGTTCGCTCGGCGAGACGGCGCCGTCGGCGCCCAGTGCCGACGAGCGAGCGACGTACGGCGCCGCCACCGCGCCGACGGCGATCCCCGCCGCCTGCTTCAGAAACCGCCGCCGATCCATGGTTTTCTTCTCCGGCATTCTGTCACCTTTCCTATCTGTCAAGGCCCGTCCGTTCGCACGTGATAGAATACCGTTCTCGCGGCAGGGAGCAAGGGTTCACTGCCGCGCGGCGACACCGATTGGAGGAATCGCCTACATCATCGGCCCTGTACCGACAGGGGAAGTGCGAAATGGGACGTGAATTCACCGGCTTGGGCCGGGTGGTTGGTTCCGCGTTCCGCATCCCGGGCCTGCCCTCCGAATCTTTGGCGAAGGAGGGTTCTGCGTTCTGCGTTGCGATCGGGTGTCCCCGGAATTCCGGAATTCCGAGCCTCTCATTTCGTGCCCTTCCCGCCCTCTCGCTCGTCCGCCGCTGGTTCTTCCTTCTTCCGCACCTGGGCCAGAATGAGCAGAGAGTGAACAACCATGTCGGCAAAGGTAAGGTTAAACGTGGAGGCGGGGGCGATTCCGTGAAAGACGCGGTTCCGCAGGTTTACTCCCCGCCGATCTGTGAAAAGCACGCGCAGATAGAGAGGAACGTCGTCGCCGAACACGGCGCTCAACTTTTCGTGGCGGAGCAACTCGTTGAATGTCTTGGTATCCATGCCGCCGAACTGGTTGGGCTTAAGCACAGTTCCGCCAGTGTTTTCGACAAGGGTGCGTATAGCATTCTCTATCTGCGGCATCAGCACATGGATGGCGACCAGCGAATCACCTTCAAGATATGCCTTGATCCCCCGTCCAAGAATTGCCCTGCTGTCTTCATCAAAGAGCGGTGTTCGACAGACGTATTCCGTCAGGACCTCGTGGGTAATCGCAAATTTGTTCACCAGAGCAATCATTACCTGTCGTAGGAACACCGCCACAAACTGTATATCCTGGGCCATCTGCATGATTACGCGACCCTCCAAATCATGCTCCAATGACCCTACCGTGGCCGTCGGACGACCTTTATGATCTATAAGCTGGGCTTGGAATAAGAACGACAAGGGAGCCGTAGCGGCCAAGTCCTTTATCTGCGTCTCAATCTGATCCCTCCTTGGAAGATAGCGGCGAGCGACCTTGCCAAGAACGGTCTCTAGGTCGCCCTCCGTCATCTCCTTAACATAACCCGCCATCTCTTCATTTGTGATCTTCATTTCGACCGAAATAGGCTTCAAGTCACCAAGAGCCTTGGGGCCGAGTTCGCGTATTCGTCGAAGTAGCCGTTCAGCATCTTCCTTCAGCCCAAAGTCCCGATACACCTGATAGACTTTTTCGAGCCATGCCTGAGCCAGCATGGCCGCGGCGGGTTCTGCAATCTTCTCAAACGCGGCCCCGTACTTGAGCAGGACTCGCTTCACTTCTTCGGAACGCCCCTCGGAGCGATAGTGCTTTGCGAGACGCACTGCCGCAGCCTCTGCCGCCCACGGTTCCAAGGAGTTGTTGCCCGACGTGTCCGATACTCGATCCAGGCGCCCCTCCAAGTCCTTGATGATCTTCGTCTTCTGCGCATCGGTCAGCGGAACGTTTTTCTTGCCCCAAAGGAAATCGAAGGTGAAGCACCAAAGCCCCGGCTTGTCATCCTGCGCCACCTTATCCTCGTAAGCCAAGATGGCATCGCGGACCCGTTCAACCCGAGCAGCATCGTTGAGGCTGACAGCGAGTTGAAGCGCATGCTCCAGTTTCTTGATTGCCTCCATTTCATACTTGTGGCTGCCGGAAGCCACGGCTTCGATTATGTTGTCGATCCGCATCCATGCCATCTCAACAGGTGGGGACTTCCCTGTCACCGGGTTCGTGAAATCCCACACCAGGCCGGCGTAGCGAGCCTTCAAGATGGGGTTCTTCGCTTCTCGCGCCCGTTTGGCCCAGTAGCCGAGCATCTCGCTTGTGACCAGTTTGATTGGTGGCGACTCCCAACGGCTCCCGTCCTCACTGGTTCCAGCCATCATGGGACCGAAATAGGTGCCCCAACCGGTCTCCTTGTTCTGGTAATTCTCGCAGAAGTCAAAGGCCATGACCTCCGCCAGCCACTCCATCGGCCTGGGCGAAGGATCGTCCTTGTCGCGCAGGCGTCGGATCGCATCACTGACCTCATGCTCAGACAACGGCTCGGTACGTGCTTCGATCTCGGCAAGGGTATCTTCCAGCGACTTGCTAGTCGGCGTGTCCATCATAGCCTTCCCTCTGACCGTCCGGTTATAGTATCACAATACCTAACTCGGTCTTCGCCCGTGCTTCGGCCCCGTGCCAGCCGTTGTATCCCGATAGGCTAATGCGACCGGACGCGCCGGTCAAGGCCAGTCGAGTATCATGTTCCCCGATCTATTCGCCGAGTTTGACGGCGGTGCCGTAGGCCAGGAGTTCGGCGGCACTGCCGACCACACTGGTAGTCATATAGCGGACATTGATGATGGCGTCCGCCCCCATCTCTGCGGCCTGGTCGGTCATCCTACGGGTGGCCGTCGCCCGAGCCCTTCCCATCATCTCCGTGTACTCGGTTAATTCGCCGCCGAGGATCAACCGGACCAGGGCGGATAGGTCCTTGCCAAGCCAGATGGCAAATACCGTATGGCCCTGGACGAGACCGAGAATCTCCGTGACTTGCCGGCCGGGCAGTTCTGTGGAATTCAACAGCAGAACCGTGCGGTCCGGTTCGGCAGGCGGCAGCACCCCTGCTCGCGCCTTGTTCCTGCTCTGCTCGAGCGCCACGGTCGCGAGGACCACAAGAATGCCGCCCAGAAGGCAGAAAACGGCTATCCTGAGCCACCACGGCACGACCGGATCATCCGCAACCATCACGTGCCACGGTATGCCGGCGAATACTACCGTGAAAAGCCCCAGCACGAACGCCAACGAGCCAATCTGTCGAACGATTTTCATGGCTTCCCCTTAAATCAGCAGAACCCGGAGATCTCGCACAACGCAAGCCTTGAGGCGCGCTGTCTAGCGCCGCCTCGAAGGCTTTGTTCGCTTATTCTACCTCCTTGGGAAGTTCTCGAAATTGGCATGGATGAAATACACAGGCTCTTTTCTCAAATGTGCTTCAACAAGATCCAGGAGAGGCACAATGTTGTAATAATACTGGTCAACGTAGCGATTAAGGCGCGTATCCTTGGCGTCGTAGTAGGTATCACCCAGGAGGATAATGTAGTACCTCAGAAACAACAGCACATCTTCCACATTGACGAGGCGACGAGAGACCGCAAAGAAAAGATTTTCAAAGAACTCAAGGAAGTCATCTAATTGCCGTAGGCGCGACATCTCCTCCGATGTCATCACGGACGCCTGCTTCTCGGGTTCGGTCTCGTCATACGCCATGGCTTTGTCGCAGAGCGGGAAGTACTCATCACGCAAGATGTGCGGATACTCGAAGGCCTGGATTACACGAAGATGCCGGTCTCGGAACCTATAGTAAGAGGTCTCAAGATGATTCAGTTTCTCCCATCGTTTGTGATCCAGCTCTGCCTCGACTGAGTTCCAGTACTTGATTAGGGCAAGCAGGCCTGCGGATGCCGTGAACACAAAAATGACGATCTGGAGGCTTAAACTCAACTCAGTGAGTTCTTGCCCGCTGTAACGTCTAACGAGGAGTATGCCGATGCCTGCGGCAGAAGCCGCGGCTGCGACGAGGAGCATGGGGGTCACGATGTGTCGCAGTCTCATGGTCCATTCTCCTTCAAAGCGAACTGCTGATTATGTGGTTTCTGCATAACACGCAGGTCCACGCTGCCGGCGGCATAACACGCATCGGATGAGCGGGTGTAAGTCATTCTGGCTGGTTGACTTACGGCAACTCGGCCGCGCCCTCCGGGGCGCTTATAGATTACCCGAAAATGCCCGGAGCCGCAACAGCAGCACTCCGGGGCGCCGCTTAACGCGCCACCCACGTTCGCAGCAGCACGACGAGCAGGGCGGCGGCGGCGAGGTACGGCCAGAGGGGAGCAAGGGTGGCGCGGCGGCGGGCTTCGATGGATGCGCTCAGGCCCTCGATGGCGGCCGCCGAATCGTCGCGGCCGGGACCCGCCTGGAACCCCTCGTCCGTGCCGATAAAACTGACGCCGAAAACCTCGTCGCCCTGCGTGTGGAATCCCGCCCGGTTCGGCGCAAGGACGCCGGAGCGCGGCAGCCGCCCGAGCGGCGCATGCGTCCGGTGGGCCGCCGGGCGGCGATCCTTCGGCACAAGCCAGTCGAGTGCCCGCGACCAGAAAACCGGAAAGCCCGCGCGGTGCGGCCAATCGGTCGTCGCCTCATCGAAGTCAAAGAGGACGGCCAGCCGCCGCACGCCGCCCGCTTCCCACGTGGCCATCAGCGGCGCGTCATCGGCACCGAGGAGAAGTTGTGCGGAGGCGTCAATCGTGTAGCGTCCGACGGCGGAAATCCGCGGCGGCGCCAGGTAGAACGCCGCAGCCAGTGGATGGCCCTCGACGACGCGCCATTCGGCGGCCCCCTGCCCTCCCGCCGGACGCACCGGGCCGACGGCCTCCCGCGGCGCGATGACGGCGGCGGGACCCTTCCACGAGGCCGGCAGGGGCGTCCCGGACGCAATCACCACGTCCGCCTCGGCGTCCAAGGCGGGCAACTCGCCGACCGCTTCCACCACGACGGTGTCGGCGCCGGCGGCAAGGGCGCGCCGCAGGGCGGGGTCGGCGTCGCCGACGAGCATCACGCGGAGGCCGGCGGCTGGTTCCAGGACGAGGAACGCCGCGTTGTCCGGCAGGAACGAATCGCCAGGGCCTTCCAGGTCAACGCGAACTTTCTTCGGCGGCGGGCCCGCCACGGACATGACGATCTCGGCCTCCTTCCCCGGCGTGAGCAGCGCCTCTCGCCTGGCGTGGACCGTCGCGCCCGTCGACACGACGAGGGCGTAGGTTCCCGGCGCGTCCGGAGCGGCTTTGGCCGACGCGAGGACCCACCACGTGTCTTTTTCGATCCGCGTGGCGACGCGCCCGAGGCCCGCGTTGGCGGACTTCGCCCCCGGTGCGAGCACGTACACGTTCTCGGGCACGGCCGCCGCCGGCGCCACGTCGGTCGCCACCACGACGGGCCGGCCGCGCCGGCGCGCAGCCTCGGCCAGCGCAACCGGCCAGACGTCGCCGGCAGCAAGGACGAACTCCATCGCGGGGCCGTAAGCGCCGAGAACCTCGCGAACCGTGGTTACCCGCGCGACCGCGGCGCCGGCCGGGCCTGGAACCGAAACGACGCGGATCGGCGCGTCCTCGACGGCCTTCAACACCTCCGCCAGCATGGGCCGGGTCTGCAGCCACCGCATGCCGAACGGTTCGTCGGCGCCCGCGCCCATGCTTGCGGTGCGGTCCACGACGATGGTGGCGACGGGTTCAAGGGCCTCGTGCGTCCGGCGGGCGGGCTGCGCGCACGCCAGCACGATCAGCAGGATCAGAAGGGCGTCGAGCCACAGGAGGGGGTCCTTGAGACGGACGCGTGCCGACGGTCTGCCGACAGCACCTTTCCCAAGGGCCCTCCGCCAGAGCATGAGCGAGCCGACGACCACCGGCCGGCCGCGCGGCGCGAGCAGGCCCCACAGCAGCATCGCGGGAACCAGCGCCAGGCCTGCCAGTGACCACGGGGCAAGGAGTTCCATGGGGCCGCCAGACATTGCTGTTACAGATGCTGCTCCTCCGGCATGGCCTGCACGCACTTCGTCAGCAGGAGGTAGTTGCGTTTGCCGTAAACGGTGACGATGCCTGAGACGCGCCAGCGTGCCTTTTTCCTGGCGTAGTCGGTGCGTGCCTCGAGGTGCTCGCGCCAGGAGTTTTCCAGGAGTTGCATCGGCTTGTCGCCGGAGTCGAAGACGAAGACGGCCCGGCCGATCTTGTCCATCTCGAGGCGGCCCTCGCGGTTGAACAGCCGCTTGCCTTCCTCGACGATGTCCGGCGGCTTCACGCGGACGGGCACCAGGCCGGGCTTAAACGGGTCGGCGTCCACTTCGGGTATCGGCGGAATCTCGACGTCCGGCAGCGGCGCCGGCGGCACGACGGGCGGCTCCTCGGCCGGCGGCGCCTTGGGCTCCCCGACCGGTTTGGCCGTAACCGCTCCGTGCTTCGCTTCCTGACCGTGGACCAACGCCACGGCCATCCAGCCGACGCCCATCGCCGTTGCGAGGGCTAACATAACGCACGCCCGTTTCATGGCCACGTACCTCCTGTGGTTGCTCTGTCAGCGTCGCGCCAAGAACCGCCAAGCCATTGGCGCGGTGGGCCATCTTGCCCCCCGCGCCCATGCAACAAGCCACGGGCCAGGCGCGCGGTGGGCAGGACTGCCCACCGCGCGATCAGGTACCGTCCGCCGCGGGCGGCGCGCCTATTCTACGCAACGCACGCGGCTCTGCAAGGCGTTCTGCGCGACGGCGACCCGGCGTCAAGCCAATCTCGCGCTCGATGCGCCGCGGGACGGTTAGCGCTGGCGGCGCTGGAGGCGCTTTTCCATCTCGTCGAGGCGGCGTTCGATCTGTTCGAGGCGTTCGAGGATCCGCCCCATGTCCTTACCGACATCGTACGGCGGGTATCCGGGTTGCGGTTTTCCGAGGTCCGGAGCCGGACGGATACCGGGGTATATCTTGGGTGCAGGCGCCGGCGGGTGCGGTTTGGCCTGCTGCTCGCGAAACCGTTTGGTCCACTGCTCGATATCCGGCTGGAGTTGCTCAAGGTACTTGCGGAGTTGCGGCATGTCGCCGAAGAGGTCCTTGGGCAGATCGAAAAACGGCATGGCTTCCTTCTTGAGATTCCCTTCGCCGGGCCGTCGGCCAAGGGCAACCTGTGTCTCGCGGCGTTTGCCCATGCGGTAGTACACGACGTGAATGCGGTCGCCCGGCTTGTGACGGCCGACGGCGTCCACCAGTTCGGCCGGCGAGTGCACCTGGCGGTCGTCGATACGGACGACGACGTCGCCGGGCTGCAGGCCGCCCTTGGCCGCCGGGCTGCCGTCCGTCAGGCTGTTGATGAGCACGCCCTCGTCGGTTCCCGCAATCTCCCTGACCTCATCGGTCAGCGGCGCGGCCATGACGCCGAGGAAGGCACCCTTGGGCGCATCCTTCGGGGGTGGGGGTTCCTTCCGGGGTGGGAGTTCCTTCGGGGGTTCGTCGGGACGTTCCTTTCGCTGAACCGCACTGCGGCGCTGCTCTTCCTCGCCCGTGCCCAGGACGACGGTCTCGCGCATGCGGCGTCCGCCGCGCGACCACTCCAGGCGCAGGCGGTCGCCGGGGCGGCGGTCGGCGATGTAATCGGCCAGGCCTCGCGGCGACTCGACGCGCTTGCCGTCCACGGAGGTGATGACGTCGCCTTCCCGGAGGCCCGCCTTCCGGGCGGCGCTGCCGGGCGTTGTACCCCGGACGACGGCGCCGGCCTTCACGTCGGCCCGCTCGGCGGTCGCGTCGTCGAGCGGCACGATCATCACGCCGAGGACACCCCGGTCCTTGCCGCCGCGCGCTTCCTCACGGCGGTCGTCGGTCTTTCGGCCGGACCGTGCACCGGTCTGAACCTGCACCCGTCCTTTGCCGCCAAGGTCAATTGCCTTGCCCGGCTCGACCTCCTTGCCGTTGACCCAGATGCGGACCTGTGGCTCTTCGCCCGGCTTCTCGGCCCGGATCTCGACGCGTGCCTCGGCACGCCGCACCTTTGTTTCACCGGCCTGAGCGGCGGCCGCCAAGAACGACGCCGCCACAGCCATCACCGTCCAACGAGCCCACTGACCTTTCATCGCGTGCTCCTTTCCTTTTTTACTGCCACCCTCCATCATATCGCCTGAGGCCGGCGAAGGAAACCAGTTTTGCTTTGGTTGCCCGCAACCGCCCCGCTTATAATCACGCCACAGTACAGACGCTCGCCGAGGCGGGATTTATGCGGCGACTTCGGCCGGCAGCGCCGGTCCGGGCGGCCAACGGCCGCCGCGCGAGCAAAGGTCCGAACCGTCCGTTCTCCGCAGCACCCGTTCTCCGCAGCAGCGCTGCTGCGAAGGATGAACGGCGAAGGATGAAGAGGGAATCTCGACGCATGGCTCAGGAGCTGGTGCGGATCATCGTGAACCCCGTATCGGGTCGCGGTCACGACCCCAGGTTCGTTCAGGAACTCGTCCGCCACCTGTCGCTTCGCGCCTTTGACGTGGACGTGACGCCCACCGGCCGCCCGGGCCACGCCCGCGACCTGGCCCGCGAGACGCCCGACGACGCCCGGTGCGTCGTCAGCATCGGCGGCGACGGCACGCACCGCGAGATCCTCTCCGGCCTGATGGGCCGGCCCGTGCCCGTGTGCGTCGTTCCTTCGGGCACCGAGAACGTTCTTGGCCGCACCTTTCGCCTGACCGGGACGCTGCGCGAGACGGCGGCACTGATTCAGCACGGCCATGCGGTTGGCGTGGACGTGGGTCTGGCCGGCGAGCGGCCTTTCGTCATGTTCTCCGGTGTGGGTTTTGACGCGGAAATAACCCGGGAAGTTCACCGGAAACGCCACGGCCCCATCATCCGGTCGGCCTACTACGGGCCCATCGTTCGCAAGTGGTGGCGCTACGGCTTTCCGCCCATCACGGTCTCGGTGGACGGGCACCTGCTGGCCGACGACGCGGGGATCGTGTTTGTCGCCAACACGCCGCTCTATGGTGGCCGGCTTCGCCTCGCCCCGCGAGCCAGGGCCGACGACGGGCTGCTCGACGTCGTCTGCTTCCGGACACGGTCGAGGTGGCGGATACTGCTGCACTACCTGCGGACGTGCCGCGGCACACACCTCGACCATCCGCTCGTCGCCTACGCGCAGGGCAGACGCATCGAGGTAACCTGCGCCGAGCGCGACCTGCCCGTCCAGACGGACGGCGACGTCGTCGCGACGACGCCGCTTGTCTATACGCTTCGGCCGAAGGCGGTGCGGCTGCTGGTGCGGCCGGACGCTCCGGCGTAGTCAACGGAAGGAGATCACGATGGCAGAGCGAACGGCAACGGTTGGAGACCTTGCCCTCAGCAGCGACCGGCTGTTCCTGATCTCCGGGCCGTGCGTCATCGAGTCGGAGGACCTCTGCCGCCGCATCGCGGAGCACATGAAAGAGGTGACCGGGCGGCTCGCTATACCGTACATCTTCAAGGCGTCGTACGACAAGGCGAACCGCACAAGCAGCGACTCGTTCCGCGGTCCGGGATGGGACGAGGGGCTGATGATCCTCGACGGCCTCCGCAAGGACGTCGGTGTGCCGATCCTGAGCGACGTCCACAGCGTCCAGGAGGCGCGGGAGGCCGGCAGCGTGCTCGACTGCATCCAGGTGCCCGCGTTCCTCTGCCGCCAGACCGACATCGTACAGGCGGCGGCCAAATGGGGCAACGCGGTGAACCTGAAGAAGGGCCAGTTCCTCGCGCCGTGGGACATGAAGCACGTCGTCGCAAAGGCCGTCGACGCCGGGGCGAAGAACATCCTGGTCACCGAACGCGGCACGAGTTTCGGCTACAACCGCCTGGTCTCCGACTTGGCAGCCCTGCCGGCGCTCGCAGAATTGGGACGCCCCGTGGTATTCGACGCCACGCACAGCGCCCAGCAGCCGGGGGGGCTCGGCGCCGTCACGGGCGGCAGCCGCGAGACGGCTGCCATGCTGGCGAAGGCGGCCGTCGCGGCCGGGGCCGACGGACTGTTTCTCGAAGTCCATCCCGACCCCGACAACGCCAAGTCCGACGGTCCCAATTCCATCGCCCTCTCGGACGTCGAAGCGCTGCTGGAGACCTGCCTGGCGATCAAGGCGGCGGTGCGCGCCGCCGACGCGCCGGGCAAGCCCGGCGGCTAACCTTCATCAGTCGGCTTGGGCGCCGCAGGACCGAGGCGAAACGTGAAGTCGCCGCTCTTTTCCTGGTTGTCCCACGGTGCGCCGCCGTCGTCCTTCATGTCGCTGCCGATACTGTAGAAGATGACGGCGCCGTCCCTGGTGACCATCCTGAGCGGCTTGCCGTCGAACGGGTCGGGCGGAACAGCGGCAATGAACTTCGGCGTGAGTTCCTCGAGGGTTTTCGGACAGGCGCCCATCTCGGCGCGATACCGCGCGGCAGCCAGGCCGAGGCGCGCCAGCCCGCGGCCGGCATCCGCCTGGGCAGCCTTCTGTGAGCATGCCGAGAGGGCCGGCGAAATCCGGGCGCCGACCAATCCCATCATGGAACGATCGGTCTCGAACCGATTCTTGAGCGTCTCCCACCGCTCACGCGCTTCGTGGAAGGGTAAGGAAGTCAAGTTCTGGCAATCGCGCAGGCCGCTGCTGTAAAAATCGAGGTCGGCCGGAAGGAGGAAGACCCGCCAGATCATCAGGCCGAGCGACGCCCCCCCCGGAAGCCTCATTCCTTCGTCGGCGCCGCCGCCGAATATCCCTCCGAGTCCGTCGGCCGTCGTCCGGTTTATCTCGGCAAAGATCGTCGTGCCGAACGCCTCTTCCATCCGAAAGGCCCGCCCGAGCGCATGGTTGTAGAACTGCGACCGGCGCAGCCTGATGCCGGACAGATCGTTGGCTTTCAGATCGCCCGACTCCAGGACGCCTTCCAGCGTCTTCACGGCGGCCTGTTCCACGACCATTGCCACGAGAGCCGAGATCAGGAGCGGTTCGCTCTGAACGTGTTTGCCCATCCGGAGAATGGCCTGGATATCACCGAAGGCCGGACGCACGTTCCCCGCGGCGGCGCGGGTGCGGGCACTCAGCGCCAACAGATAGGCGGCATTGCGGAACTGCGACAGTTCCGGCAGCAGCATCGAGATGCTCGGCCGGCCGTAGTCGCGGTCGAAGTAGCAGCCGGGCATACCCGCGGCCTCGCGCAGCAACGCCAAGGCGGGTTCCTGCGTCTTGAGATACGCCAGCAAGGCGGGATCGGCAGGGTTAAGCGCGGCTGCGTCGTCCTGCTCCATCCAAGCGGTCCACTCCTCATACCATTCAGGCGGCGGGTCTCCGGACTGGTCCATGACGATGAACGCCTCGCGGTAGATGGGCGCGGCGTTATCGGCGTCCGGCACGCGGGCCGGCGCCACCGACAGGGCGAGCGCCCCCGCCTGAGACCGAGCGGCCTCCAGACGGTTCTGCATCGCCAGGTCCATGTTCCAGAACGTCATGACGAACAGCACCGCCACGACCGCGAGCGCCACCGCCAACTTGCCGCGCGGCCATGCCGACGCAGCCGGTACAGGCTCGGCACCGCGTCGTCTGAGGCCGAGGCAGGCGACACCCACAGCACCGGCGGCAATGAGAATCGTCCAGGAAAGGCCGTAGTAGAACCAGGTCGGTCCCATCCAGCGTATCACCATCCCCATCACGACCGTGAACCAGACTCCCGCGGCAAGCGGAAACAGAGCCGCCAACGCAATCAGGACGATTTGAAGCCGACGGCTCGTGAGCCTCGCCACGAGCGCCGTGATCGTTGCCAACAGAAGGCCGGCTGCGGCCAGACCTTCGATCCAGATCATTGCGTAACCCACGGTGCACCCTCCTTGAGTTTGTGCAGCAGGAGCGCGCCGGCGGCTCGGCCGGCCGGCTGCGGCGCGGGCGCCAACCGCGCACCGGCATGCAGGACGACCGCCTGGCGCCGTGCTTCCCGCTCGCAAAGAGACGGAACGAGTTCCTGTATCCGGGCAGCCGTTTGCGCAACGGCCACGCCGTTGCCGGGCCCCCGCAGACGCCAACCGGGCAGATTGGCGGCACGCATCGCAACGTTCATCCACACGAAGAGGACCGCAGCAGCGGCGGCGACCGCGGCAACGTGCCACGTCTCCTTCTGCTGCCACCACGGCGTGCGGCCGGCGGCGAGTTCGCGGCGAACCGCTTCCATCACGCGGTCCCGGTGATCGCCCTCCGGCTCCACACGCGGCCGGGCGCTCAGGCGGGCCGCGATCTTCGCCAAGTCGGGCGGCAGGGGCGAAGGTTCCACAGCACTACTCCTTCAAGACGGCACGAAGTTTCTCGATGGCGTATCGATAACGGCTCGCGGCTGTGTTCGCGCTCGCGCCGAGAACCTCGGCACATTCGGCGAACGTGAGGCCGCCGTCAACGTGGAGCGCGATGACCTGGCGCTGCGCGGGCGGCAGTGACGCCAAGGCACGCTCGAGTCGGACGGCGTCGTCAGACGTCTCTGCGGGCGGCGTCGCGCGAGAAGCAGCCACAGGGGGAAGCGGCCGCCGGCGCTGCTTCTGCATCCGTCGGACGGCAGCACGGCGGAGCGACGCGAACAGGTACGCCTTAAGGTCGCGGACGGCCCGAAGCCGCCCCCCTGCCCGCACGAGAGCAACGAATACGTCCTGGACGGCATCTTCAGCCTCCTCCCGCGAACCGACGATGGCAACCGCCACCCGAAACAGCGCCGCACCGTAGCGGTCGTAGAGGGCGGCGTAGGCGGCTTCGTCTCCGGCGGCGAGGCCCTCGACGAGTTCGGCATCCGGCACGGGCGTCATCGATGGCTCCACACTCAAAGAGGACAATCGGGGCGAGGTTTATCTATAAAAATCGCCGAACCCGGCGGGAGAAGCAAAAGGAATCTGCGCGACCGTCACCGCAGCGGCTTGTGACCGAAGCGGCGGCGGATACGGTTGGCGGCTTCCAGCAAGTCGGAATCGAGCGAGAGAAACTTCGTGACCGACGCCGTCGAGACGCCCACACGCTTGGCCGCCTCGCTCACCTTCCCGCAGTCGGCTTCGATGTGGTCGAGAATCCCGGCGGCGGCCACGAGGTAAGCGGTGCTTTTTTGGCTGATGCGCGGCCAGGCGGAGTCATCGAGGGCGGTCCGCAGCGCGTCGGACGGCGTGCGGACCTTTTCGCGGACCTCCAGGGCGATGGCCTTGCGGAGCCGTTTGATCGCGCGGCGGCGGTTCTCGTGCTGGCTGCGGCGTTCGGTGGCGGTGGCGACCACGCCCGTCGGCTTGTGCGTCATACGGACGGCCGAGTCGCGCTTGTTGCGATGCTGGCCGCCGGGACCGGAGGCGCGGTACGTCTCAACGATGCACGCGGCAAGGAGCCGGCCGTCGGGCTGGGTCAGGTACGTGTTGCGCTGGTTTGCCATGAGCGTGTGTCAGCCGCCGGGCTTGCCCGGCGCGATTCTTCTCGCGGCCGCCTATGCGTTGCCTTCGGCAAGGCCCTCGCCGATCAGGTAGATGTAACTCTCGGCCACGGCTTCCATCATGTCGGTGGCGCACTCATCGAGTTCGACGATGAGCCATTCGAGCACGTCCGGGTCGGCGGCCGCGATGCACTCGGCGGTGGGCATCCTGCCCTTGCCGACGGCGGTGTGCGGCCGACCCTCGACCAGCGGCCCGTCCTTGACGTGCAGGCATGGGATGCGTGCGGCGTGCTTTGCGACGAACGCCGGCACGTCGACGGCGCCGAAGTTGGCGGCCCAGTAGATGTCGGTCTGCGAGAAGACCTCCGGCGCGAGTTCCAGCAGCGCCTCGAGGCCCAGGCGCGAGTCGATCTGGTTCATCTCCCACCAGTGGTTGTGATAGCCGAGGCGCAGGCCGTGCGGCCGGATGAGTTCGACGGCCTCGTTGAAGCGGTCGGCCACGCCCTTGACGGCATCGAGCGCGGCGAACTCGTCGCGCCCCGCGCCGGTGACGACCATCTCGCAGCCGAGCGCCCCGGCCGTGTCCACGATTTCCTGAAGGTTCTCGTTCGTGGGAAGCGGCCCGTGGGCCGACGAGCAGACCACGCCGAGGTCATCGAGGACGCTGCGGATCTCCTCCGGCCGGTGGCCGTGCAGACCGGCGGGCTCGACGCCCTTGTATCCGATCTCGGCCACCTCTTTCAGCACGCCGATGAAATTCCCGGCGGCCGCTTCGCGCAGCGTGTACAGTTGCAGACTTATCGGTTTCATGCGTTCTCCTTGCGGCCCGGCGCGTTGGGCCTTACCCGGCGAAAAAGGACGTTGCCCCACTCCCTCGGCGGCGTATTATAGCACCGCGCGGCCGGCCCGCAATGGATTGCCGCCGCTGGAGCAGAGCAAGAACCCATGGACGCGCACACGCTTGAGCGCCTGGAGTTCGAGAAGGTCCTCGACCGGATTGCGGCCCTTTGTGTGCTCTCGCTCGGCGCCGAGTTCACGCGGGCGCTGCGCCCGATGGACGACCTCGCGCGCATCGAGACGCGGTCGCAGCGGATCGCCGGGGGCGCGGCCATCCTCGCGGACGGCCACGACTTCTCGGTCGAGCGTTTCGACGACCCCGGCGCCCTGCTGGACCGGGCGGGGATTGAAGGCATGGCGCTGCGGCCGGACGAACTTCAGACGGTGGCGGCCATCCTGAGGAACGCACGCGACCTACAACAGGTTCTCAGCCGCATGGTCGCGGCGCCGTCGCTCGCGAAACTCTCGTTCGACCTCGCGCCGAATCCCGACCTCTTGAAAGAAATCGACCGGTGCATCGAGCCCGACGCCACGGTCGCCGACGACGCATCGCCGGAACTTAAACGCGTCCGCCACGAGATGGCCGCACTCCAGAACCGCATCCGCACGCGGCTCGAAGCGCTTATCGCCAACGCCGACGTCCAGCCGATGCTGACGGGCGATTACGTGACGCAGCGAAACGGCCGCAACGTCGTCCCCGTCCTCGCCACGCAGTCGGGCCAGGTGCCGGGCATCATTCACGACCGCTCCGATACGGGGCACACCGTTTTCATCGAGCCCGCGTTCGCCGTCGAGATGGGCAACGACCTGCGGCGCCTCGCCTCCGACGAAGAGCGTGAGGTCCAGCGCATCCTCCGGCAACTGACCGCCGGCGTCCGGGCGCACCTGGAACCGCTGCGGGTAACGGTGCGGACGCTTGTGCAGTTCGACGTTATCCGCGCGTGCGCGCGGTACGCCGCCGCCCGTAAGATGACGCGGCCGGCCTTCTCGACGGACGGCGTGCTGAATATCGTCGGCGGTCGGCACCCCATCCTGGAGGACACGCTCGCGTCGAGCGGCGAGAAGGTCGTGCCGCTCGATTTCACCCTCGGCGGACCCGTCCGGACAATCGCCATCACGGGCGCGAACGCGGGCGGCAAGACGGTTGCCCTGAAGACGATCGGCCTGGTGTGCCTGATGGCCCAGACCGGCCTGATGGCGCCGGTCGAGGACGGTTCAACGTTCGTGCCGCTGCGCGGGGTGCTCGTCGATATCGGCGACGAGCAGAGCATCGAGGCCAACCTCTCGACCTTCTCCGGCCACATCCGGCACATCCGCGAGATCCTCAAGACCGCCGACAACGAGACGCTCGTCCTGCTCGACGAGATCGGCGCGGGCACCGACCCCGTCGAGGGCGGCGCGCTGGCCTGTGCCATCATCAAGGCGCTGCACCAGCGCGGGGCGAACACTGTCGTCACGACGCACCTCGGGCAGGTCAAAGGGTTCGTCCACGAGCAGGACGGCATGGAGAACGCCGCCGTCCAGTTCGACCCCGATACGCTGAGCCCCACGTACGAGTTGATTGTCGGCCGCCCGGGGGCCAGTCACGCCCTGCTTATCGCCGAGCGATACGGCCTGCCCGGCGACGTCCTCGCGGGCGCCGAGGAACTCCTCGATTCCGACGCCATCGAGATGGAGGGCCTGCTCGCGCGCCTCACGGCGTCGCTCAAGAAGGCCGAGGCCGACGCCCGCAAGGCCAAGCGCGAACGGGCCGAGGCCGAGAAGGCCCGGAAAGACCTGGCCGGCCAACTGGCGGACCTCAAGAAAGAGCGAAAAGAATCGCTGCGTCGCGCGGTGGCCGAGTCCCAGGGCCTTGTGGAGAACACGCGCCGCGAGATGCAGGTGGCACTCGACGAGGCCCGCCGCGCGGGCGCCGACGCCGACGCCACAACCCACCTCCGCCGCCAGGTCGAGGCCAAGCGCGACCGGTTCAAGAAGAAATCCCGCGAACTCGCACCCCGGCGGCGGCCGCCGCTGCCGCTCGAGACGATCCACGTCGGAGACACCGTGTGGATCGAAACGATGCAGCGGCACGCCACCGTGAGCCGCATCGACCGCCGGCGGCGCAAGGTCACGCTCGACGCCGGCGGCCTGGCCATCGAAGCCGACGCCTCGGCCATCCGGAAGGCAGATGAGGACGCCAAAGTCAACGCGGCGCCCGAGCGGGAAGGACGGACGGTTGTCGAGGGCTCTCGGGCGGCCGTCGCCCCGGAACTCAACATGCGGGGCATGCGCGTGGATGAGGCGCTGCGGGCGCTCCAACAGTATCTGAACGAGGCGTGCGTCGCCGACCTGGGCTCGGTGCGCATCATCCACGGCCACGGCACGGGGGCGCTGCGGGAAATGGTGCAGCGCGAACTGAAAGGGCACCCGCTCGTCGAATCGTTCCGCTACGGCGAGTGGGGCGAAGGCGGACGCGGCGTGACGATTGCGGCGCTGAAGTAGCCGCTGCCGCCGGACTCCATGAAATGTGACGCGGGGGGTGTCCTGGCCTGCCCCGCGAACGGCGCAGAAGGAAAGGGTGGCCCCGAGCCCCGGCGAACCGGGAGGACCGCCCTTTCGCTAACACGTTATTTCTTCGGTCGGCTCAGCGGCGCCTGCGACGGACCAGCATCATCAGGCCGCCGGCCGCCAGCAAAGCCAACGTGGCCGGCTCGGGCGTGAAGTGGACGTACCACCACTCCTCCGGCTCGGCGTCCGGCCGGCTGACATCGATCACGTCGCAGGGAGCGAGTTCCCCGTTGTACCAGTGGCCGACGTCCTCGTGCACGATACCGCCACCGTCAACAATGGGCCCCTCAAGCAGTTGCCAGTCCAGAAACGGCCCCATATGGCCATCGACGGGGCTGGGGATAGGGAACGGGGGCAGCCCGTCGTTCGGGATGTCCACCTCGACGTCGCGGATGTCCTGTCCAGGCGCCGGTGTAAACGGAAACGGCCCAGGCCCCTGGACCTTGTACCAGACGCAGATCCAGGCCTGCTGACCGGAACCGGCCTGGCCCGGGTCGATCCAGATTTCGGATAGATTGATCACAGCGGCCATGGCCACCGTTGCCGTTAGCACAAAGGCCAACCCAGCAAGAATGGCTGCATATCGCATTTTCACGCCTCCCACCGTGTTTTCGGGCTCCGTCCTGAGTCAATCCAAACAAAAAGGGCCCGGCCCACCATGGGCCTGACCCTCCATACACGTTGTCCGTCCGTTTATACCCGCACTGCCAACCCGGAATAATACCCTACGTTTGGCCGTTTGTCAAATGCGTGCGCCGGTTTTTTCGGCTTGCCGGGGGGTTGTTCGCGTAAGTTGCTGTTATTAAAAGGCTTAGGGCACGGGACCGACGCCCGGGGGCGTGCATGCGGCTGCCCGCTCCCGCTTCAGATATCGCCCGGCTAGAGGCGCAGAATGATCTCGTCCAGCGGCCGCTTCGGCACGTGATGGACGCTCTGGCCGTCGCGGTAGTACGTGACGCCGCTTTCGCCCGACCGGAGCTGTACGAGCACCTGGAAGCCGAAGGCTACCGGTACGCCATCCGCCTGCCGGGCAACGACGTGCTGGAGCGTGCGATTGAGCCTCTTCTGACCCGGCCGGTGGGCCGTCCGCCGAACCGGCCGGTTGTCTTCTACGATAGTTTTCCGTATCAGGCCGCCCGTTGGCGCAAGCCCCGTCGCGTGGTGGCCAAGGTGGCTCTTCCGGGTCATCCTCGAACGCATTCGGCGGCTCGGGCTGCCCGAGACGGTACGCCGATGACGCCCACGAAGGAAGAGACAGTCGGAGGAAGCGGAGGCCACGGGGACGGTCTGCGCAAATCAACAGCAAACGGCTGCTTGTCGGCTGGTTCGCCCCGCAATATCGCCCGTAGCCGGCCGGGAATTCCCTGCGCCGAGCAGATAGAGCGATTGACGGCCTCGCGATCGGTGATACCATCGTCAGAAAGGCCCACGGTGGTCGTGGGCATGACGCTATCCGGGAAATGTCGGCTCCATGCACGGCGTCGCAGCGTCCGAGCTACTACGGGCACTTCAAGCGTGACACTGGCAGAGCGGCCCGCCTTCGCAGAAGCCACGCGCCGCCGAACGCCAGCATGGCCAGCGTCGTCGGCTCGGGAATGATCGCGGTGCCGATGAGCGATTGGTAGTCGGTCAGCGATTCGGTCTGCAACTGAGTCGAACCATCGGAGCCGGGGATCGCGATGGTTCTGAGCGTCGCGGTGTTCATGAAATCGACGGTGACCTCGCTGGCAGAACCACTGGCATAATGAATGAAAGAGGGTAACGGATAGAGGTCGGTCTTAACGTAGTAGTTGTTGGGGTCACCGAACGCCAGCAGCCGGGTGGTGACTTGGAAGGGGGTGCCATAGGTGAAGGTAAAAGAGTCGGTCACGCTCGGGCTTCCGGCGACGCCCATGAAGGAGGCACTTCCCGTTGGGATGTACTCGTTCATCAGGAGCACCCAAGTGCTGCCGATGGCGACCTGCAGGCGGACGGCCGCGAAGCTGTCGTCGCCGGTTACGGGCGACCCCCCGCTGTCGCGCACCAAGGCGGAGCCGGTGACATCGAAGGCGAGTTGCATCGTGCCTTGGGTGTCGGTCAGGGCCGGGTGGGTGACTGTCCAGTAGTCACCCGAGACGGCTTCACAGCTGCCGTATTCAGCGCTGGGGCCGTCGACGAAGACCCGGGCCTTCAGTTCGGTGAAGGTGGCGACGCCCTGTCCGTCGAGGATGCCCGGGGAAACCTCCGCGGTGTCGGCCTCGAAATGGTGCGTCGAGGTGATGGTGGTTGGGCCACCGGGTGTGGATGTGGAGAAGTAGGGCCAGCCGCCGCCAATGTGACCGGTGGTTATGATGCTGGTGCTGGTAGCCGCGGCGCCGGGTAGAGCCGGGAGCAATGCGAAGGCCAGCGAGATAGAGGCGACTGACAGGAGGTTTGGTCTAACGCCGGTCATGCCTGGAGCCCTCCAAGCCGGGATTTCCTGGTTTATACCCGCACTGCCAACCCGGAATAATACCCTGCTCTTGGCCGTTTGTCAAATGCGTGCGCCGGTTTTTTCGGCTTGCCGGGGGGGGTGTTCGCGTAACTTGCTGTTATTAAAAGGCTTGGGACACGGGACAGATGCCCCGGGGCGTGCATGCGGGTACCCGCTCCCGCTTCGGATATCGCCCGGCTAGAGGCGCAGAATGATCTCGTCCAGCGGGCGTTTCGGCACGTGGTGGACGCTCTGACCGTCGCGGTAGTACGTGACGTCGCCGCCGACGGCGTCCTCGAGAACACACGTCTCGGCCGGCACGCCGAGCGAGACGACGAGCAGAATCTCGTAGCGGTCGGGAATGTCGAAATCCTGCCGGATGCCCTCACGGTTGATGGCGCCGAGCATGCATCCGCCCAAGCCGCGCTCCACCGCCGCCAGGAGCATCGACTGGGCCGCAATGCCGTGATCGCAGCCGGGGGCCTTGGCGATCTCGGTATCGCAGAGGATAATGACATAGGCGGCCGGGCGCTCGCCCTCGGCCGGCCCGGGCCAGTCCTTGAGCGCCCCCGCCCAGGCCAGATGCGCGAACAGCCGCGCGCAGCCGTCCGGATCGTCAATCAGGACGTACTTGAGCGGCTGGCGGTTCGCCGCGCTGGGCGTCCGCCGCGCGATGTCCACCAGGTGGCGAAGCGTCTCGGCGCCGACGGCCTTCGACTGGTCATAGCGACGGTACGAGCGGTTCTTAATGATCAGTTGCTCGAAGTTCATGCGTGGCATCTCCTCGTCGTTCTTCTCTTGGGTCGCGTGCTTGCCCGAAGCATAACGTCCGTGGGCGGCCGAGGGCAAGCCTTCAACGGCGCGCGCGAAAATGGCCTGCACCTTGACAACCGTCCGTGCCGACAGTATTAGGGCAACCTGCACCGGGTGAGTCCGAGCGAGGAACGCATCGATTGGCAAAGAACATCGTCATCGTTGAAAGTCCTGCCAAGGCCAAAACGATCGAGCGATATCTCGGCGCGGGTTTCCGCGTGGCGGCGTCGCTGGGCCACGTGCGCGACCTGCCACAGCGCAGCCTGGGCGTGGACATCAAACACGACTTCGAGCCCACCTACACGGTCCTGAGCGGCAAGAAGAAGGTGCTGGCGAACCTCAAGAAAGCGGTCGCCGCCGCGGCCGACGTCTTCATGGCCACCGACCTCGACCGCGAAGGCGAGGCCATTGCCTGGCACCTGTGTCAGGCGCTCGGCCTCGAGGCGAACAGCGTCCGCCGCGTCACGTTCAACGAGATCACCAAGTCGGCCATCACGGAGGCGTTCGCGCATCCCGGCCACATCAACATGGACAAGGTGTCGGCCCAGGAGGCGCGGCGAATCCTGGACCGCCTGGTCGGCTACAAACTCAGCCCGCTGCTCTGGAAGAAGGTGGCCAAGGGCCTGTCGGCCGGGCGGGTGCAGAGCGTGGCGGTCCGGCTGGTGGTGGAACGCGAACGCCAGATCCGCGCGTTCGTGCCCGAAGAGTCGTGGCGCATCACCGCCCACCTCCGCCGCACGGGCGACGAGCAGACCTTCAAGGCCACCCTCGCCGAAGTCAACCGCACCAAGTTCGCCGCCACCGCAGAGGCCCAGGCCAGCGCTGTCGGCGACGCCATGCGGGCCGCCGCATACAGCGTCCGGTCGGTCAAGAAACGCCGGTCGAAAGACTCGCCGCTGCCGCCGTTCATCACGAGCCAGTTGCAGCGGGCTGCCAGCACGGTGCTGGGGTTCAGCGCGAAGAAGACGATGACCCTCGCCCAGCGGCTGTACCAGGGCGTGCCACTCGGGGCGGAAGGCTCGGTAGCGCTCATCACGTACATGCGGACCGATTCGCACCGCGTCGCTCCGACCGCCCAGGCTGCGGCACGGGAACTCATTCAGGCGAGTTTCGGCGCCGACTATCTGCCCGACAAGCCGCCCGTGTACCGTTCGAGGGGCCGCGCCCAGGAAGCCCACGAGGCCATCCGCCCGACCGACGTCGCCCGCACGCCCGAATCCGTCAAGCCGCACGTCGGACGCGACGAGGCGCGCCTGTACGAACTCATCTGGAAACGGTTCGTCGCCAGCCAGATGAAACCGGCCCTGTGGGACGTGACGGACGTTGAGGTCGAGGCGGCGGCCGAGGCGATGACCGGCCTGCTGAAGGCGCGCGGACGGACGCTCGTCTTCGACGGCCATACGAGGGTCGCGGGCGTCCGGAATAATAAGGACGAGCAGCAACTGCCGGCGCTTGAGGAAGGCGAGCCGCTCGAACTGAAGCGACTGGACCTCGCCCAGCACTTCACCCAGCCGCCCGCGCGGTACACCGAAGCAACCCTGGTCCGCAAACTCGAGGAACAGGGCATCGGCCGCCCCAGCACCTACGCCACGATCATCTCGACGATCCAGGATCGCGGCTACGCCGAGCAGAAAAAGAACCTCTTCCTCCGCTGCGAGAACTACCCCACGTGCCGGTACACCGTGCCCTGCAACCTCTACGGCAAGCCCGTCGGCCCGGCCATCGAAGACTCGACGTGCAACGCCTGCAAGGGGACGATGAGCCTGAAGGAAGGCAAGCGGTGCTTTTTCGCCACCGACCTGGGAGAGGTGGTGACCGACAAACTCGTCCGCCATTTCCCCAAGATCATGGACGCCAAGTTCACCGGCCACATGGAGGACGAACTTGACTTGGTCGAGGAGGCCAAGATAGACTGGCTCCAGGTTGTCCGCGAGTTCTGGGGGCCCTTCTCGGCCGCACTTAAGGCGGCGAGCGAAAACATGGAAAGCGCAAAAAACGGAACCGTCGATGATGCCGGCCCCTGCCCCGAGTGCGGTTCGCCGCTGGTCAAGCGATGGTCGAAGCGCGGGCCGTTCCTCGGATGCAGCACCTATCCGGAGTGCAAGTACACGCGCGACCTGAACGGAAACGACCGGCCGAAGCCCAAGCCCACCGACGAGGTGTGCGAGAAGTGCGGCGGGGCGATGCTGCTGCGCCTCAACCGTCGCGGCCAGCCGTTTCTGGGCTGCGAGAACTACCCCGAGTGCAAGAGCACCCTGCCCTGCGACGCCGACGGCAACCCCGTCAAGGAGCAGCCCACCGGCGAGGTGTGCGAGAAGTGCGGCTCGCCGATGGTCATCAAGAACGGACGCCGCGGACCGTTCATGGCGTGTTCGGCCTTTCCGAAGTGCCGCAACGCCAAGCCCCTGCCCAAGGACAAGGCCGCCGACGGCAAGGCGGCCGCCAAATCCGCCGGCACGTCCGCGCGAAAGGCCCCCGCCCGCCGCAAGTCGAAGGCCGTTCCCACCGACCGCGACTGTCCGGACTGCGGGGCGAAACTCGTCATCCGCACCGGCCGGCGCGGCCCTTTTTTAGGCTGCTCGGCCTACCCCAAGTGCCGCCACACCGAGAACCTGCCGGAAGAACTCGAAGAAACCGACAACGCGGAAGGCGAGTGACCTTGCGCATCACCGTCCTCGGTTCGGGAACCAGCCACGGCATACCGATGATCGGGTGCCGCTGCGCCGTGTGCACATCGGACGACCCGCGAAACCGCCGCACGCGCACCAGCGCAGCCGTGCGCCTGCGCGAGCAGACGCTGCTCATCGACACGGCGCCGGAACTCAGGCTCCAGGCCGTTGAGCACGGCATCGACCGCATCGGCGCCGTGGCCTTTACGCACGCCCACGCCGACCACGTCATGGGGTTCGACGACCTTCGGCGGTTCGCGCAACGGGCCGAAAAGCCGATACCCGTCTATGCCTCGCCCTCGACCCTCGCAAGCCTGTACCGCCTCTTCGAGTACGCCCTGACGGACGCCCGGCTGACCGGCTTCGGCATTCCCATCGTCGAGTGGCACGCGCTGTCGGAACCGGTGGAACTCGACGGCCACCGCGTAACACCGGTGTCGCTCCAGCACGGCGCGAGCCCCACCACGGGCCTGCGGATCGATGCACCCGACGGGGCGTCGCTGGCGTGGTGCCCGGACTGCTGCGGGATACCGGCCGAATCGGTGGGCCTGCTTCGCGGCCTGGACGCGCTCTTTCTCGACGGTCTGCGGCACAAGCCGCATCCCACACACTTCACGGTGGCCGAGGCGGTCGAGGCCATCCGCAGCCTGGCGCCGCGCGAGGCCTGGCTCATTCACATGACGCACGACCTGGACCACGCCGAGACCGAGGCATCTCTGCCGCAATCCGGCGACGTGCCCGGCGGCATCCACCTGGCCTGCGACGGGCTGGCGGTCGATGTGGCCCGCTGAGGCGCTGCGCACAGCACGCGCCGCGCAAGCACGGCGGCGAACCGGTCAGCCGCCGATCGAGATGAGGTGCGACGTGGTTCTCAGGTACATCCGGTCGCCGGCGACGGCGGGGGTCGCCTGGCTCTTCTCGCCCAACGGGTTGACCGCCAGCAACTCGTACTGGTCGGCGGCCCGGATGACGACGACGTTGCCGTCCATCGTGATGCAGTAGAGGCGGCCGTCAACCCACACGGGAGAGCCCGCGAACCGCCCGCCGGGCTTGGCCTGCCAGAGTTGCTCGCCCGTGGCACCGCGCAGGCAGTAAGCGCGCCCGTCGTCGCGGAAGACGAACAGCAACTCGTCCTTTGCCAACGGGGTGGGACAGTAGGCGTACGGGCCCTTTTCGCGGGCCACGGTCGGTTGGCCGGAAGCCATCGCAGGCGGCCGGACCGCGACGTAGTTCCGCCCGGAACTGCCGATCAGCAGCCCATCGGCAAGAATCGGCGAGGCCACCACGCGCCACCGGAAGGCGGATTTCAACTCCCACGCCACCTTGCCGGTCTTCGGATCGATGGCCGTCATACCGTGGGCCAGACTCGTGAAGATGAGTTGCGGCGGGCGGCCCTTCGGAGCAAACAGGCAAGGCGTCGAATAGCCCGTCTTGATGCTGGTCTGCCGCTCCAGTTCCCAGCGGGTCTTGCCCGTCTTGCGGTCCACCGCGACCCAACTGCTTGGGTACGGGCTCTTGTTCTCTTGCTCGCGTGTGAACACCACCAGGTCGTCCACGACGATTGGCGACATGGCCGCCCCATGCGGGCAGTGCACGCCCGCAAACGTGCTCTGCCACACCTGGGCGCCCCCGTGGTCGAGCGCCACCAGCCTCACCTGCTTCGGCGTCGTCCAGAGCGCATAGACGTGGTCGGCGTCGACGGCGGGCGTGGCGGCAGCGTAGGTGTTGCGCCCGTGCAGCGAGTATTGCACCGGCGGGTATTGCTTGCACCAGAGCATCTTGCCGTCGGAAGCGCTCAAGGCGGCGAGCATGCGCCGGCCGGAGTCCCGGTGATCGCAGGTCACGAAGATCTTCTCGCCCCAGACGACGGGCGAGGAGTGGCCGGCGCCCGGCAGTTCGACCTTCCAGTTGTAGTCCTTCTCGGTCCACTTGACCGGAATGGTGGTTGCCTGGGCGATGCCCTCGCCGTTTGGTCCGCGAAAGCGCGGCCAGTTTTGCCCGTCGGCGCGCGCGGGCGATTCCAAAACGAGTGCTGCCAGGACGACAAGCAAAACAAGCAGGCCGACCGTTTTCAAACGCTTCCCTTTCGCGAGAGCCGGCGCGCAGCCGCACCGCCTCGATACCCGTTTCCCTGAACCGGACGGACCGGGCGAAGGTTACTTCGCCTTGGCGGCCGCCTTGACGGCCATCGGACGGTCCTTGGCGTCCGTCAGGCGCAGGTAGAAGTTCCAGCCGAGCACCACGTCCACGCACTTGACGACAACGCGGTTGTAGCCCTTCTTCAGGGCGATGCCGCCCACGCAGTCCTGGTCGGCCTCGCCCGCGCGGCGTTCGGTCCGGTAGGTGTGGACGAGTTTCCCGTTGATCCAGACCTTGATGTAATCGTCGCTGCCGACGTAGAGTTTGGCGCCCTTGACGTCGGCCGGGCACTTGAGCCACGCGACGGCATAGGCGGCAACGTGGTCGGCCCTGCGGTAGAGGGCGTCGAGGTTGATGCAGCCAGGTGGGCCGCCGCCCGTGAACGTCTTCTCCTGCCACGCAGCGCCCTCGGGCGGCGTCTGGGTTCCGTCGAGGCCGCCCTCATTCTTGACGAACTTCTGGTCGGCCGAGGGCTGCTGGTGTTCCCCGCCGAAGTCCGATTCCTTGAACGTGATCGGGCCGAGCACCAGCCAGTTCATCACGAAGTGCTCTTCGGTGACGGCCTGGCCGGCCTTTTCGGCCGGCAGAACCAGGTCGCCGATGGCCAGCGTGGGCACAACGGCCGACCGAGTTGCCAACCCCTCGCACCCGCCAAGGATAACGGCGCCGGCCAGCATCATCAGGCAGATAAGTCGCGTCTTTTTCATCGCTCTCGCCTCCTGACTGGTCCTGCACTCCTCGTTCGACCGCCTGCCGCCTCACGGCCACCCGTCCACGGGGATCCGAAGTCCGGGGCCGCACCGGGGCGCTTCGTCCTTCGCAGCGCTGCGGCCAGCGAAGCAGACCAGTGGGCGTTACAGGACTCGAACCCCATTCGCTAACCCACAGCAATCATAAGGACTTATGCAACGCGACGCAAGAGCGCAAGGGTGCAGGCGTCAAGCCCCAATAGAAATGTCCGGGGTTGGGCCCCATTAGAAATGTCCGGTTGGCGTGGGGGTCTTGAAAGGTTTTCGCCAGGGGTGATCGGGGGCTGGACGGTAGGGTGGCTTAGCGGTAGGATGAGGCGAGCCATGGGGAGGACAGGGCTCCGCAGGAGTGCGACCCGAGCGCCCTTTGGCGGGACGTACGGCAGAGGGCCGTGTCGCCTGGGCGGCGCGGCCTTTCTGTTTGGGTCCCTCTGCCGGGGTCCCTGAAAGCGGTAAACTCCGGGGGTCCGGGGGCAGCGCCCCCGGGGCCGGGCCGAGGGCCTTGACCTTCAGGTACGTGGCCTTGAAACGCAGACGCAGCCTGCCGGAGGCGTGGCACTCGATGGTCACCCAGCCGGCTCGCAGGCCGGGCAGGGCCGGGGGGAGGATTTGGTACAAGCGGTTCTGGAAGCGGATGGTGTAGTCGTTGGTCACCTTGCGGCGATGGTGGGGACAGAGGATGGCGGCCAGGTTCATCGCCGGTCCGAGGGGGCGGTGGGCGTCGTTCGGACTGTCGGGTGTGACGGTGCAGTGGCGGTTGAACCACGGCAGGAAGACCTTCTCCAGGACGTGGTTGGCCTCCTCGATCGTGCGGGCCCCGGCCAGGCGGAGTTCCTTGACCAGGCGGTTCTGGGCGGTGCCGTTGAAGCGTTCGACACGGCCCTTGGCCTGGGGGCTGTGGGCGCCGATCCAGCCGATGTCCAACTCCCCCAGGGACCGGGCGAACTGGGTCTCGGCGGCCTTCCGGCCGGCGGCCTGGCCGTAGAAGATGCTGTCGAAGTCGGTGTAGAGGGCGAGGGGTCGGCCGTGTTTGCGGAGCCATCGGCCGAGGACGTCCCAGTACGCCTCGGTGGTCTCGGCCAGGTCGAAACGGGCCAGGACGCGGCTGGTGCCATCGTCGATCATCACCAGGAGGGTCATCCGTGGGCCGCGGCCCTCCAGCCAGTCATGGTCGCTGCCGTCGGCTTGGACGAGTTCGCCGAAACAGGGCCGGCGGTCCCGTCGGCGGCGGTGCTTCAGACGACGACGCGACCGCGTCCAGAAGCCTTCCTGGAAACCCCAGCGTCGTAAGGTCTCCGTGGGCACCTCCAGGCCCCTCTCGGCCAACTTCTCGGCGGCCATCGTCGGACCCAGCGTCGCCAAGATCCCGCGACACGCCTCCACGACCTGATGCCGGAACGCCTCCGGGTGGCGGCGGTTCGACGGCCGCCCTCGCAGGCGATGAACCACCCCGGCGTCCCCCTCCGCCTCCAGCCGCCGCCGAAGGCGACGGACCTGCCGCACGCTCAGCCCGAGCAGGCGTGCCGCCTCGGTCATCGCCCGTCGGCCCACCAACACCGGCGCCATCACCTTCAGCCGATCCCGCTCCCGCTGACTCATCCTGATCCGGTCCTCCTCCATCCGCTTCTCCTTCCCCAAGGAAGCGGACAGTTCTAATGGGTCCGGACCGGACATTACTACTGGGTTACGACACACACCGCGTCTAATCCCTTGCCTCCGGCCGGGGCGGTCGATACGATAGCGGGCCTGCCGGATGCCTCACGGCAGAGGAGGCCGCTACTTGTGAAGATTCTGTTGGTTCAACCCCCGCCGCCGCCCGACTACGTCGGGTTCCGCCGGACGGCCCTTCCGGAACCGCTCGCTCTGGAATGCATCGGCGCCGTCGCGCGGCCCGGCCATGACGTGCTGCTGCTCGACATGCGCCTCGACGCGACCCTCGAGGAAACGTTCAACGACTTTGAGCCCGACATGGTAGCCGTCACGTGCCTGACCACCGAGGTCTATAACGCCCAGAACATCCTGCGCAGCGTCAAGACGTGGCGGCCGGACGTCTTCACCGTGGTTGGCGGACACCACGCGAGCCTGATGCCGGCCGACTTCAAGCAGCCGTACGTGGACGCCATCGTCGTCGGCGAAGGCGAGATAACGTTCGGGGAACTCGTCGAGACGCTCGAGGGGACGGGCCTGGCCCCGCCGGACGACGCCCTGGCAACCATCAAGGGTCTGGCCTGGAAGAAAACGGGGGAGGCCGACGGCAACTGGGTCTTTAACGAAGAGCGTCCCCTGATGCCTTCGATGGACGACCTGCCGCTGCCGGCCCGCGACCTGGCGGCCCGGTACGCCCAGGACTACTACTTCCTGTTCGACCAGCCGCACGCCTGCATCGCCACCAGCCGCGGCTGCCCGTTCCGGTGCAACTTCTGCTCGGTCTGGAAGTTCTACCACAAGCGGTGCCGGTACATGTCGGCCGAGCGCGTGGTCCGGGAGATCGAGGCCACCGAGCCGTGGTCGATCAGTTTTGTGGACGACAACTTCCTGTCGCACGTCCCACGGGCCTGGAAGATCATCGAACTGATCCGCGAGCGCGGCATCGAGAAGGCCTACGGCATGCAGGCCCGGACCGATACCATCTCGAAGCACCCGGACCTGTTGGCCGCCTGGCGCGACATCGGCCTCCACACGGTCCTCATCGGCTTCGAGGCCGCCACGCAGGAGGGGCTCGACGCCGTCTCGAAGGGCGCGACCATCGAGCAAAACGAGAAGGCGATGGACATCCTGAACGGACTGGGTGTCCACATGTGGGGGGCCTTCATCGTCGATCCGCAGTTTACGCGAGAGGATTTCCACGCGCTAAAGACCTACCGCGAGGAAAAGGACGTCATCTACCCACAGTTCACCGTCCTGACGCCGCTGCCAGGGACCGACCTCTACGAGCAGCGCAAAGCGGAACTCGTGACACACGATTACCGCCTCTTCGACGCCCTCCATGCCGTGCTGCCCACCCGGCTGCCGCGCGAGGAGTTCTACAAGGAGTTTGCCGCACTCTACCGGCCGGACAACCTGGCACTGGTGTACGACTTGATCTCCAGCGGACGCATCACCATGGAACGCGTCCGGAAGGCCCGCGAGATCCTCATGGAACTCGGCAACTACGAGAACTTCCTGAAGGCCGAGCGGGCGGTCGGCACTTCCGCGATGACCTCCTGCTCCCAGACGCGAGCACCCCATGAGGCAAGACGCTGAAATGACGTTCGGCGAGCACCTGGAGGAACTCCGCCGACGCGTCATCTACGCCCTTGTCGGTCTGGCCGTCGCCAGCGTCTTCTGCGGCATCAACTACAAGTCGCTGCTTACGGCCATGATCCGGCCCTACAGGACGGCCTACGTCAAACTGGACTTGGGAGAGGAGCAGCCTGCGGCGCCGAAGCCTGACGAAAAGGAAGACCCAGCGGCGGAATCAGGCGAACCAGCAGCCATACCCGGTGCAAACCCGGACCTGGCAGAGGTCATCAGGAAGATCGACCGGCGTCTCGCCGCCATCGAAGCGCGTGTCGAGAGGCTTTTTCCCGAGACGGCGGCGGCCTCGCCGGGCACCGAGGCAAAGCTGGCCCCTTCCGGCAAACCCCCGCCGCCCAGCCTGATCCTCGGCGGGCCGCTGACCGGTTACGTTACCATCATCCTGCTCTGTGTCATCTGCGGCATGATCCTCGGCAGCCCGTGGATTCTCTACCAGATGTGGGCGTTTGTGGGCGTGGGCCTTCATCCGCACGAGCGGAAGTTCATCCACATCTACGGGCCGTTCAGTTTCTTCCTGTTCGTGGCCGGCGCCGCCACCTTCTACTTCGTCATGCTGCCGGTGGCCCTGCAAGCCCTGATGACCCCGACGTCGGGCATCGAGATGGATGGCGTCCCGCTGATCGATCCGAGTTTCTTCCTGAACGACTATTTCAAGTTCGTCGCCATGATGACGCTCATCTTCGGCGTGGTCTTCCAGACGCCGCTCATCGTCATGTTCCTGGCCCGGACCGAGATCGTGCCCCTCGGTACCCTCGTCAAACAGCAGAAGATCGTGCTGATGATCCTGATCGTCCTGTCGGCCGTCCTTACGCCGCAGGACCCCGTCACGATGGTCATGATGGCGATTCCGCTCGTCGTACTCTACCAACTGGGCCTGTTGCTCTCGTGGATCTCCATCCGCCGCAGACGCCGCCGCCAGGCACGCGAGGAAGGCGAGGAGCCCTGGGATGACTACCAGCGCGAAAACGAGGGGCCCTGGCAGCCCGACCGCGAGCCCACCGGCGAACAGGCGCTGCCCGAAGAACCGGAGCCCGACGAGACCCAAGCGACCACCGATGAGGAACCGGCCGAAGACCAGGCCGACGAGTACGAGGACCCCTACGCCGAGTTCCAGGGCGACGACGAGGATTACGCCTGGGAACAGGAAACGTACGGTGAGTCCGAAGCCGACCAACAGGAACCGGACGACGCGGACGAACCGGACGACGAGGGCGAGCCGCCGCCGGACCAGCAAGAGCCTCCCGACCACGAACCGGCCGGCGACGACCGCGCGGACGAGCGGCAGGACGAATCCGACCAGATGCCCGACGACTACGACATCCCGCCCGAGGACCGGATGAAATGACGGGGCGATTCATCCCCATCCGCCGGCGAGGCATCGCCCGCAAGAGACCGCCGCAACTTCCCCCCGGGGACGATCCATGACGAGGCGCCGCGCGCCATCCGTCGCCACCATCGTCCGACGCCTCGAAAAGGCCTATGGCAAGCGGCCGTGGAAAGCCGGCCGCCGGCCGCTCGATTCCCTCATCGGCACCATCCTCAGCCAGAACACCAACGACCGCAACTCGGGTGCGGCGATGGTGCGGCTGACGGAGGCGTTTCGTCAGTGGGACGAGGTGGCCGACGCGCCGCTGCGGCGCATCGCCGCCGCCATCCGCGTCGCAGGCCTCCATCGACAAAAGGCCAGGAGCATTCGCGCGGTCCTGCGGCGCATTCGCGAAGAGCGCGGCCGACCGACGCTCGACTTCCTCCGGCGGCGGCCCACCGAGAAGGTCAAGTCCTACCTGCTCGATCTGCCGGGGGTCGGGCCGAAGACGGCCGCCTGCGTCCTCCTGTTCAGCCTCCGCCGGCCCGTCCTGCCGGTGGACACGCACGTCCACCGCGTGAGCCGCCGGCTGGGTCTCATCGGACCGAAGGTATCCGCCGAGAAGGCCCACGACCTGCTCGCTCGGATCGTGCCGCCCGAGAAGGTGTACGCCTTCCACGTCCTCCTCATCCAACACGGCCGCCATGTCTGCCGCGCCCGCCGTCCCGACCACGACACCTGCTGCCTCAGGGACATCTGCCCCTCGGCCGAGGCGTAGGACACCACCTCGCCGGGTGGCACGGCAGCCCAAAGGGCGGCCGTGTTGGACGCGGGGCGCACACGGCCACGCTTCGCGTTGCCGTGCCACCCTCCTGTGACTGAGGCACTACGACCGACGGCCCTTTTCGCTTGCATCCCCTGCGGCCCCCGCCTATAGATAGTGGCGTAATCCGGCAGGCGTCGTCACTGGGAATCTCGCACTTACTGGAGCGCTACTATGAGCAGGCGGTTCATCCTTGCGGCCATGGGACTTTGCGCTGCCCTGATGGTCTCTGTAATCGGCACAGGATGCGGTCCCACCACGAAGGTGAGCGAACTGGAGCAGTTGGCTCCTCCCCGGCGGCTTCTGGCCATCGAGGCGGCCGGGCCTGAGACGGAAGGCTTTCCCGCCGCCCTCGCCGCACTCCTCAGGGACCGGTCTCCCGTCATCCGCGCCCAAGCTGCCCAGACCCTGGTTACGTGGGCGGCCACCGGCGAGGCTGCCCTGGCGATTCCCGCTCTCAACCATCGAGACCCGCTCGTGCGCGGCATCGCCCAGGCGGCCTACATCGAGCACAGCGCGTACGGGCTGGCGCCGCTGGCCACGGGGCGCAACACCATCATCGAGGTCCCCCCGGCCGTTCTCGATGCCCTGGCCGAGATGGACGACCGTCACGGCCGCGTTGATCTGAAGGCGGTGCTCCAAGGTCACACCAGCGCGCTGCGCAACGCGATGGAAACCGAGCCGGAGACGTCCGTGCTGGCGGCCGACCTGCTCGCCCGTGTCGGCGACGCCGGCGCCCGCCGGCATCTCATCCGCCTCGTCGAGACCGCCGAGGGGCCGGTCCGGTACAAGGCCATCCGGGCGTGCGTCCGCGGCGATATGAGCCTCGGGCCGACGCTCCTGCCGCTGGCCTTCAAGGGCGACGTCGAGTCCCGCCGCGCCGCTATGCGAGCCATGGTCGTCTCGCCCGATCCGCGTTTGAGGACCCTTCCCATCAAGGCCCTCCGCGATCCAGATGCCGCCGTCCGCCGCAACGCCATCCGCGCCCTGGGCAACCTCGGCGGCGCCGCGCCCATCGACGCCCTGGCCGCGAAACTCAAAGGTCCGGATGCCGAGAAGGCCGATGCCCTCCGCGCCCTCGGCGCCATCGGCAAGCCCGCTGCCGACGTGCTCCGACACTACCTCCAGACCAGCAAGGACCCCGATGCGTTCCAGGTGACCGGGCTGCTGGCCCTGGCGCCCAACGCCAACCGCGACGACATCGCCTGGGTCGCGCCGCGACTGAAGTCCAAGAGCAAGTACGTGCGTGCGGCAGCGGCGGCGGTCCTCGGCCGCATCGGACATCCCTCGGCCCAGGCCGCGCTCGTGACGGCACTCAAGGACCGCGACCCGTTGGCCCGGGCCGCCGTGGCCAAGGCCCTCGGCCAGATCGGCACCATTTACGCCGCCAAGCAACTGGTGCCCTTGCTGAAGGATCCCTCGCCGCTCGTCGCGTCGATGGCGGCATGGGGGTTGGGCGCCTCCCGGTACGCCGACGCCGTCGATGCCCTGAAAGAGGTGGCCATGGCCCGCGTCAGCCACAAGGCCGCACCGTCGCGCGTTGGCGACATGTACGGCCAGCCCGAACTGGCCGCCACCGAGGCACTTGGACGGATCGGCGGCACCAAGGCCGTGGCGGCGCTCCGCGGCTCTCTGAAGTCGCGGTCCTGGCTCACCCGGGCCACCGCCGCAGAGGCCCTCGGCCGGGCCGGCGATAAGTCGCCCGAGGTCATGGCAGACCTGGACGAACTCCTGAAAGACCGGACCAACCTGGTCCGGGCCCAGGCGCTGTTGAGCCTGAAAACCCTCGGCAGGACCTTCGGTCCCGGCGCATTTCAGACCAAGTGAAGGTGATGTAGGCTGCGGCAAGTGCGCGGCTCACGCGCGGCGTGCCCGGCAACTGCGGCTGGCTTCTTTCGGCCGACTTCCGTCGCCGCTCCACAAACTTCCCCCTGCAACCGGCACGCCTGGCGGATATAATGGAGACGCACCGGCCGAGGGGCCGTCATGTACACCCTCATCCACGTCACGCACGAAGCCCACTGCAAGATGGGCGGTATCGGCGCCGTTCTCGACGGGATGCTGACTGCGCGGGCGTATCAGGCGGCCGTGGGCCGGACCGTCCTGGTCGGCTGCGGCGACGTCCCTGCTTCCTTGCCGCCCGAAACCCTCGAAACGGTCTTCTATGAGAGCGGCCCGTCGGGGCAGTCACCTGCCGCCTGCGGCCCCGCCCTGGCCGACGCCTTTGCCTCTGTCGAGGCAACTTACGGCGTGCGGTTGTTGTACGCGCGGCGTAAGGTCCCGTGCCCGCTCGTCCGGCGCCGCGCCGGTGTCGAACTGCTGCTGTTCGACGTGCGAGACGCCCGCCCCGGTCCGATCAACCAACTGAAAGCCGAACTGTGGGAAGGCTTTGGCCTGGAGAGCAACCGTTTTGAGAACGACTGGGGCTATGAGGAGTGGGTCCGTCTGGCCGCCCCGGCCCTTGAGGCCGTCGAGGCGCTGGTCGCCGGCAGCGCCGACGAGGCGGTCCTCATCAGCCACGAGTTCATGGGCCTGCCGACGCTCCTGGCCGCGCGCCGCCGCGAGCCGGACCTCAAGACGGTATACTGGGCACACGAAGTCCCGCCCGTACGGGAACTGCTCGAACAGGAGACGGGCCACCGGCTCGTTTTCGACCGGGCGATGACGACCCCCGACGGGTCGCGCTGCTACGAAGCGAGACTTCGCGAACTGGGCGGCTACAAGTACGCCCTGGTCAGCCGCGCGTGCCATGCCGGCGCCGTCTTCGCCGTCAGCGACCGCGTTGGGCAGGAACTTCGTCTGCTGTCGGGCGGTTTCCGGCAGCGGCCGATTCAGGTCGTCTACAACGGTCTGCCCGTCCGGCCGATTGACCTGGCCGCCCGCCTTGCCAGCCGCGCTTTGCTGCGGCGGTATGCCTGCACCGTCACCGGTTTGCGACCGGACTACGTCTTCACGCATGTGGCGCGGCCGGTGGCGTCGAAGGCCATCGAACGCGACCTCGCGGTCCTCGATCATCTGGACGACGCCCTGGCCGATCGCGGCCGGACGGCCGTTCTCATCGTCTTGGCGACCGACGCAGGCCGGCGCGACCCCGAAACCGTCCGACAGATGGAGTCCGAGCACGACTGGCCGATGCAGCACCGCATCGGCTGGCCCGACCTGGTCAAGGGCGAGGTCGCCATCGGCCGGGCCGCTGAAGCCTACAACCGCTGGGCGCGGGCCACACGCGTCGTGCTCATCAACCAATTCGGATTCACCCGCGAGTCGTGTGGCGACCGGGTGCCCGAGGGGATGACGTTTGAGGATCTGCGGCAGGGCAGCGACGTCGAATTCGGCCAGAGCGCGTACGAACCGTTCGGCATCGCCCAACTTGAGACGCTCACGTTCGGCGGCATCAGCGTGATCACAGGCGCGTGCGGGTGCGCCGAACTGCTCGCCCGCGTGGCCGAGGGCGACCTGCCGGCGAACGTGTTGCTGGTGGATTACGCGGCCCCGGCCGGCGCCGGGACAGAGCCCGTCAGCGACGCCGACACCCGCCGCATCGAACACGAGGTGGCAGCGCGGATCGCCCGCCAATTGGCAGCCCGCCTTCCGACGGGGCCGCAGGATTTCCGGCGGCTCCTGGCGAGCGGCGGGGCCCTGGCCGAGAAGATGAGTTGGCAGTCCGTCTGCCGCGACTACTTCGTGCCCGCGCTCCAGCGGTGCTTCGGAAAGGTCCGCCGTCCGGGACGGCCCGAGAAACGTGCCGGCGGCGCTGGGCATCCCACGGTGAAAACGAGTTGGGAGCCGGTTTCCTGAACCGGCAACGCCGCTTCGCTCTTTGCGCGGTGGGTTTCCCCAGCCGTACCCGTTTGGCGTCGCCGGCGCCGCCCTCCGGACAGGCGGCGGCAGTTCCTTGACCTTGCCCAAGCGGTAGGGTACCTTCGCGCGCATGGCGAAACTCGGCGACAGCGTGCAGTACCTGAAGGGGGTGGGTCCGAAGCGCGCGCAGTTGCTCGCGAAACTGGGCGTCCGGACGGTCGGCGATGCGCTCCAGTTCTTCCCGCGCAAGTACGTGGACCGCGGCAACGTCGTGCCGATCGCCCGGGTCGTGGCCGGGCGCGACCAGGCGGTCCAGGCGCGGATCGTTGACATGCGTTCGCCTCGCTGGGGCGATCGTCTGGAGGCCCTGATCGCCGACTCCAGCGGCGAGATGCGCGTCATCTGGTTCCACGCCCGGTTCCTTGCCAAAGCGCTCCACACGGGCGACGAGTACCTCTTCTACGGCCGCGTCGGCAAGTACAAACGGCGGCTGCAACTGCAGCACCCCAAGTTCGAACGCATTGCCGAGGACAGCGGCGCCGAACCGGGCGGGCAGATCCTCGTCGAGTACCCCGTCACCGAGGGCCTCCAGCAGGCGTCGCTGGTGCGGATGACGGAGGAGGCCCTGCAGGCCGGCCTGCCGCTGGCCAAGGAAACGCTGCCGCAGGCGATGCGAGAGCGGCTGCACCTGGCGGACCTGCGTCAGGCGCTTCGCATGATCCACCGGCCGGCGTCGATGGCCGAGGTGAAAGAAGCCCGGCGGCGGCTGGTCTTCGGCGAGTTCTTCCTGATGGAACTGGCCGTCGCGCTGAGGCGCCGAAGCGCGCTGACGCTGCACAACGCGCCGCCTATCCCGTGCGATGATAAGGTGGATAAGCGCATCCGCGTACGGTTTCCTTTCGCGTTCACTGCCGCGCAGGACAAGGCCATCGCCGAAATCCGGGCCGACCTCGCGTGCGACCGGCCGATGACGCGCCTTCTCCAGGGCGACGTGGGTTGCGGCAAGACGGCCGTGGCCTTGTACGCCGCCCTTGCGACGGTGGCAGCCGGGTACCAGGCTGCCATCATGGCCCCGACCGAAATCCTCGCCGCCCAACATTACCAGAACGTGGAGAAGTACCTCGTGGGCAGCCGCGTGCGGTGGGCGCTGCTCGTGGGCGGCCTCAAGGCGAGCGAGCGGAAGAAGGTGCTGCGGCGGATCCGGCGAGGTGAGGCCGACATCATCATCGGCACGCACGCGCTCATCCAGCAGGACGTAACACTGGCGCGGTTGGGCCTCGTGGTCGTGGACGAGCAGCACAAGTTCGGCGTCCTCCAGCGGGCCGAGGCCAAGTGGCAGACCGCCGCAGACGACCCGGAACTGGAGCCGCACTACCTTGTCATGACCGCCACGCCGATCCCGCGAACGCTGGCGCTGACGGTCTTCGGCGACCTCGACATCTCGACCATCGACGAGATGCCCCCCGGCCGCACGCCCGTCGAGACGTGGGCCGTCTCGCCGCGCGGGCGCAAGAAGGCCTACACGTTTGTACGGGGTCAACTTGCCGCCGGGCGGCAGGCGTTCGTCGTGTATCCGCTTGTGGAGGAGAGCGCGCGGCTGGACCTTGCGGCCGCAACGGAGGAGGCCGAGCGGCTCGCCCGCGACGTGTTCCCCGACTTTGAGGTGGGCCTGCTGCACGGCCGCATGAAGCCCGAGGAAAAAGACGCCGTCATGGACCGCTTCCGCCGGGGAGAGGTCCACGTGCTCGTCTCGACGCTGGTCATCGAAGTCGGGGTGGACGTGCCGAACGCAACCGTTATGATGATCGAGCACGCGGAGCGGTTCGGCCTGGCCCAGTTGCACCAGTTGCGCGGCCGCATCGGACGCGGGGCCGAAAAAAGCACGTGTCTGCTGCTCGGCAACCCGAAAACGGAGGAAGCCGGCCGCCGCATCGCTTGTTTGGTCGAGACGACCGACGGCTTTCGCATTGCCGAAGAGGACCTGCGTCTGCGCGGGCCCGGCGAGTTCTTCGGCACCCGCCAGCACGGGATGCCGGAACTCGTGCTCGGCAACGTGGTTGAGGATTACGATCTGCTCCGCCTGGCGCGGAACGAGGCGTTCGAGTGGATCAAGCGGGACGCGGACCTCTCGGGCCCCGAGTCGCGAGCGATTCGCCGCGCCCTCGTCAAACGGTTCCGCGACACCTTGCGCCTGATTGAGGTGGGCTAGTTAGCCGCGGGGCTTGCCCCGCGGGCCAACACGAAAGGCAACCTTATGGCCAACTTCATCGAGGAACTCAACTTTGACGATCGCGACCTCATCCCGGCCATCGCCCAGGACGCCTCAAGCGGCGAGGTGCTGATGGTGGCGTGGATGAACGCCGAGTCGCTGCGCCGGACCGTCGAGACCGGCCAGGCCCACTACTGGTCGCGCAGCCGCCGCAAACTCTGGCACAAAGGCGAGACGAGCGGCAACATTCAGAAGGTCCAGGAGATCCGCTGCGACTGCGACAAGGACGTGCTGCTGCTGAAGATCGACCAGGTCGGCGGCGCCGCCTGCCACCTCGGCTACCGCTCGTGCTTCTTGTGGGTCCTGCGCGACAACGACTGGGCCGAAGACGGCGTCAAGGTCTTCGATCCGGAGGAAAAGTATGGCAAGAAGTAGGGTGGGTGCTGTGAACCCACCTTCGCCTGGAGAATTCGCGCGGGTGCCAGGCACCCACCCTACGGACTGTGATGCGCCGCTCGGGCCGCTCGCTCACGGTGACGGATGCTTTCGCTCACTGCGCCAGCCGCGACCGCTGCCTCGCCCTCGGTGCTCTCGGTTGTCCGTGGCGCTGGTGTTGGTTTCGCGTTCCGCGTTCTGCCCTTCGCGTTCGAGGGCTCCCGCACCCCGACCTGCGCCCCCACCGTGTCCGCCGGCCCCTCCGTGGCCGCCCGGGACCACCTCGGGCGTCACGAGGGCGGGCAGCACCATCAGCGCAGCGATCAGCACGAGCAGGACCACGGCCAGCGCCACACGTGCGACCCGGCTGCCAACCATGCGCCGCCAGATGCCGACCACCTGCGACCAGTGAAGCGCCACATGCAGCACCGTCAGCGCGAGCAGTGCGATGCCCAGAACCAGGTGCACGTCGCCCCACTGGTGGCGGTCCCAGCCGAGCCAGTACAGGTCGGGCCGGCTGCCGTAGACGGCCGGGCGCTGCTCGCCGGGAATCAGCACCCAGTTGATGAGGAACCCCAGCCCCGCAATGGCCGCCAGGAGCAGCGCCATCAGGGCGTCGATGATGAGGTTGAGTTTGGCTTTCGTCACGGCCGTTCCTTTCCCCCGCGTCCCCCTGAGTCTCATGCATTATACGGAGCGGCAAGGGGGGAAAGCCAGCGTGCCGGTTTTACGCCGCACCTATCCGTCGGCCAGTCCTACAACGCTACTTCGCCTTGTTGTCCGCTTGGTGGCCTTCCCAGGCCACCAGGAACAGGCATAAACTGCATTCGCGGCGGCCTGGGAAGGCCGCCGCGCGGAACGTGATTTGCAATTCGAGAAACGCACGGCCGGGCAAGGCCGGCCGTGGCACACTGCGGATCCGGGCTAGGCGTGGGAGGGTTGCATCCACCGGATAGAAGCGCGGCGGGCAAGACTGCCCGCCGCGCTTGCGCTTCGCATCGTGTATGGCTCTGCCTACGCCGTCTCGGGAACGTCGAACGGCTTCCTCGGCGGTCGCGTGAGCATCCGGTTCGCCGCCGCCGGCGCGTCGATGAACTTCTCGGTCTCCGGGTCGAACTTCAGGGGCAGGCCGACGCGCATCTTGCACTTCGAGAGGTCCAGGCCCTGCTCCTCGGTGAGTTGCTTCTTGACCCGTGCCAGTTGCTCGTTGGCGTAGTCGTGGTCGAAGGGATCCTTGACCTGGCTCCAGGTCTTCTCCTGGCCGAGTCGCCAGGAGACGGCGCCGAGGTGGCAGATGGCAGCAGAATAGTGGCCTTCGTCGAAGGGGGCGTTGAGGTCCTCTTTCTTTCGGCTGCGCATGGCGGCGATGAAGTTGCCGAACGGGCCGCTGCCCGGTCCGAGTTTGACGTCGACATCGGGCAGTTTGTCCACACCGCCGCCTGCGGCCGGCTTGAACTTGCTGCCGCTGACGACCGTGCCCTTTTCATAGACGAAGTCGTTGTCCACCCGCCGCGATTTGCCGGTCACCAGGTTGCAGTTCTCGAAGAACAGCATCGTGTCGCCGTAGCGGTAAACGGTAAGGAACAGGCATAAACTGCATTCGCGGCGGCCTGGGAAGGCCGCCGCGCGGAACGTGATTTGCAATTCGAGAAACGCACGGCCGGGCAAGGCCGGCCGTGGCACACTGCGGATCCGGGCTAGGCGTGGGAGGGTTGCATCCACCGGATAGAAGCGCGGCGGGCAAGACTGCCCGCCGCGCTTGCGCTTCGCATCGTGTATGGCTCTGCCTACGCCGTCTCGGGAACGTCGAACGGCTTCCTCGGCGGTCGCGTGAGCATCCGGTTCGCCGCCGCCGGCGCGTCGATGAACTTCTCGGTCTCCGGGTCGAACTTCAGGGGCAGGCCGACGCGCATCTTGCACTTCGAGAGGTCCAGGCCCTGCTCCTCGGTGAGTTGCTTCTTGACCCGTGCCAGTTGCTCGTTGGCGTAGTCGTGGTCGAAGGGATCCTTGACCTGGCTCCAGGTCTTCTCCTGGCCGAGTCGCCAGGAGACGGCGCCGAGGTGGCAGATGGCAGCAGAATAGTGGCCTTCGTCGAAGGGGGCGTTGAGGTCCTCTTTCTTTCGGCTGCGCATGGCGGCGATGAAGTTGCCGAACGGGCCGCTGCCCGGTCCGAGTTTGACGTCGACATCGGGCAGTTTGTCCACACCGCCGCCTGCGGCCGGCTTGAACTTGCTGCCGCTGACGACCGTGCCCTTTTCATAGACGAAGTCGTTGTCCACCCGCCGCGATTTGCCGGTCACCAGGTTGCAGTTCTCGAAGAACAGCATCGTGTCGCCGTAGCGGTAAACGGTAAGTTGGACGTTGGGCGTCTCGCCCTGGTCGTTCCATTTGATGCGGCCGCCGACCGACATGACGTAGGTGGGATGCGTGGCGCCGGGGATGGCCCAGCGGGCACAGTCGGTCTGGTGGACGCCCTGGTTGCCGATCTCGCCGTTGCCGAAGTCCCAGAACCAGTGCCAGTTGTAGTGCACCAGGTTTCCGTGGTACGGCTGCATGGGTGCGGGTCCGACCCAGAGGTTCCAGTCGAGGTTCGCGGGCGGTTTCTCGATTTTCTTGAACCCGATGCCGCCGCGCGGCTTCGAGGCGATGCCGTGGCTGACCAGGAGTTTGCCGAGTTTGCCCGACTTGGTGATTGCGAGCATCTTGGCCCATCGGCTCTCGCTGCGCCGCTGGGTGCCCGTCTGGACGATCTGCTTCGACTTGGCGATCAGGTCGGTGCAGACGCGCCCCTCGTGCACGTTATGGGTGGCGGGCTTCTCGACGTACATGTCCTTGCCGGCCTGGACGGTCCAGATGGTCATCAGCGTGTGCCAGTGGTTGCAACTGGCACAGGAGATGGCGTTGAGGTTCTTGTCGTCGAGTGCCCTGCGGATGTCCTGGACGGCAAGGGGGGTCTTGCCCTGTCTCTTGCCGGCCTTGGCGGCGGCGGATTCGGCGCGTTTCATGTCCACATCGACGCAGTACATGACGTCGGTTTCCTTGGCGCCGAGATAGGAACCGAGGTGACCTCCGCCCCGGCCGCCGCAGCCCCCGATGCCCATGTGGATGATCTCGTTGGCGCCCAGGACGCGGTGCCCGGCGTGGCTGACCACGAAACTCGCGCCCGCCATCGCCAGGGACTGTTTCATGAACTTCCGTCGATTCATGCGCGACATGTCGTGAGTCCTCCAAAAGCCCCTTCGCCAAGAAATCCTAAGGCCCGCCGACGGACACCATAACGGGTCGGCTGCGGCAATGCAAGCGCGATCGTGGCGGCCCGGTCGCAAGATTCGCCCTCGACGGGGCGCTCTGGAGCCGATTCCGGCGCCATGGCGGCATGGGTTTTTGGTGGCCAACGGGCGCAGCCACGGCTATCGTCGGATCGTATTCGGCGGCGAGGTGTGCCCGCGCCGCCGGCCGTTGCCGATGGAGAACGCCGATGAACCGCCAAACCAGTGCGTGGCCCGTTGCCTGTGTCCTGATTGCCCTGACAAGCGCCGCCGCCTGTGCGGACGTGCAGCCGGTAAACGACTCGGCCGCCGCTCCCGGCGAATGGGGGTTCCGCCCTCTGGAGGGGCGGCCGAGCCCGACAAATCCGCCGGCGTTCGTCTGGCGGCCGCAGAAGGATGCTGTGGCGTATGAACTCCAGTGCGCCCGGGACGCCGCGTTCAAGAAGATCGCGCATCAGGCCACGGTCCAGCGGTACAACTGCCACTGCCCGCCGAAGGCGTTGGCCGAGGGCATGTGGCACTGGCGGTTCCGGTTCATCGACAAAAAGAGCGAGGCGTCGGCGTGGAGCACGGCGCGGGCTTTCATCATCGACAAGACCGCCGTCGCCTTCCCGATGCCGCCACGCTCCGAACTCCTCGGCCGCCTCCCCAAGCGGCACCCGCGCCTGTTCCTCCGTCCGGAGCAACTGCCGCACCTCAGGCAACTCGCAAAGGGTGAACTCAAGAAGGAGTTTGATGCGCTCGTCAAAGAATGCGAGCGGCTTCTGAAGAACCCGCCGCCCTCTGCGGAGCCGCCCACCTATCCCAAGGGCACGGTCCGAAAGAGCGAGGACTGGCGCAAGACGTGGTGGGGCAACCGCGTGCACACGATCCGGTGCCTGAACGGCGCCGCGACGCTCGGCTTCACGTGGCGACTGAGCGGCAACGACGCCTACGGCCGCTTGGCCAAGCGCCTGCTCATGGCAGCCGCCGAATGGGACCCCAAGGGCAGCACCGGATACCGGTACAACGACGAGGCCGGGATGCCGTACAACTACTACTTCGCCCGCACCTACACGTTCATCCACGACCTCCTGACCGAGAAGGAGAAGGCCAAGTGCCGCCAGGTCATGACGGTCCGCGGCCGCGAGATGTACGACCACTTGGCGCGGCGGCACCTGTGGCGGCCGTACGCGAGCCACTCGAACCGGGCGTGGCACTGGCTGGGCGAGGTCGGCGTCGCCTTCCTCGACGAGATTCCCGACGCCGAGGAGTGGGTCTGGTTCGCCATGAACGTCTTCTACAACGTTTACCCCGCCTGGAGCGACGCCGACGGCGGGTGGCACGAAGGCGCCAGTTACTGGGCAGGTTACATCCACCGCTTCACATGGTGGGCCGACGCCATGCGCGTCGCCATGGACGTTAATGCATATCGCAAGCCATACTTCTCGCAGGTCGGGTACTACCCGATGTACCTCCAGCCGCCCGGCACGCGCGGCGGGGGATTCGGCGACCTGTGCGCGGTCCGCCGGTCGAGCAACAACCGCTCACTAATGACGATCCTGGCCGCCCAGGCCCGCAACCCGCACTGGCAGTGGTACGTCGACGTGCACGGCGGCCCGCGCGCCGAAGGCGGTTACATCGGCTTCATCCGCGGGGCGCTGCCGAAGGTAGATGCGCGGCCGCCCGACGACCTGCCCAGCAGCCGATGCTTCCGCGGCACCGGCCTGGCCATGCTCAACACGAACCTCGCCGGCGCCGCCGACAACGTCCAGATCCTCTTCAAGTCCAGCCCCTTCGGCACCCAGAGCCACGGGTACGAATCGAACAACTCGTTCCTGCTGTACGCCTTCGGCGAGCGGCTGCTTATCCGCACCGGTCGCCGCGACATCTACGGAAGCAAGCACCACACCGGATGGATGTGGCACACGAAGTCCACCAACTGCATCACCGTCGGCGGCGAGGGACAGA
>CAZIJC010000012.1:0-58586 GCA_964539385.1 uncultured Anaerolineales bacterium | reverse complement strand
CGAGCGAGGGCACGACCGAGATCACGATGGTCTTGCCGCCGAACTCCGACAGCGACACCGAATTCAGATCGCCGTCGAGCGCCGTGAAGTCCGGCGCGCGGTCTCCGACGCGCACCTCGTCACCCACCAGCGTCAGCGGATTACCCTGGAACGTGATGACTCCGGTTCGTTCATTCATGGTAAACTCCTTGCCACCGCCGTCTGTGCGGCACGCCGCACAGCCGGGATGTGCCGCGCACTGACGCTCACCGACCGGATACCGAGCGACAGCAATCTGGCGGTATGGGCAGGGTCGGCCGCCAACTCGCCGCAGAGGGACAGCGGTTTGCCGGCCCGCTCGGCCGCAGCGCCAAGGTCCTCCAGCAGGCGCCAGAACACCTTCCGGTCCGGCGAGTAGTCGTGGGCGACGCGTTCGTTGCCGCGGTCCACGGCAAACAGGTACTGGACAAGGTCGTTGCTGCCGATGCTTCCGAAATCGGCGGCTGCCAGCAGGTCTTCCGCCTCCAGGCAGGCCGAGGGCACCTCGAACATCACCCCGTGGCGGAGATCTCCCTTCGCCAGGTCTGCCGTGGCCTCATCGAAGACCTGCCGCATCTCGTGAAACTGCGACAGGCCCACGACCATCGGGTACATCACGTGGACGGTGCCGCCCTCAGACGCACGCACCAGGGCCCGTGCCTGGGTCTTCAGCAGGTCGGGCCGACTGAGCAGGTACCGGGCACCGCGGCAGCCGAGCGACGGATTCTCCTCCCGCCCGGTGTCAAACAGGGGAGACGGCTTGTCGCCCCCGATGTCCAGAAGCCGGAAGTAGACCGGCCACCCCCGCATCGTCTCGACCACGGCTGCATAGCGCTCGGCCTGTTCGTCCTCCGAGAGCAGCCGCCCGGCCGCGAAGAACTCAAACTCGGTCCGGTACAGGCCGACGCCTTCGGCCTGCGCGGCAACGGCGTCGCCCGCCTCGGAAGCCAGGCTGATGTTGGCCATGACCGCAAGGCCCTCGACGGGCGCTGCGACGGCATCGGCCCGCCGGCGCGCCTTCGCCCTGGCGTCGGCAACCGTCTCGGGGCTCGGCCAGACGACGACCTCGCCGGTATCGCCGTTGACCAGCAGTTCCGTCCCGCAGGAGACTCGCTTCAGGGCATCGGGAATCCCGCTGACGGCGGGGATGCCGGTCGCCCGCGCCAGGATCGCCGCGTGCGAGGTCGTTCCACCGCGAGCCGTCACGATGCCGCGCACCTCGCGGGTGTCGATCTGGAGGGAGACGGCCGGGGTGAGTTCCTCGGTGACGATGATCCGGTCGCGGCCGCGCTGGCAGTGGGCTTCCGTCTCGCACAGGAACGACGGGGCGGTATTGAGGAGGGCGTCGAGGAGTCGGCGCTTCAGTTCGCCGATGTCGCTGGCCCGTTCTCTCAGGTAGTCCTGGTCCACGGCCGCCAGTTGCGACTCGTAGGAATCGAGGACCTTCATGGCGGCTGTTTCGGCGTTGTCGCCTCCATCCACGGCCTCCATGATGCGGCCGACGAGTTGTTGATCCTGGGCCATCATGCGCTGGGCGGCGAAGATCTCGGCTTCGGCCGAGCCGATCCGTGAGGCGGTGACCTCCTGGAGCGCTTCGAGGCGGCCAACGGCAATCGCCAGGGCCCGCTCAAGCCGCTCCTTCTCGTGCGCGACCGCTTCGCCCGATACCCTCCGGCGAGGCACATTGTCGTGCCGGCCGCTGTCGCGGAACAGGCAGACCTTCGCCACGACCACGCCGGGACTGACCGGCAGGCCACGAAGCAGCGTCTCGTTGTTCGCCTTAGCGCTCACCTTCGGTTCGCCTTGCCTCGGGCGCAGCGGCAGGTTCGTCCGACTCCACCTCCGCGCCGTACCCCAGCCGCTGAACCGCCTCGCAGAGCACCCCGGCGCCGGATGGGTCGGCCCCGCTGCCGGAGACCTGTGCCCAGCCGCCGCCAAGATCGACCTGGACGCTCTCGACGCCCGGGCATTCCAGCAGCGCTTTCCGGACGGCGCCAACGCAGTGGCTGCATTTCATGCCTGTTATCCGCAGCGTCAGCGTCCGGCCCCTGTCGGAAACATCGCTGTGGCCCTTGTGCCTGGGCCGATAGAACGCTCCGGCCGCCAACACGCCCAACAGGGCGGCGGCCGATACGGTCTTTACCCATCCCGGCATCCAGCCGTGACGCATGGCCGCCTGCACCTGGTGAGCGGTCACGATTCGGTCGAGCACCAGACCGCCGGCGAAAGCGGCCACCATCATCGTGCCGAGGTAGATCAGGCAGGTTCGCTTGCCCAGGACTTTCCATATGGTGGCCACCGTGGCGGCGTTGGTCGCCGGGCCGGTCATCAGCAGCGCGAAGGCGGCCCCGGGCGAGACGCCGGTCAGGATCAGGCCGGCTGCGATGGGGATCGACGCCGTCGCACAGATATAGACCGGAATGCCGACCAGCATCAGCACCAGAATCTGCCACGGACCCGGCGGAACGAGGGTCGAGAAGTAGCCCTCCGGCACAATCGCCGAGATCAGTGCAGCCACGGTCAGACCCACGAGCAGCGTCCGTCCGATGTCGCGCGGCAGCGTGAGGAAGCCGTAGGCGAGCGCGCGGCTCGTGCGGCTCCGCCTCGGACCGGGCGAGCAGCAGGCCTCGTGGCACTTCTGGGCCGGCCCGGCCGAGGCGCCCCCGGTCTCGGTGGCCGAGACGATCGCGCCACCGAGGACGCCGGCGACCAGCGCCGCGAGAGGACGAAAGACCGCGAAGATCGGCCCGAGAAGACTCAGCGTCGCCAGGATGCTGTCCACGCCCGTCTGGGGGGTGGAGATCAGAAAGGCCGTCGTGGCGCCCTTGCTCGCGCCGTGACTGCGGATGGAGGCGGCCACGGGAATCACACCGCACGAGCACAGCGGCAGCGGCACGCCGAACGCCGACGCCTTGACGACCGGCCAGAACCCGCGCCCTCCCAGGTGCCGCTCCACCAACTCGGGCGAGATGGACACAGACAGCACGCCCGCCACGAGAAAGCCGAACAGCAGGTACGGGGCCATCTCGCCAAGCACCGCCCAGAAGGTCACCGGGATCTCGGTCAGCCATTCAGTCATGGGCTCGCCGCCCGGCCTCCGCCCCGCAAGGGGGAGGAAGGCCGATCACCAGTTCTCCGCAAGCAACTCGAAGTGCGCCTGCGGATGGTCGCAGGCGAGGCAGGCCTCCGGCGCCTCGGGGCCTTCGTGCAGGTAGCCGCAGTTGCGGCAGCGCCACACGACCGGCGTATCTTTCTTGAAGACCGTGCCCTCGGCGATATTCTTCGCCAGGGCCAGATACCGCTTCTCGTGCTGCTTCTCGGCGACGGCGATGGCCTCCATCGCGTCGGCGATCTCGTCGAAGCCTTCCTCGCGGGCGACCTCGGCGAATTCGGGGTACATGGTCGTCCACTCGTGGTTCTCGCCGGCGGCGGCGGCCTTGAGGTTCTCGGCCGTCTCACCGATGGTGCCGGAGGGGAAGGCGGCCGTGATCTCGGCCTCCCCGCCCGCCATGAACTTGAACAGGCGCTTGGCGTGCTCTTTCTCCTGGTTGGCGGTTTCCTCGAAGATGGCGGAGATCTGGATGTAGCCGTCCTTGCGGGCCTGGCTGGCGAAGTACGTGTAGCGGTTGCGTGCCTGCGACTCGCCGGCGAAGGCGGCCATGAGGTTCGTCTGCGTCCTGCTGCCCTTCAGTTCCATGGTTTGGCTCCCTTTCTACCTTGACCTTTTCCTGTTGCGCTTGGCGGACTTGCGGCAGTGGGCACACAGGCCCTCGAATTCCAACTGGTGGCCGAGGATCTTGAAATCCGTCTTCCCCCGAACCGCGGCATCCAGGTCCGGGAACGGCTCGGCCCCGATGTCTTCGATTCTACCACACGCGAGGCAGCGGATGTGGTAGTGCTTATGGATTCCGCCGTCATACTGCCGTGGGCCACGGCCGAGGCAAAGACTCCTTATCCGCCCGGCGCGCGACAGGATCTCCAGGTTCCGATAGACCGTCCCAAGACTGATGTTGGGAATCCGCCTCCGGACCCGCTCGTACACCACGTCGGCCGCCAGGTGCTCCCCCGGCTTCTGCATCACCTCCAGGATGGCGCGCCGCTGGCGCGTCATGCGAAGGGCAGGGGCCGGCTTGTCGGGCGTCCGCTTGCTCATAATAGTAACCACTATCAACTATAGGCCCTTCCCCGCGGGATGTCAAGGGCATTTCACGGGAAAGGGTGGCAATGCTACCTTGTCAACTTCCGCCGAGCACGCCCGTTCGAGCCCGACACGCCCGTTCGAGCCCGACGCGCCCGTTCGAGCCCGGCGCGGGCGCGTCGGGTGACCTTGTGCCGCTCTCGAACCTTTGCTCCGGCGCCGTGTACCCCCGCCGGCGAAAACCGGAAATTCGCCCGGAATTGACATAGGTCAAGGCAACCGGTCGGGCGGTATGCTATCATGGCAAGTGGATGGGGGATGGGCTGCGCGGCCGCCTGCGCAGGCGGCGGCGCGCGTGAGGTTGGCGGCAGGATGCGTATGGAGGAGCGGCGCCCATGACCGGATTCCACTGCCCCGGCCAGGATATGCGATACTGGAGACCGGATGATATCTCCGAAGGTCCGTGTCCGCGCTGCGGCGAGGCGATCGAGTTCTGGAAAGACGATCCGCGCCGGCGGTGTCCGTCGTGCGGGGCGATGGTGGTCAATCCCAACTTCGACATGGGCTGCGCCAAGTGGTGCCAATTTGCCGACAGGTGTCTCGGCGCGGGGGCCGTCGAGCAGACGGAGCCCGCCTTGTGCGATGCGTTGATCGAGCAGATGAAACGGCTTTTCGCCGACGACGCCCGCCGCATCCGTCACGCGCTCGCGGTTCTTGATTACGCGGAGAAGATTCTGCGGCACGAACAGGCCGATCCGCTTGTCGTCAAGGCCGCTGCGGTCCTGCATGACATCGGCACGCATGCCGCCCGGGAGATCCTGGAGCGGCTCGGCGTGGACGAGGGTCGCGCCGAGCACGTGTGCCGCATCATCGCCGAACACCACTCGGCCGGGACCATCGACACCCCGGAGTTCCGCATCGTCCGGGACGCCGACCATCTGGTGAACCTGTTTGACGAGTCTCCTGGTGTGAGGCCGGCCGAGGCTGACGTCGTCATTGGCCGCGCCTTCATGACGGCCGGCGGGCGAGACCTGGCCCGTCGCCGTCTGGGCAGAGAAGACGCCAAACCGGACGCACGTTCGGCGAGAGGGGATGTGCCGTGAGCGGCATTTCGACCGACAGACAATCGTGCCCGAACTCGTTGTCAACCAAACGATTCCGGGAAAAACGGCTGGACTTGACCTGCGTCAAGGCCCCGGGCTCGCCGCAGGACTATCATAAAGCCGGAAGGGGCGGGATTGGAGCGACGTCATGAGCGTGCGGGCTCGGAGGATTGTAAAGATCGATGAGGAGAAATGTGACGGCTGCGGGGCGTGTGTCCCGAGTTGTGCCGAGGGGGCGGTCCAGGTTATTGACGGCAAGGCCCGCCTGGTGGCCGAGAACCTCTGCGACGGGCTGGGCAACTGCCTGGGCACGTGTCCGAAGGGGGCGATTACCATCGAGGAGCGGCCGGCGGAGGCGTTTGACAAGGCGGCCGTCGAGGCCCACAAGCACTCGCCCGGCGGCACAGCGGCGACGCCACGGCCGTCGAGCCCGGCGCCCTGCGGCGAACAGCCCGGCGTCTGTCCCGGAGCGATGGCACGGACGTTCGACGACGCAGATGAGCGGTCGGCACACACGACACCGCCCGGTGCTGCAACGACGGCCGGGCCCCGTAAGTCTCGCCTGCGTCACTGGCCGGTGCAACTGACCCTCCTGCCGCCGCAGGGGCCGATGTGGGACGGTGCGGACGTCCTGCTGGCCGCCGACTGCACGGCCTTTGCGATGCCCGATTTCCACGAGCGGCTTCTGGCGGGAAAGACGCTGGCGGTCGCGTGTCCGAAACTCGACGATGCCGAGGCCTACGTCGAGAAGATGGCGACCGTCTTAGCGCAGAACGCCGTCCGTTCGGTGACGGTTGCCCGGATGGAAGTGCCGTGTTGCGGGGGGCTGGAGTCGATCGTCGGGAAGGCCATGGAGCGAGCCGGCAAGCGCATCCCGGTAACGACTGTCGTCCTCGGCGCGCGCGGCGAGGTTCTGGAGGTCCGGGGGGCCGAGGTCGGCGCCGGGGCTGAGCAGGAGCGATGAAGTCACGAAAGGAGCGAGGGATGAGCATGTTTTGCTACCAATGCGAGCAGACGGCCAAGGGCGCCGGCTGCACGGCGGGGGGCGTCTGCGGAAAGGACCCGGAGGCGGCCGCCTTGCAGGACCTGCTGGTGTTCGCCGCCAAGCGTCTCGCGCAGTACGCCCACCGGCTGAGGGGCCTCGGCGCAAGCGACCGCGAGGCCGACGTCTTCATCCTCGAGGCCCTGTTCTCGACGGTCACGAACGTCGACTTCGACCCCGCGCGGCTCGACGAGATGCTCAGGGAAGCCCGGGAGATCGGCACCCGCCTCAAGACGCGGTTCGAGGAGGCCTGCCGCCAGGCCGGCGCTCAGCCCGAAACGCTCTGCGGCGAGGATTGCTGCCTGCCGGGCACCGCGAAGGAACGGCTCGAGTTCGCCCGGACGCTGCGCATCGACCGGCGCCGGGCCGAACTCGGCGACGACGTCGCCGGCCTCCAGGAACTCGTCACCTACGGTCTGAAGGGCGCCGCCGCCTACGCCGACCACGCCCGGATCCTCGGCGTCGCCGACGAGGAGGTCTTTGCGGCCTTCACCGAGATCCTGAGCGCCCTGGCCGAGGTCCCCACCGACGCCGGCGAACTGACGGCCATGGCCCTTCGGGTCGGCGAACTGAACCTGAAGGTCATGGAACTGCTCGACAAGGCCAACACCGACGCCTACGGTCACCCGGAGCCGACACAGGTGCGCATCACGCCGGTGGCGGGCAAGTGCATACTCGTCTCGGGCCACGACCTGAAGGACCTGAAGATGCTCCTCGCGCAGACCGAGGGCTCTGGCATAAACGTGTACACGCACGGCGAGATGCTGCCGTGTCTGGCCTACCCGGAGTTGAAAAAGCACAAGCACCTTGCCGGCAACTACGGCGGCGCGTGGCAGCAGCAGCGCAAGGAGTTCGACGCCTTCCCCGGCGCCATCCTGATGACCACCAACTGTATCCAGAAGCCGCGCGACGGATACATCGGCCGCATCTTCACCACGGGTCTGGTTGCGTGGCCCGGTGTCGCGCACATCCCGGCGGGGCCCGACGGCGGCAAGGACTTCGCGCCGGTCATCGAGGCCGCCCTGGCCGCCGAGGGCTTCGCGGACGACGCCGAAGAGAAGACCATCACCATCGGCTTCGCCCGCAATGCCGTCATGGGCGTCGCCGAAAACATCGTCGAGGCGGTCAAGGCCGGCAAGATCCGCCGCTTCTTCCTCATCGGCGGATGCGACGGCGCCAAGCCCGGCCGCAACTACTACACCGAACTGGCCCGGCAGGTGCCGGACGACTGCGTGATCCTGACGCTGGCGTGCGGCAAATACCGGTTCAACAAACTGGACTTCGGCCGGATCGGCGGCATCCCGCGCCTGCTGGACATCGGCCAGTGCAACGACGCCTACTCGGCCATCCAGATCGCCGTGGCCCTGGCCGGCGCGCTCGAGTGCGGCGTCAACGACCTGCCGCTCTCGATTGTCCTCTCGTGGTACGAGCAGAAGGCGGTTGCGATTCTGCTCAGTCTGCTGCACCTGGGCGTCAACGACATCCGCATCGGGCCGTCTCTGCCGGCCTTCATCACGCCCAGTGTCTTGCAGACGCTGGTTGAAAACTTTAACATCATGCCCGTCACGACGCCCGAAGAGGACCTCAAGGCCATGCTGGGCGGCTGACCCGGTGCGGCGAAAAAGGATGGACATGAGACGACGCACGGCCTTGCTCGCATGGCTGGCACTGGCGGCCGCGGCGCCGGCGGACGCCGCAGCGACGCCCGACGCCTGGCTCAAGGCCGAGGTCCTCGTGGATCGCACCGCCGTCGCCCGGGGCGACGCCTTCCGCATGGCCGTTGTCCTGGAGATCGACCCCGGATACCACGTCAATGCCAACCCCGCGGCCGAGGACTTCCTCATTCCAACCGTCGTCCGGCCCGAACCTCACCCCGCCGTCACGTGGGGCAACGTCGCGTACCCCGCGGGCAGGCGCCTGTCGGTGACGTGGGCCGAGAGCGGCGGCATCTCGGTCTACGAGGGAAAGGCCGTCATATTACTCGAAGCCACGGCCGCCAACGACGCGCCCACCGGGCCGACGATCCTGCGGTTGCACCTCTCCTACCAGGGATGCGACGCCGACACGTGCTACCAGCCGAACTCGATGGTCCTCGAAAAAACGGTCCCCCTCGTCCGGGCCGGAACCGCCACGGCCAAGGCCCACGCCGACGTCTTCGCGCCGGCAGCAAAGGCCGCCACCCCCCCGGCGGGCCGTCTGGCCGGCCCTGTCGGCGGAGCCCCCGAGATCCGTTTTGAGGGGGAATCCGACGTCGCCTCGTGGTACGAGAAGGGGTTCCTTGCGTATCTCGGCCTCTTGCTGCTGGCGGGGTTGGCGCTGAACCTGACGCCGTGCGTCTTCCCGCTCATCCCCGTGACGATGAACGTCTTCGCCCAGCAGGGCGAGAAGCGGCCGCTCAAGGTCCTGCCGCTGGCACTCGTTTACGCGCTCGGCCTGGCCGCAACGTTCGCGGTTGTCGGGGTGTTGGCGGCACTGGCCGGTAAGAGCCTGGGCCTGGTGCTCCAGAGTCCGTGGGGCGTGCTCGGCGTCGTAACGGTGATGGCGGCGATGATGGCCAGCACGTTCGGCGCGTTCGAGATACAACTGCCTTCGGGCGCCATGGGCAAACTCGGCGCGCGGCGAGGTCTCCTCGGCGCAGGCTTCATGGGCATGGTCATGGGGGCGATCGCCGCTCCGTGTGTCGGGCCGTTCCTCATCGCGCTGATCGCCTTCATCGCGATGAGGCGGTCGGTCGTTCTGGGCGGCGTCTCGTTCTTCGTCACGGGCCTGGGCATGAGCCTGCCGTACGTCTTGCTCGGCACGTTCACGAGCCTGATCAACCGGTTCCCGCGAGGCGGGGCGTGGCTCATCTGGGTCAAGCGCCTGCTCGGCCTGGCACTGGCCGGACTGATCCTGTACTTCATCCAGCCGTACGTCGCGCCCGCGTTCTTCTGGCCGGCCGTGCTGGGCCTGTTCGTGTTTGCTGCCGTCTTTCTGGGGCTGCTCGAGGGGCGGTCGCGGCGGCCGTTCACCAAGCGGTTCTGGGCCGTGCGCATCACCGTGGCCGTGCTGATCCTCGCCGGAGGCATCGGGTTCTATACCAACTACGCTCCGGCCGCCGGCCAACCGGCTGCGACGCCTGCCGCTTCCTCCGACGGCCCGCACGTCGAGTGGACGCCGTGGCAGGAGGGTGCACTCCGCAACGCCGCAGACGCCGGCGAACCCGCCCTCCTCTACTTCGGAGCCACCTGGTGCACCGAGTGCCGCACCTGGAAGGCACGGATCTTCACGAACCCCGAGGTCGTTGAGGCGAGCAAGGGCCTGGCCCGCATCTACGTGGACATGAGCCAGGCGCCCGAAGGGGCGAAACGCCGGTTCAGCGACACCTACCGCGGAACCAACCCTCCCGCCGTCATCGTCTTCGGCCGCGACGGCCGCGTCGTGAAGGCCTACCGCGACCCGCCGTCGCCGGAGGCGTTCCTCGAGACGCTCAAGCGCGCTGCCCCTGAAATGTAGGCCGGGGGCTCTACTTCTTCGGCAGCAGTTCCAGCATGGCCTGGCCGAAGGCCTTGCCGATGCGGTTGTACCAGATGGCGCTGCCGAGGTAGTGGTACGGCCGGTCCGAGCCGACCTTCTTCCACTGCTCGAGGTTCTCGCGCCACGTGGGGTACAGCGCCCAGGCCGCCTTGTCCGCCAGCACGTCGGTGCGGAACGCCTTGACGTTGCCGTTGAACTCCGGCACGTCGTTCATCGCCAGTTGTGCCGTCCGCACGGCCAGGCAGCCGCCCTTAGCCTCCTTCAGTCCGTTGGTGCCGATGGCGGCGATGACGAAGGGCAGATTCGGGGCCTTGAGGTCCTTGCGGACGTCGTTGATGAAGTGCTTCATGTTCGAGGCGTACTCGGCCGGCGGCCGTTCGCCGAACTGGTCGTTGAACCCCTGGAACCAGAGGAAGCCGGCCGGCTCCAGCGTCTTGCCCTTGAGCGCGGGGAACATCGTTTCGTAATGGTCGAAGACGTCTTTGACCTCGGCCATCATGTTGCGGTACGACGAACCGTACGGCTTCTTGATGTCATCCATCGTCGGCACCGGATCGTTGCGCTTGCGCTTCTCGTTGTTCTCCCTTGTGCGTTTCTGCGCCTTGGCCAGGTCGGCCTGGAGCACCTCGTCGCTCGGCATGCCGGCCGAGGGCGAACGGAAGAGTTTGTACAGCGAATGGCCGCCCCAGGCGGCCTTGATCAGCACGACCGGTTCGGCGAAGTGATTGCCCACAGCATGGCCGAACTCCAGTTCCACGCCCGTGCGCCCCGGCGAGCCGTAGCCGATCGTCAGCGGGCCCGTGCGGCCGAGGAACTTGATGAACACGTCGTCCCGCACGATCCACTTGCCGTCCTTGCGCAGGTGCGCGAACAGGTCTTGGGTCTTGGCGTCGGTCGCCTGATGGTCCAGCAACTCGTTGTTCGCCTTGCCCTCCATGTTGGACTGACCGGCCAGGATGAACACCTTGACCTTGCCCGCCGCGCCGAACAGGGGCGCGGCCAGAACACACAACACCAGGGCCGTCACAACCATCATCGTCCGCAGCGTCCTCATCATCGTCTCTCCGTTATCCCGGGGACCATTTCCATCATGCGGGCATTGTCCCGCCTGGCGAGAGCCAAGTCAAAGGGCTTTACGCCGACGTCAGGCGACACCGCCGAACGGGTCTGGCCGTTGTCGTGGCCGTTCGTTCCGCACCGAAGGGGCCCGTATGGGCATTCCGCACTCCGCATTCCGCATTCGAACGGCTCTCGCCGTTGTCTCTGTCACCCTGAGCGCAGCCGAACGGGGCTCGCCGTTGCCGTTCGCCTTTACTCAAATCCTTTCCGTTCTCCGCGTTCTCTCTGTTTTCTCGGCGTCCTCTGCGTTGAAGGCCGTTGCCGTTCGCCGTTCATCCCCCGACGTTCCTGCATGTCCTCCCCCTTGACGCGCATGGCATCCGGCATTACTGTATAGCCACGATAGGAAAGCCGTAGGCCGGGGCGTGCCCCGGCAATCATGCTGCCCGGCCCGAAGCCGAACGGCAAATGGAGATAAGGGCTAGGAACTCGGAAGCCTAAGAGGCGGAGGAGTTAAGTATCTTGTGCCCGGAAGTGATCGGAACGAGATCGGTTAGAATTCTGGCTGCGGATGGCCAAGCACAACTTAGGGGATATACCGATGACCCCTGAACCCAAAGCCACACCTGTGTACATCCACACGCTGGACACGTTGTGCGACGAACTTGTCAGTGGCCGCGCTGTTGCTGTAAGCGATGGCGGCGAGATTCTCCAGTTTGGACGGCGCGAGACACGCTGTGTTTTCAACTGGTATTGCAAGAACCGAGCCAAATGGGCACAGAACAACAGGAAAGAAGACGTCGAGGCAATTGTGGACGAACTCGACTCTGAGCCTCCTGAACGTCCTTCGCTCGAGACTCCAGACGCGGCAAAAGAGCCACGCACCCTTCATCTCAAGTCGGTGCGGGTACGCCGCTTTGGTGGGGTTCAGCGCTATGGAACCGTTGACGCGCCTCCCAAAGACTTCTGCTTTGAGTTCGAGGAGCCGATCACGGTGATTGAGGGCAAGAATGGCTCGGGCAAGACCTCGCTTCTCAGCGCTATCGTATGGTGCCTCACCGGCTACGTGTATCGCTCGCAGCGACCGCCGGAAACAGCGGCGGACTCGGTACATATCCGAGTTGACGAGAATGGAGCAGAAGAAGCCCTGATGGGACACCAGGAGATGTCCCCGATTACCCCACTGCCTTCTGCAGAGGTGCTTAGAACTTTCGGCAGCGAATCCGTGCCTTTGGATACTTCGGTTGAGCTGCTTCTGGTGGATGAGCAGGGCCAGGAACTCCCTCCGCTTAGTCGTGCTATAACGCGCTCTGCCCGCGGAAAGATCAAGATCAGCGAGCCCAACTTCGCACAACTGGGGCTAGATCCGATCGCAAGAGAGGTAGGAACAAGGCTACCCGGACTCATCCCCTACATTCGCATTGATGAGCAGTCTGACCTGGGAACAGCCGTCGCAACGCTAACAGGTATTAGTCCGCTTCGTGACCTAGTAGGGCACGCGCAAAAGTCCAAAGCGAAACTCGCAAAGGATCTGGTGGAGGATCGCAAATCCGAGATCGCAGTCCTCGACAGGGAATACAACGAGGTAAGAGGGGAACTGCAACGCCTCATTCATGATAACACCGACATAGACCCCCGCATAACTCTTCCCGATCCGGACAAAGAGAAGGTCGCGGAGGCTCTGACGACGTGCAAGGAGCGTTTCGGGGAGATGCAAAGCCGCGCGTTGGCGGACTCGAAATTGGTACTGGGCAACGCTTTCGATCCAACGGATAAGGAGGCACGTAAGGACCTGATGACCAATGTCGGCCCTGCCATGGGCCTGCTAGGGAAGAAGAGCCTCGCGAGGCTGCCGAGCGCCGTGCGTCTGAAGGTGCTCGCGGGCTTGAGCGAAGACCAGATAACGGAGGCTGAGGCCGTGTCCGGGCAGATTGTGGACCAGGCTCAGGAACTGGCGCGACTTAGCAAGGAGCCTGCCGTTACGGCGAGGTTGAGACTCTATGCACGCGTCGCCGGCTGGATCAAGGACCTGCCAAAGGACACACATCACGATATTGCGCGGTGCCCCGTCTGCCAAAGCGCTCTGGCGGGCAAACTCGACCCCGTCACTGGCGAGTCCATCATACAACACCTCGAACGCTACCTAAAAGTCGATACTAACCATCTCGAAAAGACCCTGCGCGGATGGGAGGAGGCCAGCCTGCAGCGGCTGGCCGGGCAACTCCCTGAAGCGCTCGCCAGCGAGCTGAATCAAGAACTGCCGGCCAAGCCGCTGGATCTCATTGAGGCCGCGCTTGTCGAGGAGCTCTTTGACACACCCGTCTTTCAAAGCAGTTTGCTCCCCTTGAAGGATGCTGCAGACCATCTCTGTGCCAAAGAACTGCCCTGTCTTGCACCGTTTGCTGAGCCAGATCTCATCACGCTTCCGGAATGTTTCGCAGGCGGCGAAGGGTCTGTCGCTGAGGCGCTCAATCGAGTGTCTCGCGCGATTGCGTTTGCGCGGTGGCGGCACAAGACTCAAGATGCATGCAAAACGGCGCTTCACGAGATCATTGGTGAGTCGCGGCATGTTCCGGAGGCAGCAGTAGCACCACCGAAAGACGTTGAGACTATGTCTCTCATGGAATGCTTAGAGGCCCTTGACGGTGTGGTCAAGAATGCGACACCCGTGATGGCGGCCTTATCCAAAATAGAAACACTGTCTGCCAAGTTAAAGACACGCCAAGCAGCGGCAGAGCGGATTGGCAAGTATGCAGAAGCGGCGAGGGCTATTGAGCCACTTCTTGACCTTGGCAGTCTTGTGGACGCCCAGGTGGGCTCGCTAATGACAAAACTATCTTCGGAAACTACTGCTTGGCGAAGGAAGTTTTATGTGTCTCCCTTCGCGGGGGCGCCACAGGTCAAGCGCCCAGACGTTGGGAGCGACGGGACTTTAGCTCTTGAGGCTGAGGCTGAGGGAACACTAGTCTCCGCGAGGCACGTGAGCAACACGTCCGACCTCAAGGCTACGCTATTGGCTTTCCTGCTAGCTTTTTGGGAATACCTGTTGCGGAAGCGCGGGGGCCTCTCCCTGCTGCTGCTCGATGATGTCCAGGAACTCTTCGACGGCACCAACCGACGGCGGATCGCGAATTCAGTCCCTGAAATCGCTGACCGCGGCGCGAGGGTCGTAATCACAACCAATGACCAGGATTTCGGTCAGAGGATTGCTTCGGCAGCCCGCAGAATACAACCCGCTATTAGCACTGATCGCCGTCGCATCCATCCTCCGAATGCCCAGAGGCTGTGCATTGAGCTAAGCCCCTTTGTTGCAGAGATCGACCGGCGACGACACCAGTTTGAGGACCCTGCGAACGAGAACAAACATCAGCCCGCTCGAGACTACATCAAGCAACTTCGGATCTACTTGGAGCATCGGCTTCTGGACTTCTTCGATGTTCGCGTACCGCGCCTGCCAAGGGACCCTACGCTCGCGGATCTGATCGACGGCGTGCGAAAGCGAAGGTCAGATGGAAACGAGCCTTTCACGAGCCAAGCATTTGCGCCCCTCATTTCCGACCGAGCATTAGCCGGGGGCAGTGATTTCATAAGCCTCATGAGCTTAAGCCATCACGGTAACGAGCAAGACATAAGCTACGGAGACGTCAATCATGTTGCCGCTGAGTGCATTCGCGTTCGACAAGAGGTAGATACTGCCCACGAGGAATATGAGCGCTGGTTGCGCCGAGATCCAAGGGATGCGATCGCGCCACCTGCGGTCACGCCAACCGCGTTTGAGCCCATCCCGCTCAGAGTGCCCATAATCGAGAACCTAGCGGCCTTCACTGAAGACACCCCGCCCGGCGAGCCGATTGAGGCGTTTGATTACTTGGACCTCGGTGAACTGGGCGAGTACGCGCTGTACGTGGTGAGCACCCACAATTTCGGGTTCGCTTGCCCTCATGGCTGTCGAGCTATCGTGAGTCTATCAGACGACCGGACTCCGGATGGATCCCTGGTCATTGCCATCCATAGAGACAGAACCTATGCCCGCAGGATGCTGCGAGATGAGTCTCGCCCCGAGGTGGTCGTCCTCGGGTCCGAGGCACAGAATCCCTTGAAGCGAGCGCCTTCTCTTATCCTCCCGACTGACGAGGTAAAACTACTCAAGGTCATCGGCGTTCTGTTCGACGACCGACCTCTATACTCCAAGACCAGCCAGGAAGCCGCGCTCGATCGCAGCCCTGAACTGCTGCAAAAGGTTCGCGTTGCATTCAGGGCAACCGGGGACAGCGCGCTCCCTCTGGCACTACCCGGACAGTTGATCCTTGGCGGCAAGGCCGTGCTCCCAAATCAACTTGCGGAAATGGAGGGCCAGATACTGGCCTTGGCAACAACTGAGACATCAATACTCAAGCGCGTCGGAACCGCTATTTCAGGGATGCCCTACCTCCGCCAGTTTGAGTCGATCGGCGGCATGGGCAAATCCACGCTTGTTCGTACCGAGGACGTTGAAGGTGCCCCTCAAGACCTGTCACTGTTGGTCTCGATGCGACACATTCTTGGGATTATCTATTCCCCCGTGTGATTGCGCCGTCGGAACAGAAAACAGTCCTAAGCTTCGCTGAAGCCGGGTTCCGCTGACCCCCACACCCGCCCTCGTGTCAACGGCCCGAGCTCACAGCCCAAGACCAACCCTAGCGACGCCAAACCGTTGAGCCCCAACGGCTCCCGCCGTTGCCGTTGGCCGTTACCCAGTAACCGCCGTTCTCAGCGTTCTCAGCGGTTAGAGCCGTTGCTTTCGCAATCCGCAATGCGCGCTCCGTTTTGGGCCCGATTGTTAGAACTCTAACTACTTTTTCGCTCCGGCCGGATTTTGTTAGAACTCTAACAACTTTTCGGCCTCTGCGCGGCCGCGCGCGCCGGCTGCCATTTTGGCATAGTGACTTACGTCAATTTTGCCCCTTTCAAAACCCCTCAAAAACGGAACAAAACGGAACAAAAACGGAACAAAACGGACACATAAATCGCAAAAACCGATCAAAAACCAGCGCGTTTTGCCTTACCTATCTTAACATCGGGAGCCAAAAACCCCTCTCACGAGCCAGAATCGGGGTTCAGAGCCAAAAAAAGCGCGCATTTCGGTGTTTCGGCAAGGTCAGAATTGACGTAAGTCTTATAGAGCAAGACGCATGGGTTGCCAACCAGACGGCTTCGGTTGAGCCTCATGTGGCGCCGAAACACCTTCTGCGGCGCCGAGTACGAGCGGTTGCGAGTCAACATGCGGCTGCGATGCGTCACTGCTTCAGCGTCAACCGCACGGCCTGGAGGTTCACCAGGCCCGGTCCCTTGATGCGCAGCGGCCGGACAGCAATGGTGGCCGGGCCGGCCTCGCGGATCTGGAGCGTGCCGAGGTCCTTCGTCACGAAGTTGCCCCAGCCCCCTGTACGTTCGACGACATGGGTGAGCGAGGTGTCGCCGACCGAGAGTTCAAACTCCCCGCCGCCATACTTCTTGTCGAGGGCGTAGGTGACCTGGACGGCGTAGGCGCCGGGCCGGCCGATGACAACGTTCCAACTGACCCACGTGTCGGCGTTGTTCCAGAAACCGATGTTGTCGCGGTCGTTGTTCTTCTCGTACTTCGCGTTCTTGCCGTGGATGGTCACGTCCCGGCTGGCGTGGACCTCGACGACGGGCGCGGCCGCTTCGGGTTCCGGCGTTTCCGGCGGTTCAGGTTGAGGTTCAGGCGTTTCCGGCGGCTTGGGTGGCGTTTTCGGCGGTTCAGGTTGAGGTTCAGGCGGTTCGGGCGGCGGTTTGGCCTGAGTCGCTTCGGGAGCAGGCGGACCGGTCTGCGGCTGCGGCTTCGGGGACGGCGGGGGCGGCGTTCGCATTTCCTCCGCCCGGCCCAGACGGTAGAGCGCCACCTGGGCTTCCTTGGCCGCCTCCGTCTCCGGATAGAACGTAATGATGTTCTCGTAGGCCTTGATGACGGTCTCCGGCAGGGTGTCCGGCATGGTCTGCAGGTTTTTGGCCTGTTTCAGCGCGGCCTGGGCGCTTGCCTCCATCGGATGGAGCTTGGCGCGCCTGATTGTGGGACGGAACGTACCCGGCGGCTTCGGCGGTCCGGGTTTATCGTCCGGCGGGCCGAAACCAAACACGATGAGCAGCACCGTCAATCCTACCGTCGCAACGACGACGAAAGCGACGATTCCCACCAGCAGCCCCTTGTTGCCTCCGGCCGCACCTTTCCGTTCCGGGATCGCGGTTTCCGGCCTGATCGGGCGGCTCGGCGTGCGGCCGGGCTTGACCGTCCGGACGGGTGCCAATTCGGCCTGTGTGAGGGCGACGCGCGCCGCAGCATCGGCGCGGCCCATCCGGCGGCGCTGGGTCTTGGCGATACCGGCCAGTTGCCTGACCAGATCCAGCGGGGCCGACCCGCCCTTATCCAAAGTGGAGAGGTCCAGTTGGTCGAGCGCATCGATGAACTCCTGAGCGCTCTGGTAGCGGTCCTCGGGCTCGCGGGCCATCGTTTTGGCAAGCAGCCAGCACAGCGGTTGCGACAGTTCCGGCACGAGGTTGCGCGGATCGGGCGGCTGCTCGAGCACGTGCATCCGCATGATCTCCTGCGGCGTCGAGGCCATGAACGGCGGCCGGCCGGCGACCATCTCGTACAGGGTGACGCCGAGCGAATACAGGTCGGTCCGGTGATCGGGCGGCGGGTCGCCGGTAACCTGTTCCGGCGAGATGTAGTAGGGCGTGCCGTAGGCCTTGCCTTCCTGTTCGTCGGCCTCGCCGGCGCGGCGTGCCAGGCCCATGTCGGCCAGTTTCACCGCGCCGTCGCTCGTGAGCATGATGTTGCTGGGCTTGACGTCGCGGTGGATGGTGCCGCGGGCGTGAGCGGCTCTCAGGGCCTCGGCCACCTGGCGCACGACGAGGACCGCCTCGGCGGGCTGGAAACGCTTGCGGACCTCCAGCAGGTCCTTGACCGACCCGCCGTCGATGTATTCCATGACGATGCAGATGGTGTTCTTCAGCGGCCGGATCTCGTGGATGGTGACGATGTTGGGATGCGACAGTTGGGCCGCCGCTTTGGCTTCCTGGATGAACCGGGTCCGCGACTCGGCGTCGCCGGCGGCGCTCGGGAGCAGGATCTTGACCGCAACGTCGCGGTCGATGACGGCCTGGCGGCACTTGTACACGACGGCCTGGCTGCCGCGACCGATCCGTTCGAGCACCGTCAGGCCGGAGGCCCCGATGTCGGGCGCCGTCAGTTCGTCGGCGGCGATGACGTCCTGGCCGGCCTCGAAGGCGGCAGCCGCCTGGTGGGCCTGGGCGGCGACGGCGCCGATGCGGAGCAGCACCTCGGGCAGGGGGACCTCCCGCCCCTGGTCAGCGGCCTCCAGGAGTACGCCAACGGCCGCCCGGACCTCGTCTTCGGTCAGGAGGCCCTTCTCCTGAAGGTGCCGCAGCAGCGTTTCTCTGGTCGCTTTAGCCATCGGTCCCCCGCGGCCGGCATCGGCCGAGCGGCCCGCGTCGCCCCGCTACCTTATCTCGCCCCGCGCGAGAGGTGTCAATCAGGAAATTGACTCCGCGGGCCGACCTTGGTTATAATCCCGCGACTGAGGAACGTCCGGTTCAGGCGAAGGGTGAACGTAGCGTGCGTCTTCAGCGCGGCCCGCCCATACGGATCCGTACCGGGTACGGGTCGCGCAAACTCATGGTGAGGAGGGGTTCGTGTATCTCGGCATAGACATCGGATCGGTCAGCCTGAACCTCGTGCTGCTCGACGAGGACCTGCATGTCGTCAAGGAGCATTACGTCCGCGCGCGCGGCAAGCCGCTGGAGACGGCGCTGGCGGCGCTTGAGGACCTGTTCGCCGAAGTGCCTCCGTCGGAGATCGACGGCGTCGCCTTCGCGGGCGCCGGCACCGCCGTCCTGGGCAAACTGTACGGCATCAAGCCCGTCAACGAGGTGGTGGCGCAGGCGAAGGCGACGGCGGCGCTGCATCCGGAGGTTCGGACGATCATCGAGATCGGCGGCGAGGACTCCAAACTCATCCTGCTCGAAGAGGACCCGGCGAGCGGTCGCCTCCGCATCCGCGACTTCGCCATGAACGCGCTCTGTGCCGCCGGCACGGGTTCGTTCCTCGACCAGCAGGCGTCGCGTCTCGGCGTTTCGATCGAGGACGAGTGGGGCGAGATGGCCATGCGGAGTGTGCACGTTCCGCGCATCGCCGGCCGCTGCTCCGTCTTTGCCAAGAGCGACATGATCCACCTCCAGCAGGAAGGCACGCCCGACTACGACATTGTCGCGGGCTTGTGCTTCGCGATGGCCCGCAACTTCAAGGCCGTCATCGGCAAGGGCAAGGAGTTTCGGCCGCGCATCGCCTTCCAGGGCGGGGTGGCGGCCAACGCCGGCATGGTGCGGGCGTTCAGCGAGACGCTGGAACTCGGGGAAGGCGAACTGCTCATCCCGGCGCATTACGCCTCGATGGGCGCCATCGGCGCGGTGCTGGCATCGAGGGAGCGCGGCGAACTCGGCCGCATCGCCTCGGTCGAGCCGCTGCGCGAGTACCTGGCGTCTCGCCACTGGGGCGGAGGGGAACTGCATCCCGCGCTCCAGGACGACGGCTATCCGCTGACCATCGAGCCGGATGCGTTCCCGGCGGGCGACGATCCGGTGGACGTTTTCCTCGGCGTGGACGTTGGCAGCATCTCGACGAACGTCGTCGCAACCGATGGCGACGGCCGCGTCCTCGCCCGGGAGTACCTGATGACCGCCGGCCGGCCGCTGGCAGCCGTCACCGACGGGCTCTACAAGGTGGGCGTGGCGCTGGAGGAGCGCGGCGGGAAGGGCCGCGTGCGGGTTCGCGGCTGTGCGACGACCGGCTCGGGCCGCTACCTGACGGGCGACTTCATCGGCGCCGACATCGTGAAGAACGAGATCACCGCCCACGCGACGGGTGCGGCGTTCATCCGGCCGGACGTTGATACGATCTTCGAGATCGGCGGCCAGGACTCCAAGTTCATCAGCCTGGACGGCGGCGCGGTGGTCGATTTTGCGATGAACAAGGTCTGTGCGGCGGGCACCGGGTCGTTCATCGAGGAACAGAGCGAGCGGCTGGGGGTCGATTTGACGTCGGGCGAGTACAACCGGCTGGCCCTGTCGGCCGACGAACCCCCCGCCATGGGCGAGCGGTGCACCGTCTTCATGGAGACCGACATCAACCGCAACCAGCAGCGCGGCGTGGCGGTCGATGACCTGTGCGCGGGCCTCTGCTACTCGATCGTCCAGAACTACCTGAACCGCGTGGTCGAAAACCGCCGCATTGCCGACGTCATCTTCTTCCAGGGCGGCACGGCGTACAACCGCGGCGTGAAGGCGGCGTTCGAGAAGGTGACCGGCAAACCGATCAACGTCCCGCCGCATCACGACGTGGTCGGCGCCATCGGCATGGCCCTGATCGCCCGCGACTGGTACACCGAGGCGGGCAAGGAAACGACGTTCCGCGGATTCGACCTCCGCGACGTGGCCTACGAGTTCGATACGTTCGAGTGCACCGACTGCGCCAACCGCTGCGAGATACACGTTGTCAAGATCACGGGCGAGCCCGGCCCGGAAGGCGCCGCCGCCGACCGCACGCTCTACTACGGGAGCCGGTGCGGCAAGTACGACGAGTCCCAGCGCGAGAGCCTCGGCAAACACCTCCCGCGACTGTTCGTCGAACGGCAGCGGATCATGGAAGAGGCCTACGCGAAGAAGGCGCCCGAGGAGCCCAACGGCAAGACGGTCGGCCTGCCGCAGATGACGCATTTCTGGGAGACGATGCCGATCTGGCGTGCCCTGTTCACCGAGATGGGGTTCGAGGTGGTCCTCTCGTCGCGGACCGTCCGCTCGGTCGTCAACCGGGGCGTCGAGGAAGTCGCCGCCGAGACGTGCTTCCCCATCAAGGTGGCCCACGGTCACGTCCGCGACCTGGTCGAGAAGGGGGTCGATTACATCTTCCTGCCGGCCATCGTGGACATGCCGAAGGCAAGCGGCGACATCGCCAACTCCTACGTGTGCCCGTACGTCCAATCGGTGCCGTTCATGGTGCGTGCCGCCATGCCCGACGTGGACTGGGACGCGAAGATGGTCTCGCCGGTCATCCACTTCTCGCGGGGCGTCAAGGCGCTCCGGAAGGACCTGGAGGCCATGGCGGCGCGGCTGGGCGTCGGCAGGAGGCGAGCGCGACGGGCCATCGAGGCGGCCCTAGCGGCACAGGCGAGGTTCGCCAAGGCGCTTCAGGCGCGCGGGCGCGAGGTGCTGGCGTCGCTGGACCCGGAGGATCTCGCCCTGGTGATCGTGTCGCGTCCGTACAACGGGTGCGACCCGGGGCTGAACATGAACATCCCGGAGAAACTCCGGGACCTCGGGCGGCTGGCCATCCCGATGGATATGCTGCCGCTTCAGGACGAAGACATCTCGGCCGAGCATCCGCACATGTACTGGAAGTACGGGCAGAAGATCCTGGCGGGGGTGCGTATCATCGCCCGCGACCGCCGGCTGTACCCCGTGTACATCACGAATTTCGGTTGCGGCCCCGACTCGTTCATCATGAAGTACATCGCCACCGAACTGGCGGGCAAGCCGTGCCTGATCCTCGAGGTGGACGAGCACTCCGCCGACGTCGGCGCCATCACCCGCTGCGAAGCGTTCCTCGACAGCCTCAAGGGCGTCCGCCAGCGCGAGGCCCGCGGCGTCCGCAAGGCGCGCCTGGCCAAACTCGACTACAGCCGCAAGGCGTACGGCAAGCGGACCATCTACATCCCGTACATGGACGATCACGGTTACGCGATGGCGGCGGCGATGCGGGCGGGCGGCGTCGAGGCCCGTCAGATGCCCATGTCCGACGAAGACACCATCGCCTGGGGCCGCAAGTATACCTCCGGCAAAGAGTGTTACCCGTGCATCATCACGACGGGCGACTTTCTGCGGCAGATTCACTCGCCGGGGTTCGACCCGGACCGGTCGGCATTCTTCATGCCGACGGCGTTCGGCCCGTGCCGCTTCGGCCAGTACAACAAGTTCCAACGGATGGTGCTGGACGACCTGGGTCTGGAGGACGTGCCGCTGGTCCTTCTGGACCAGGACAAGGATTTCCAGGGCGACGTGAAGAACCTGGGAACCGATTTCAGGAAACTCGCCTGGAGCGGCATCGTCTTTGTCGATACGCTCCAGAAGATGCTCCGCGAGACGCGCCCCTACGAGGCCAACAGGGGCGAGTGCAACCAACTCTACGAGAAGTACCTCCGCAAGTGCGAGCAGGTCGTGGAGAGCCACGGCGACTTGGCCGCGCTGGCCCGCGAGGCGCGGAGCACCTTCGAGGGCATTGCGGCCGACCGGTCGCAGCGGCGGCCGCGGATCGGCATCGTCGGCGAGGTCTTCGTCCGGAGCAACCAGTTCACGAACAACTTCATGGTCCGCAAGATCGAGGCCCTTGGCGGGGAGGCGGTCGTGCCGCCCTTCGAGGAATGGGTCAATTACATCGGTTGGAGCCGCAAGACCGATGCGAAGATCGCCGGCAACTGGAAGCGGCTGCTGGTGGAGAAGATTACGGACTTCATCCAGAACCGCGAGAAACACAAGATCCTGGACGAGTTCGACGGCGCCGTGCGGCACTTCTTCGATGAGCCGCCCTCCGATGACGTGATTGAACTCGCCTTGCCCTACCTCGACCCGGCCGTGCGCGGCGAGCCGATCCTCTCGATGGGACGCTGCATGGAGTACGTCCACGACGGGTGCGACGGTGTGGTCAACCTGCACCCGTTCAACTGCATGCCCGGCACGATCGTCAACGCCCTGCTGACGAAGTTCCAGAAGGATCACGACATACCCGCCCTGAAGGTGGCGTACGACGGCCTGGAGCAATCGACCGAGATGGTGCGCATCGAAGCGTTCATGCACCAGTGCCGCGAACGGTTTGAAGCACGTCTTCGTGCCGCCGGCAACGGCGCCGGCGTCGGCGTCGGCGGGGCGATTGCGGCAGCGCGGTCGGGGGGGTAGGCGCGGTCTGTGTTGTGCCGGCGCCGCCGGCTGCGTGTAGTATCCGAGCCGCGACCTCTGGTCGCGGGCACGTACCATGACGAAACGTGCCATGGGCGACCCCGACTTCATCCGCGAAACGCTGGACGACCTTCGCGCGAAAGGTCTGTACCGCCTCCTTGTCGAGGTCGGCTCGGCCGCCGGGCCGCATGTCGAGACCGGCGGCAGGACGGTTCTTCAGTTCGCGTCGAACAACTACCTGGGCCTGGCGAATGACCCGCGCGTCAAAGAGGCCGCACGCGCTGCCTTAGAGCGTTGGGGTTGGGGCGCGGGGGCCAGCCGCCTCGTCGCCGGTCACACCGAGGCCCACGCACGGCTGGAGGCCGACCTGGCCGCCTTCAAGCACGCCGAGGCGGCTCTCGTCTTTCCCAGCGGCTACACGACCAACCTCGGCGTGGTCACGGCGCTCGTAGGCCGTGGCGACACCGTCATCATGGACCGTGCCAATCACGCCAGCCTGTACGACGCGGTGCGGTTGGCGGGTGCGGCGCTGGTTCGGTATCCGCAGGCCGACGCCGGCGCGGCAGGTCGGCTGCTGGAGAAACATCGCGGCGCGGCAGGCCGGCGGCTGCTCGTCACCGACACCGTCTTCTCGATGGACGGCCGCTGCGCGCCGCTCGCGGAACTGGCCGAACGGTGCCGCCGCGAGAACGGCATGCTGCTTCTCGATGAAGCCCACGCCACCGGGGTTCTCGGCCCGACCGGCGCGGGCCTGGCCGAAGAACTTGGCATCGCGGAAGGCATTACCGCCGGCGTCGGGACGCTCTCGAAGGCGCTGGGCGGCATCGGCGGCTTCGTGACGGCGTCGCGCGACGTGTGCGACCTCGTCGTCAACCGCGCGCGGCCGTTCATCTACACGACGGCCTTGCCGGCGGCCGCATGCGAGGCGGCGCGCGTGGCTCTGGAGATCGTCCGCACCGAGCCCGAGCATCGCCGGCGCCTGCTCGACCTTTCGAAGCGCCTGCGAACGCGCCTGCTGGAAGAAGGGTTCGACATCGGCGCCGAAGACCCGCCAGCCCCCGCCTCGACGCCGATCATTCCCATCATTCTCGGCGACCCCCAGCGCGCCTTGGCGTTTGCGGCCGCGCTGCTTGAGAGGGGCGTCTTCTGCCCGGCCATCCGCCCGCCGACCGTCCCGCCCGGCACGAGCCGCCTGAGGGTGAGCCTCACGGCCGAACACGCCGACGAGGACGTGGAGCACCTCCTGAGCGCCCTGGCCCGAATTCGGTGTTGAGCCGCTCCCAAAACGCCGATGTACAGGCGGGACTGGTACAAGGGGGCCGCTCATGTCTGCACGCACGCGTCGTTTCGTCTGGTCGGTCGCCGCCGCCCTGATGGTCGTTATGGCCGGTTGCAGCGTCCTCGGCCTGGACCCCGAACCCGGCACGGCCCAGGTCCGCGTCCGCAAGGGGCTCTCGAACGACCAAGCCTGGGACCAACTCGTCGGGGCCATGTCGCGGCTGTTTTACCTGGAGCGCGTGGAGAAGAACGCCTTGGAGGACAGCGGGGTCATCTACACCGGCTGGACCAGCCGCGTGGCCGGGAAGGAGTTGCCGAACAAGAAGTTCCGCGTCATGCTCCTCCACCAGCGCCAAGAGCGGAAGGTGAAGGTGATGGTCGAAGAAACCGACATCACCGGCGACGTCGAGCCCGCCGACCAGGCCTTCGTGCAACTCGTCAAGGGCACCGTCCAGATGGCCGTCGGCATCGGCCCCACACGGTCCACCTGACGCCGCCGACGCTAAGCGGTCACGGCGACCGCAAGTCAACCCATGCTGCTCCCTCACGGTCGCGGCTAGCGACATCGCTTGGCAGGCGCTGGTTGCCGGGCCTACTTCACGTCCTCGGGTGTGATCAACACGATCGGGACGGGGGTGATTTCCGGAAGCGTCTCGCCGTCGAGCGCCTTGAGCGCACATTCCACGCCCAGGGCCCCCATCATGGCGGGGTTCTGCTCGATGGTGGCGTGCATGTCACCGCGCTGCATCGCCTCGCGTGCCAAGTCGATGTTGTCGTAGCCGACGATAATGATTTGGCCGATTTTGCCGCGCGCCTTGACGGCCGCAATCGCCCCGAGGGCCATCTTGTCGTTGGCGCACAGGACGCCGTGAACGTCGGGGTTGGCGGCCATCAGGGCGCTGGTGACGCGCAGTGCCTCATCAGTATGCCAGTGGGCCGACTCGCTGCCGGCGACCTCCAGCCCCGCGTCCTTGACGGCGGCTTCGAAGCCTGCGCGTCGGGCCTCGGCGTTTTCGACGCCGTCGATGCCGCGCAGGATGAGCACGCGGCCCTTCTGACCCGTTTGCAGTTTCTTCTTGATGAGGTCGCAGGCGTAGGCGCCCACCTTCTTCGCCCCCTCGAAGTTGTCGGGCCCGATGAAGGTGGCCACCTTCAGGCCCTGGCTCTTCGCCTCGTCGGTGTCGATGCGGTTGTCGATGTTAACGATGGGGACGTTCGCCTCCTGGGCCCTGAGCAGGGGCGTCACGATACCGACGCTCGATGCCGGCGCGATGATGATGGCCTCGACCCGGCGGTTCAGCATGTTGCGGACCAGGTTCGCCTGGCGGTCCACGTCGGTCTCGGAGGGGATGCCGGCCACCTCGAGAGCGACGTGCAACTCGTCGGCCTTCTCGCGGGCGCCCTTCTCCATGGCCTGGAAGAACGGGTTCGTCGTGGCCTTGTAGATGAGGGCGACGTGGGCGCGGGCCATGCCGTTCGGCTGGGCTTCGTCCTGGCAGCCGGCAAGGGCGATGGCAAAAACCGCAGCGAGTACGATCCATCGTGAAAGATTCATGAGCTGCTCCTCTTGACTCGGGTCCGAGGTAGGGAACGTGCCCCGCCGCTTCCGCGTCGGGCTCGAAACGCGTCACTCCGTTCGTTTCAGGCGGTCCAGTAGGACCGTCACGATGACAACGGCGCCGATTATAACCCACTGCCATCGCGGCTGCACGAGCATCGAGTCGAGGCCGTACTGCAGAACGCCCATGATCAGCGCCCCGAGGAACGTGCCGACGACGCTCCCCCGCCCGCCCGAAAGGCTCGTCCCGCCCACGATGACCGCCGCGATCGCATACAGTTCCAGCCCGTCGCCTGCGAGCGGGTCGCCGAGGCTGTTACGCGACCAGTACACCAGCCCCGCCAGGGCCGCGCACAGGCCGCTCGCAAGAAACGTCACCACCCGCACCAGGCCGACCCGGATGCCACACAGCCGTGCCGCCTCCGGGCTGCCGCCCACCGCAAACACGTGCCGCCCGAACACGGTACGCGCCAGAACCACGTGGCCGACGACGACCACCGCAAGGCTCACCGCAATCGGCAGGAACCGTTGCACGACGACGGGCGAGTCGATGTCGGCCCCGACGCTCTTTCCACCCGCCGCCACCATCGCAAGGCCCCTCGCCACCATCATCATGCCGAGCGTCACGATGAACGACGGGATGCGCCAGCGGACGCAGGTGGCTCCGCTGGCAAGACCTGCCGCCAATCCGCACCCCAGGCACGCCGCCAGCCCCACCGTGAACGAGCCCGTCGCGTTGGCCACGACGACCAGCACGACGTGTGTCAGGGCGATGAGGCGGCCGACAGACAGGTCGATGCCGGCGCCGATGATGACGAACGTCATCCCCACGCCGAGCGTCAGGTTGATGGCACACGAACCGGCCAGGTCAACCAGGTTGTCCCATCTCAGGAAGAACGGCCAGTGGACCTCGCCCGTGCGCCAATCGACGGCCGAGAGGACCGTGAAAAGGACAAACAGCACCCCCAGCGCCATGACGAGTACCACGACGCGGCCGAGGGTAATGCGGCTGCGGAGGTCCCCCATGGTGGCTTCTCCGGCGACTCCGGTTCGCCGGGACTATAGCACGCCCGCCGGCGGGCCTCAACGCAATAAGGCCGTGGCGCCTGCGTGGTTCCTCGGGGCGTTTTGCTGATCAAGCAAATAACAACGACGGGCCGAGCCGCAGGGGTAGGAAGGCAACCGCTCCCTTGCGGTCACGGCTCGGATCGTCGCGGCTCGGAACGCCGCGGCTCGAAGGGCGCACCCCCTACGGCTCCAGGGCATACAGCAGGATGTTGATCGCCAGCCGCCGCGCATCGTCCGGCGCCACCGTCCGGGCGCCGAACGTCCTGAGGCCGTCCAGCCCGTCGGCCAGACCGTACGGGCTGTAGACCATCACGAGGTGGCCGCCGCGCTCAAGACCGAGCAAGACCGGTCGGTCCAGTTCGGGCAACTCGGCTTCGACGGCAGGCGAATAATCCACCTGCTCAATCCGCGTGCCCACCTTGCCGGCATACAAGTCGTGGTCGGGCGGCAGTTCCTCGAGCCGGGCGTCCGGGAACATGTCCGTCACGAGTTCCCGGACGGCCTTGTCGAACGCCTCCCGACCGCAGCACGCATGGGCCCACAGGAACCCGCCCTGTTGCAGGTAGTGCTTTAGTGCCGCACGCTCCGCATCCGACAGGCTGAACGTGTAATGACCGGTCAGGTACAGGACCGGGAACGTACCAAGATTCGGATCCGTCAGGCGGACAGGCACCGGGCGGTTGTAGACAGCCACGCCGAAACGGTCCGCGAGGTCTTTCAGCAGCGTCGGCATGGCGTACGGGCGCGGTCGCCACTGGCCGTCGTGCTGTATCCGGCCGATGCGCAGCGCGCCGCGCGGCGGGGGCTCATCGGGCGGCATCTGGAGGACGGCGGCGACGCTGAGCCGGTCGGGCAACCGCTGCCCACCCGTCGCATACACCGCCAGGTTCTCGCCGAAGCGGAGCGCGTCGTCGGCCCGGTCCGGATTGGCCGCCGCCCACCCATCGCCCAACCCCTTCGGTGCGAGGACGACGGCGGCGCTACAGCCGACCGTCATGATCTCGATGTTTTTCGGCGTCAGTCGGTGGGCCGCCCGCGCGAGGGGATGATCGGCCTGGAGAGCCGCGAACTTCGACTCGGGAAACTGCTCGGCCATCATCCGCCGCACGCTCTCGGCGAAAGCCGCGTCGCCGCCCTGGGCGTCGAACAGAATGAGCCCGCCCTGCTCAACGTAACCTTTCAGCCGCGGGACCGACGCCGCCAGCATCCTCAATGGCCCGCGGCCGGTCACGTGCAGGATGGGTGCGGCCAGGTAGTCGGTGAGGGGGGCATCGCTGGCGACGGTCCGCCAATCGACCGGGTCGCCGCCCACGCGTTTGCCGAGGAACCGTACCAGGTGGTCCAGGTCTCGCGGGTCGCGTCGCCACTGCCCCTGCCACTGGAGCCGCTGGACCATCAGCGGTTTGAACCCCTTGGCCAGGAACAGCAGGCACAGCGCGTCGTGGTAAAGCCGGTCGGTCCATCGTCCGTCGCCCCGCTGACCGCGCACCAGCAGGGCCGTCCCCTCGCGGAACCAGTCGTGTTCGCCGAAGGTTCGCCGTCCGGACGTTACCCCCGCGCGCTCCAGGGCGTAAAGCCAGAAGTAGTACCAGGCGAGTTCGCGGTTGGGATTCTCTTTGATGGTGTAGTTCCGGGCGATCCACTCAATGCCGCGCTCGATGGCCGCGAGGCGGTCGGCCGTCGTCTCGGCGGGCCCCTGCTTGGCAAGCCGCTCGTGACACAGTTGGAGGCTCGCAACGACCGCCGCCGTAATGCTGCCGTACGCTTCGGCCGGGTCAGGATCGTGATAGACGTACCCCCATCCGCCGCCGGGCAACTGCGTGGAGCGGAAATGGCGGTCGGCCTTGCGCCAGACGTCGGCCGGCACGCGAGCCCCCGCGCGGCTGGCTTCGCTCAAGGCCAGGATGGCGAACTGGGTGTTGGAGGCGTCGGGCCGCCCGTAGGCCCGGCGGAGTTCGGCCTCGCTGCGAGCGGTCTGCAACGCCCCGCCCACTTTCAGGTCTGCGATCGCCGAAGGAGGTGGTTTGCCGTAGCCCCACGCGCCGGTCGCATGTTGCAGCCCGACGAGCCAGTCCACCGCCGCCTGGATCTCAGCCTTGTACCGGGCGGGGTCGGCGGCCACCAGGGCCAGCACCTTCAGCGATACGACGTACGTGCTCTGGTTCTTGAGGCGTCGGACAGACTCCAGGCCGGCCGCAGCGCCCTTGTCGTTGGGCGACACTCCCGCCTGGAGCAGGGCGTAGGTGACCAGCGCCGTGACACCGCCCTTCTGGGCGTAATCGGGCCACCGGCCGTCGGGCCTCTGGGCACGCTTCATGGTCTCGATGGCCCGCAGGATGGTGGCACGAATCTGGCGGCCGGTAGGGGGCGTTGCGGCCGGCATATGGGGCGGAAAAGCGCTAACCGCCGCAGCCGCAATCGCCGATAAAAACAGGGCGCGGACCCTCGGCCTGCCGCATCCGACGTTCGTGCAACTTGCGGGCATCGGGCGCCTCGTCAGCGGGTTCCTGGGTCCTCGCCGGACTTATCGACTAACGCCCTGCGCGGGCCTTAAGCAAACGTCTTGGACGCACGAAACGTAACCGTATTCCGGGGAATAACTTACGACTGCTATGCTGCCTGATATGGCCGACATGGATTTTGACCAGCGACTCGCCGAATTCAAGCACGTCCGCGACCGCCTCGTCGCGGAGGTTGGCCGGCGCATTATAGGACAACGCACGGTCGTTGACCAGATGTTGGCCACCGTTTTCGTCGGCGGACACTGCCTGCTGGTGGGCGTGCCGGGGCTGGCGAAAACCATGATGGTCCGCAGCCTGGCCGGCGCCCTGGACCTTTCATTCAAACGGATCCAGTTCACGCCCGACCTGATGCCGTCGGACATCACGGGCACCGACCTGGTGGACCAGTCGCCGGACGGTCGGCGCGAGTTCCGGTTCGTCCCCGGCCCCGTCTTCGCCCATATCATCCTGGCCGATGAGATCAACCGCGCGCCGCCCAAGACCCAGTCGGCGCTGCTGGAGGCTATGCAGGAACGCCAGGTCACCGTCGGCCAGGAAACGTACGACCTGCCGGCGCCGTTCTTCGTCATCGCCACGCAGAACCCGATTGAGCAGGAGGGCACGTATCCGCTGCCGGAGGCCCAACTCGACCGGTTTCTGTTCTCGATCCACGTGCCGTACCCGTCGGCGGCCGACGAGGAACGGATTCTGACGGCGCCGACGGGCCTGGCATCCGAGCCGGTAGCCCGCATCCTTGGGACCGACCAGATCCGGGCCCTTCAGGAGGCGGTCCTGTCGGTGCCCGTATCGCGCTACGTGGTGGCCTACGCGACCAAACTGGTGCGGGCGACACGGCCGGCCGACCCGAGCGCGCCGGATCTGGTGAAGGAGATGGTGGACTGGGGCGCGGGGCCAAGGGCCGGCCAGCATCTTATCCTGGCAGGCAAAGCGTTTGCGGCCATGGCCGGTCGGGCAGCGGTGGCGGTGGACGACATCCGTGCGGCGGCGGTGCCGGTGCTTCGGCATCGGGTGGCGGCGAACTTCGCGGCCGAGGCCGCCGGCATCGATGCCGTCGGGGTCATCGAGCGGCTGCTGACGGAGGTGCCGGAGCCTCCCGTCCGCCGTTACGCTGGCCTCGCCGTCGGCACATCGGCCGAGTAAACCATGGTTCGCCCGGAGCAATATCTGGTGCCCGAGATTGTCCGCCGCGTCCAGCGGCTGGACCTGCGGGCCAAGTTCATCGTCGAGGGGTTCCTGGCGGGCCTCAACGACTCGCCTTACCGGGCCTTGAGCCTCGAGTTCTCCGAGCACCGCAAGTACGTCCCCGGCGACGACCCCAAGAGGCTCGACTGGACCGCCTGGGCCAAGAGCGACCGCCTTTACGTCAAGACTTACCAGGCGGAGACGAACCTCGAGGCTTACCTCCTCGTCGATACCAGCCGCAGCATGGACTACGCCGGCCGGCCCGGCGCCATGACCAAACTGGAATACGCCACCGCCCTGGCCGCCGCCCTCGGATACCTCCTCACCGCTCAGCGCGACGCCGTCGGCCTAGGCCTTCTCGGGCGCCAACTGAACCGGCTCCTGCGGCCGCACGCCAGCCGGCGCCAACTCGTCCGGATCCTCGCGGAACTCGCCGGCCTTCACGGCGAAGGCCCGACGGCGCTGGCGGCAGGGCTCCATGCGGTCGCGCGGCGGGTCAAGCGGAGAAGCCTGATTCTGCTCCTCTCGGACCTGGTGGACGAGGCCGAACCGGTCCTGGAAGCGCTCAGGCACCTGGCTTTCCGAGGCCACGACGTCGTGGTCTTTCAGATACTTGACGCGATGGAGCGGGAACTCGACCTCGGCGGCCCCGTCGTCCTCGAAGACCCCGAGACCGGCAAACGCGTCGTCACCGACGCCGACCACATTCGCGCGGCGTACACACAGCGTCTGCGCGACCTGGTGGACGGTTACGAGCGCGGCGTCCGCGACTTGGGCGGCGACTTCGTCTGCATGACCACCAGCACATCATTCGACAAAGGCCTGTGCCGCTTTCTCTCGGAACGGAAACGCAGGTTCTAAGCGGGTCCGCAAAAGTTCTGCGCGGTCGGTCTCCAGACCGACCGCGCAAGGCCGGGCCTTTTAGCCGCGACCCGAAGGGGGAGCGCGTAGCCCATGACCTTCGCGAACCGAGCCATTCTGGTTGGGCTCCTGGCCCTGGCGATTCCGCTGGCGATCCACCTGCTGGGTCGGCGGCGAGCGCGAAAGGTCGTCCTGCCGACCGCGCGGTTTGCCGAAGGCGCCCATCAGGCGTCGCGCGGCCGGCTGTGGCTGAAGCGCGTGGCGCTGCTGGTCCTGCGGCTGGCGGTCGTGGCGCTGCTGGTTCTGGCGCTGGCCGGACCGCGGCTCAGCGGACTTCGAGACGGGGGACCGTGGTTCCTCGTTCTCGACACGTCACCCAGCATGCGGGTGACCGACGCCGAGGGGGCCACCGCACATGCCCGCGCGAGGCAAAGGCTGTTGAAGGTTGCCCGGGCACTGCCTGATGACAGCCGCGTCGCGCTCCTGCTGACGGGCGGCCGCACCGTGAGCGGCACGGCGGCCGAGGCCCGCCGGACGCTCGAGAGGCTGCTCGAGCCCCCGTGGGACGAAGAGTCCCTCGGCCGCATGGTCCGCCGCGCGATGGCACTGCCGGCAGGTGAAAGGGATGCGGCCCCGTCCATACGGACCCGTACGGTGCCGGACGCGCACCTTGTTCTTGCGACGGACGCCACGCCGCACGCCCTGCGGGGCATGACTCCGGGCTGCTTCGCAACGCACGAGGCGGAGGTGATCCTACTGCCCGTCGGCGGCGCAGCGGCCAACGTGTGGCTGGCCCTGCCGAAGGTGCGCATTACGGAGTCGGACGCGGGTCGGCTGTTGAAGGTGTCCGTCGAAATGCGCAGCGAACCGGCCCAGGCGTCCGCCGAGGTCTTCCTGAAACTCGACGGCCAGGGCGCCGAGCACACTGTCGTCGCCCCCGCCAATAGCACCGCCAGGTTCAGTGTGCGCGTGGACGGAGAGGGTCCGTGGCAGGGCCGCGTGCACGTGAAGGCCGACGACGCGCTGGCGGTCGATAACGTGCGGTACTTCACGGCAGCGCTGCGGCGGCCCATCCGGGTCGTGGTGGTGGATGCGGCCGAAGAGGAAGGCGTGCGGCTGCGGTCGGCAGACCTGGTCGCAGCCGCCTTCGCGGGAGAAGCGGGTGTGCCGAAGCCGGTGACGCGCGTCGAGGCGGCCCAAGTGGCCCTTTCGGCGCTCGGCCGCGCCGACGTGGCCTTCTGGGTCGGGTCGCAGCATCCGCGCCAGATCGAGGCCCTGCGGGAATTCGTCGGTCGCGGCGGGGGCTTGGTATGGCTCCCTGCGGATTACCGGCCGATGAAGGACGCCACCTTCTCCGACTGGCTCGGCATACGTGGGGACCCGGGCGTCGAGCAGTCGCCGGATGGGGCTACCATCGATCCGGCCGGCTACACGAGCGACCTTCTGGCGGCGTTTGAAGGCGGAACCAGCGGCGACCTCGGCGCGCCGGTCTTGCGTCGGCGAATCCCTGTGAAAACAGGCGAGACAGACGGTGTGATTCGTTTCCGTGACGGCCTCCCGGCCATCGTCGATCGGCGAAGGGGAAAGGGCCGCGTCGTCGTGCTGGCCTTCGGGCCGTCGCCGTACTGGGGCGATCTGGCGGGGCGGCCCGAATGGGTGGTTCTCGTGCATTCACTCACCGAGGCGCTGGCTCCCGCCGACGGGCCGCAGATCGCGAATCTAATCGTCGGCAACGTCGCTCAATCCCGGCCGGCCGGCTACGAAGACGCCCCTGGAAATTACATTTCGCCGGCAAGTGAAGGCCGGAGAATCCACTACTCGGTCAACATCGAGCCCAACGAGACGGCCGACCTTGCGCCGCGTGTGGATCATCTGGCGGCGGCGTTCGCCGCGGACCGCGTGCGGGTCGTAAGCGGCGATTTCAGCCCGGAAAGGGCGATTCCGGCGCTCTCGGGGGGTGCCGGGACGGACCTCTCGCCGCTTGTCATCGCGGCCCTGGCTCTGGCCCTGACCGCCGAGAGCCTGCTGTCGGCATCTCAGTCGAGCCGTCTGTGGCGGCGTCCTCGGGGTGGTTGACAAGCGGTTTCGGCCAAAAAACGCCCGTTTTCCCTTTGACAGCCCCCGTGGAAAGCGTGTAGATTGGGCACGACGGGGGTTTCCGGTCCCCGTACGGAACTGCGGACCTTTTGCGAAGGAGCAGCCACATGCTGGAGTTCGACAGTCTCAAAGAGATCGTGGCATCCGCGGAGGCCGACGTGCTCAAGGTGGACAAGGGAAACAAGGCCGCCGGCACGCGGGTGCGGAAAACCATGCAGCAGGTGAAGGCCGCCGCCCAGGACGTCCGCATCAAGTGCCTGGAACTGAAGAGCGAGCCTGCCGCGCCGTCGGCGCCTGCCGAGCCGCCTGCCGAGTAGAACAGGGGGTATCAGCAGAGCCGACGCGAGGTGATTGCGCCTTGCGGGACCCCGCCCGCCGGTGCCGCTTTCGATAGCGGCATCGCAGACGGTCGAGCGGGGCCAGGAAAGGGAAGTCCGGATACCGGGCCCGCCCTTGGCCGGGCGAGTCGCCGCCAGACGGCCGACTCGGCCGGGGGAGCGGGCCTGTGGTTTCAGTAAGCGGTCCAAGAGCGAAGAAACGGACACGACGCATGGCCCCGCCGCTCCTGGTAGACCTGGCGAAAATCGACTTCTCTTCGGTCGTCATGCCGATCGAGGAGATTCGCCGGTTGAACCCGCACCGGCACGAGATGGAGCAGTTGACGGCCGTGATCCATCTGGACCCCGAGGCGGGCGAGATCGTGGCGGTCAAGGAGGTGCGGGACGACGAATTCTGGGTCCGCGGCCACATTCCGGGCCGGCCGCTCCTGCCGGGAGTTCTGATGATTGAGGCGGCCGCCCAGATGTGCAGCGTGTACTTCAAGAAGGTGAGGCAGGACCCGCGGTTCCTTGGGTTCGGCGGCGTGGATGGCGTGAAGTTCCGCGGCCAGGTGGCGCCGGGCGAGCGGTTGATCCTGTTGGGCCGGGCCGTGGAGATACGCAGCCGCAGGGCCGTGTTCGACACGCAGGGCGTGGTCGGCAACCACCTGGTCTTCGAGGCCAGGATTACGGGGATGCCGATCTGAGGCCCGCTCCTCGACCGGAAGGGCGGGGGAACCGCGAACGTAACCGCGACCCTTCGGCTCTGCCCGGGGCAGGCGCCGCCCGCTGCGGCTCGACGCCTCAGCACGTGCGACGAATAAGACCGAGGGAGATACGATGGGCATGCCGGGACGTAAACTGTCCGCTCGCAAGCACCGCAAGCGGCACGGATTCCGCGTTCGAATGAAGACGCGCAGTGGCCGGAAGATCCTCAAGCGCCGCCGCCGTATTGGCCGGCGTCTGCCGAGCGCCAAGCGCTGAGGCTGACGCCCGGCCGGGCGGCCCCGTTATCGTGTGTGACGGCCTTTCGCCGCCGCCCTCGGGCCATGCCGGGGCCGCGGGTCTTTCCTGGGCGCGTGTCGCCGCAACCCATCCGGGTACCGCCTAATATCGCCCGTCCGGCAACGTCTATGGCAATGGAGGTACCGCAGGACAGCGGCGGGCATGAATCATCCGGAAGGCCGGCCAGGGAGGGCAAGGCGGAGGCCGAGTTTTTGGTGTCAGGGGCGCGCCTTGTCGCGTATAAGGTAAGGGCGGTGCTTACGACAGGGCCGGGGACATACCCGAAAGGTTACCAGATGCGGAAGATTGTCTTGCAGGGCCTGATGGTGGCACTGCTCATCGGCGCAACGTGGCAGACGGCACTTTCGCTGACCGACGAGCAGGTCGTCAAGGCCATTGAGAAGGCCCAAGAACACCTCATGAGCCAGCAGCGCCCGGACGGGTCCTGGCCCGAGCAGAAGTACCATGATTCGCCGATTCCCTGCGGCCATACCGAGACGGCCATGTACACGCTCGTCTACACGGGCATCCATCCGAACCGCGACGCCGTTGCCAGGGGAATCAATGCGCTGCTGGCGCGGGAGATGGACTACACCTACGCCCGTTCCATGCGGACGATGGCGTACGCGCATCTTCAGAGAAGGTTGTCGGGCAAGAGGCGGGCCATGATCCGTAAGGCGCTCATAGCGGACGCCATGTGGCTGGTCAATGCCCAGGGGTCGCACGGCGGCTGGAACTACAGGAGCCTCAGCGGTTCGGGCGGACGGTACGACCTGTCGAACACGCAGTTGGGTGTCCTGGCGTTGCGCGAAGCGGCACTGGCGGGCGTCGAAATCCCACGCTACGTGTGGGAACGCAACCACGCCCTCTACTGCAAGGAGCAGAAAACCGACGGGGCGTGGAACTACGGCGACCCGAGCGTCGGCAAGAACGACCACCTCGGCGTCAACACGCCTGGGTACGGGACGATGACGGCAGCCGGCCTGGCCAGCCTTTTTATCACCATGGACAACCTGGACCTTCCGAGCGGTTGCCCCTGCCATAACGGCCGAAGCGCCCGCGTCGGCGGCGACTTCGAGCGGCGCGGGGACGCGGCACTGGACTGGCTCGAGAAGCACTTCAAGGCCGACTCCAGCCCCAAGCATCCCGACGGAAACGAGGCACACCGCCGCTACTGGCTCTACAGCGTTGAGCGGGTCGGCATCGCCGCCGGATACAAGTACTTCGGCAACCACAACTGGTACAAGGAGGGGGCCGAGCACCTTGTAGCGTGCCAGGAAGGCAGCGGGGCGTGGGGCGACATCCCGGCGACCTGCTTCTGCCTCTTGTTCCTCTACAAGGGCCGCGCGCCTATCCTCTACAACAAACTCGAATACAAAGGCGAGTGGAACAACCACCGCCGCGACATCGCCAACCTGACCACCTACATCGAGAAGGTCAAAGAGCAGATGTTCCAGTGGCAGATCGTCAGCCTGCGCGCCCCGGTCGAGGAACTGCACGACGCCCCGGTCCTCTATATCACGGCCGAAAAGGAGCCCGAATTCTCGGACGAACACAAGAAGAAACTCCGCCAGTTCACCGACACGGGCGGCACCATCCTGCTGGAGGCGTCGTGCGGCAACCCGGCGGCGCGCAAGTGGGCCCAGGCGTTCGTCAGGGAAATTTGGCCCCAGTGGCAACTGAAACCCCTCGGCCCCGACCACGGATCGTTCAGGCATCCGAACCCGCTGAAACAGCGCCCCGAGATCCTGGGCCTGAACGACGGGATGCGGACCTTCCTGTTCTACGCGATGGACGACATCTCCTGCCCGTGGCAGACCAAGGCCTACGCCCGCCGGGATTACCTGTTCAAATGGGGCATCAACCTGTTCACCTATGCGACCGATCAGAGCCCCCTGAGGGCCAAACTCCAGGCCCGCCTTCCCAAGGAAAAGGACCGATACCCCGGCCCGGTCGAAGCCGGCAGCCGCAAGAGTCTGCGCCTCGCGCGCATCAAGTACGACGGCCCGGGGTGGCTGACCGGACGCAACTACAAGGTGTTCCAGCGGCTCCAGAAGATCCTCTCCGAAAAGGCGTCGGTCAGTCTGGCCGTCGAGGAGGACGGCGTGAATCCGAGCGACCTGGGCAAGCAGGACATCGCCTACCTCATCGGCCCCGGCGAGATCGCGATGGCCGAGGCCCAGAAGCAGGCCCTCAAGGCCTACGCCGCCCAAGGCGGGTTCCTCTGGGTCGAGGCCGCCGGCGGATCGACCGACTTTAACGGGGCGTTCCGCAAACTTGCCACGGAGGTCGGCTGGCAACTCAAGCCCATCCCGCAGACGCACGCGTTGATGACCGGCCGCCTGCCCAAGGGCACGGGCTACGGCCTGATCTCGGGCGTCCGGTTCAGCCGGGCGCTGCGGGTGCTGCGGCTCGGCCGGCCGCACGCCGAACTGACCGGCGTCTACCTTGGCGACAAACTCGTCGGCGTTTACAGCCCCTTCGACATCATGTTTTCGATAACCGGCTACAACGCCTTCGGCCGCCGGGGCTACAAGGCCCAGGACGCCCGGGCCGTGGCCGCCAACATCATCCTGTTCTTGACCGACCGACCGGCGGCCTGATAATAGACCCTCATCGGAATGCGAAAGGGCCTCCAGATGACACGCAGGTGCGTCGGCGTCCTGCTCGCGGCCGCAGTCGCCTGTTTTCTGATTGTCACCGCCGCCGGCGCCGAGTCCGCACCGCCTCCCAAGCCCACGGCGGGTCTTACCGACGAAGTCGTCCGCAATGCCCTGGAGCGGGGACGACAGTTCCTCATCGCCCAGGCCAAGCCCGACGGGTCCTTCACCGCGGGAGGCATGAAGGGCGGCCTCAGCGCGCTGGTCTTTATGACCCTGGCCTACATGGGCGAGCACCCCAACCGCGACTACATGGACAAGGGTCTGGAGTACCTGATGGACCTGGACGCCGACGCCGGTTTCGACAAGAAGCAGGGCTACGCCGTCCCCATCCGCGTCATGGGCTTCTCGTACCTGTACAGGCATCTGCTTGGCGACCGAAAGCGGCACGTGGCGCTCAAGGCCAAAGAAGACATCATGCGGATGCAGATGGGCCAGGCCACGGGCGGCGGATGGCGGTACGAACTCAAAGGTGGCGGCGCTTACGATTTCTCCGTCACTCAGTGGCCGATCCTGGCCATGCGCGACGCCCAGCGAGCGGGAATCGAGTTCCCCGACCCGACGGCGAACCTCCAGAGGGCCCTCTCGCTCTATCTCCAGTTCCAGCAGGACAGCGGAGGGTGGTACTACCAGGGTAACAACGAGAAACCCTCCGGGTCGATGACGGCGGCGGGGCTCGCCTCGCTCTTTATCATTGCCGACTTCCTCGAACCCGGCAGCGGCTGCCCGTGCAAACGCGGCGCGAGCCCCAGGACGACCACCAAGACCGAGCGGGCCATGGACGCCGCTCTCGGATGGCTCGGCAAGTACTTCGACACCAAGGCCAATCCGCAGGCCGAGAAGGTCGGCAAAGGGAATGTCCTGTACTGGTTGTACTGCGTCGAGCGGGTCGGCATCGCCGCAGGCTACAAGCACTTCGGCACCCACAACTGGTACAAGGAAGGGGCCGCCGAGGTCATCAGGAAACAGGGCAAGGACGGCTCATGGGGCGGTCTGGACAAGACGTGCTTCGCCCTCTTGTTCCTCTACAAGGGCCGCGCGCCCGTCCTGTTCAACAAACTCAAGTTCGACGGACCCGACGGGCAGCCGGGCGTCTGGAACGCCCACCGCCGCGACATCGCCAACCTGACCCACTTCATCGAGCAACGAAAAGAGCAGATGTTCCATTGGCAGATCGTGGACCTGAAGGTGCCGCTCGAGGAACTCCACGACGCCCCCATTCTGTACATCACCGCCGAGAGCATCCCCGCCTTCACGCCCGAACAGACCAAGAAACTCCGCGACTTCACCGACACCGGCGGCACGATCCTGTTTGAGGCGTCGTGCGGCAACGCGCTGGTTCGCAAGTGGTTCCTGAAGTTCGCCCGCGAGGTGTGGCCCGAGGCGAAGGCACGCCCGCAGGAACCCGAGTGGAAAATGGTCAAACTCGCCAGGGACCACCGCGTCTGGGATGCCTTCCAGAAGTTGAAGGCCCGGCCCGACATCCTTGGCATTCACGACGGCGTCCGCACATCGGTCTTCTACAGCCCCGACGACATCTCCTGTCCCTGGCAGGTGAAGGCCTTTACCCAAAAAATGTACCTGTTCGACTGGGGCATCAACCTCTACACCTACGCGACGGACGAGGCCCCGCTTCGGGCGAAACTCGCCGGACGCGAACCACCCAAGTCCGACAGGTTCACCGGACCCGTCAAGGCCGGCCCGAAGAAAACGCTCCGGATCGCCCGTGCCAAGTACGGCGGCAACTGGGAGGCCGGCGCCAACTACCGCGGGTTCGCTTCGCTGGCCAGGCACGTCAAGGCTACGGCCGGCATCACGCTCCAAGTTGCCGAGCCGGCCGAGGCGCCGTTCACCGACGGCGGCGTGGCGATCAAAGACCTGGCGCCCGGGGCGATCGCCTACCTCGGCGGATCGCGGGCCTTCACACTCACGCCTCCCGAAAAGGCGGCTCTGAAAAAGTACCTGGCCGACGGCGGGTTCCTCTGGATCGAGGCCGTCACCGGCGCCCTGCCGTTCGACGGGTCGGTCCGCACACTGGCCACCGAAATGGGCTGGACGCTGAAAATGCTCTCCGGCAGCCATCCGCTGCTCCACGGACGCATGGACGGCGGCGAGGGATATAACCTGACCGCCGGCGTCGAGTTCCGCAAGGCCCTCGTGAAGGCCGGCAAAGTCGGACGCCAGACACCACGGTTCTCCGGCATCTACGACGGTGAGAAGATGATCGGCCTGTATTCGCCCTTCGACGTGGTCTTCTCGACGACCGGTTACCAGGCCCACCGGTGCCGCGGCTACAAGACGGCCGACGCCCGAGCCGTCGCCACCAACCTGGCCATCTACCTCTCGACGCTGAAATGACCCGCGACGAGGCGAGCGGCAACCCCCTTTCCTGAGCCAGGGCCGGGAGGCCGACATGACCACCTGCCGCGCCGCGCCTGCCATCACACTGCCGGTCACTGCCGTTTCCCTTGTCCTCCTCGGCATCTGCGCGGCAGCATGCGCCGGCGAAGTCGGACGCGGCCCGGTCTACAGCGTTATCGAAATCCCCTTCGAGGGTCCGACGTGCAAGGCGGGCGACGCCCCCGCCCGCGATATCGAGTTCTGGGTCCGCTTCCGGCACGAAAGCGGCAAACCGGAATACACGGTCCACGGCTTCTACGACGGCGACGGCCAAGGCGGCCGCGAGGGGGACGCCTTCAAGGTCCGCTTCTGCCCGACCGGGCCCGGCAGGTGGATGCTGGCCGAGGTTCACTCCAGCGCAAAGGAACTCCGCGGCCGGCGGCAGGGCGAGACCGTAACCGCCACCCCGTCCAAGCACCCCGGCTTCTGGCTCGTGGACCGCGAGACCCCCGGCGGCCGGTGGTACAAGCGGTCGGACGGATCGCACCCCTACATCTTCGGCAACACGCACTACGCGTTCCTGAGCCGGATGACCGACAAGGGCCCGCGTCCGGGCACCATCGCCGACGACGTGGCAGCCGGCGCCGGCTTCTTTAACAAGGTCCGCTTCGCCATCCACCCCTGCCGCTACCCAAACCCCAAGGCCAAGCCGTTCCTCGACGACGGCGGCCATCCCACCGACGACGGCAACTTCTCGCACCGTCCCAATCCCGAGTGGTTCCACAAGCGGGTGGACGTGGCCGTTCGCACGGCGTGGGAGAAGGACATCATCGCCGACCTCATCCTGAGCGGCCCCGACACGCGCCAGGCCCGGTCCATCCTCCGCGCCGGCAAGAACAAGGGCGACGCGACACCCATCCTCAGGTACGTGGCCGCGCGGTACGGCAGTTACCCCAACGTCTGGTTCTGCCTGTCGAACGAATGGGACATCAAGAACCCGAAGTACACGGCCGACGAGATCAAACGTTTCGGCGCGGAACTCCGCCGGTGCTTGCCGTATCCGACGCCCATCAGCGTCCACGGGAGACCCCGTGTCTGGCCGAAGGAACTGAACGCGCCGCCCGCGTGGAACGACCACGTCATCATCCAGAACAAGATCCGCACGCTGACCCGCTCGGCCGACGCCATCGCCGCCAGCCACGCCGCGGGCGGCGGCGACAAGCCCGTCATCAACGACGAACTGGGCTACGAGGGCAAGGGCGACAAGTTCACTCGCGATGACGTCATCGAGGGGCACCTCGGCGCCTTCCTGGGCGGCGGCTACGGCACCACCGGCCACAAACCCGCCTCAAAGAAGGGCCACTACTTCTGGGGCGGTTTCAAGCCCGGCGAGCACACCGCTGCGCCGCACCTGACATGGCTCCGCAAAACGATCAACCGGCATGTCACCTTCTGGAAGATGCAGCCGATCGACCCCGCGGACGTCTTCCGCGGCGCCGGCGAGAACTGCCGCGCCATGGCCTGGCCCGGCCGCGAATACGTCCTCGGCACGCGCGAACACCACAAGGGCTTCGCCGCCAAACTGCCGCCCGGCACATGGGAGGTGCGACGCTTCGACGTGATCGCCATGCGGGAGACGGTCCTGGCGCACGAGGCGAGCGGCCGATTGACCTTTGACGCGCCGGCCTCACGGGCCGTCCTGTTTCACTTCAAGCGGACCCGGGGCGAGGGGTAGATCCGCCGAACACGCCCGACGCCACCATCGGCGCAAAGGAACGCCCCGCGGCAGCCATCTCCTGCCGCGGGACGAGTCTTCTCAAACCTTACCGTTATTCCCGGCCGGTGCTACCGCCCCCGTCGGCGCCGCATCGCCACGAGCCCCAGGCTGCCGAGGCCGAAAAACGCCAGCGTCGCCGGTTCCGGCAGCGGCGTCTGCGTCATGGTGAATGAGAACAAGCCGCTTATGTCCACGTTGATGTCGAAGCCCAGCGTAAGTATCTCGCCCGGCGCAACGGGATCCGGCGCGGTGTACGTAATGAGGCTCGGCGTCACGACGCCCGCCCCGAAGTGGCTACTCGTGGCGGCGCCCACAAACTCGGCACCCGTACCCTCCAGGGAGACCGTGTAACCGCTCCAGGCAACGCCCGAACTGTTCTCCACGTCCTTGGTGATGTGCATGACGGGGTCGGCATCGGTCTCGCCGGAAACGACAACGGGGAACGGGTCGTGGCCCTTGAACTTCTCCTGCATGCCCAGATGGCCCTTCTCGGCCTGCATGGCGAACACCCAGTCCGGACACTTCGCCCAGGCCGGTGGCCCGTGGTGACCGTGGCCGGGACCCTTGGGTAGTTCGACCGTAATCGTGTCCATAATGAATCCCGCTGTCGCCGCGTTCGCGACCACTCCGAGCGTGACGATTCCAGCCACAAGACCCAACAGAAGCGATGTCTTACACATCATCTTACCCTTTCCGGAACACAAAGTTCCCACCCCCATGAAAGAAAGAGAAAACCAAAGTTGCCGAGCCCCGTCATAACGGGCCTATGCTATGCCCAGCGCTGCTCTCGTCCCCCCACAGCAAAAAGAAAGGAGATCAGCCGCATTGGCTGACCTCCCCCGGAACTCAATCTGTCACGTCCCGGCCCGCCTCCCAACGGGCCACCCCCATTATGACTCATAAAGCCGCCAAAGTCAAATCGTCCGACGTTTTTTTGCGATAATATCGCAGCGCCGGCGTGCAAGACGGGTAGCGGACGGGGGTTTTTCGCCAATCGCGGGCAACATAAGCGCTTGTGCCACAAGAACTTACGCGATCACGCCCCAGGCCGCCCGTCTCTCGCGCTCCGAAAGGGGCGAAAGAACACGGACCGTACGGGCTGCGGCACACCGCAAAGGCTGGATCGCGGTGCAGTTACCCCCTCGTCAGGCGGCGGAACGCCTCGGCCAACTGCTTCGTGACCGGGCCCGGTTTGCCGGTGCCGATCGGCCGCTTGTCGATCCGGACCACCGGCACGACCTCGGCGGCGGTCCCCGTCAGGAAGCACTCGTCGGCCACGTACAGGTCCTGGCGTGTGATGTTTTCCTCGCGCACCTCCAGGCCCTGCTCGCGTGCGATGCCGATGATCTCGTTGCGCGTAATGCCCTCCAGGATCCCTGCCGCGATGGGCGGCGTGAACACAGCGCCATCCCGTACGATGAACAGGTTGTCGCCCGTGCACTCGGCCACGTACCCCAGGTGGTTGAGCATGACGGCCTCGAGGGTGCCCGCGTCGATGGCTTCGATCTTCGCCAGGATGTTGTTCAGGTAATTGAGGCTCTTTACGCGCGGGTTGACGGCGTTCGGATGATTCCGCATCGTCGCCGCCGTGATGATGTCCAGGCCGTTCTCGTACAACTCGTCCGGATAGAGCGAGATCTTGTCGGTAATGATAAAGACGTTGGGCTCCGGACACCGGTTCGGGTCCAGGCCCAGGGTTCCCGCGCCGCGCGTCACCACGACGCGGATGTAGGAGTCCCGCAGACTATTGGCCTGGAGGGTATCGGTGATGGCCTTGGCCATCTCCTCCTGCGAGATGGGGATCGTCAGGCGGATGCCCAGGGCCGAATCGTACAGCCGGCGCACGTGGGCCTGGAGGCGAAAGACCTTGCCGCCGTACGACCGGATGCCCTCGAAAACGCCGTCGCCGTACAGGACGCCGTGGTCGAAGACCGAGATTTTGGCGTCCTCGCGGTCCACCAGGTCGCCGTTGAGCCAGACCTTCAGCCCCATGATTCTCTTCCTTCCTGTTGTCCCCGGCGGGTGGCCGCCGAGCCACGAGCGTAAGCGAGCAGTCCGCTCCCTCACGGTCGCGGCTCGGACACGGCCGCCCGAGCGCGCCGCCCGGCAAGCACCGAAATGTACCGGCCCGTCACGCCCCACGCAAGAGTTTACCGTCGCGCAGACGCAGGATGCGGTCGGCCTGCTCGGCCACCCGCTGGTCGTGGGTGACCATGACGACCGTGAGACCGTCGCGCCGGTTCAGCCGCGTGATGACCCGCATGATCTCCTCGCCGGTGGCGGAATCGAGGTTCCCTGTGGGTTCGTCGGCGAAGAGGATGCGCGGCTGGTGGACGAGTGCCCGCGCCAGGGCCGCCCGCTGCCGTTCGCCGCCCGACAGTTCCCTCGGCAGATGCGCGACCCGCTCCGAGAGGCCGAGGTCTGTGAGCACCTCGAGCGCCCGGCGCCGGTGGCCGCCACGCACCGCCGGCCACGCCGCCAGCGGCGTCCGGACCATCGCCGGCAGCAGCGTGTTCGCGAGGACCGAAAGGTCCGGCATCAGGTAGTAGAACTGGAACACGAAGCCGATAGCCTCGTTTCGCATCCGGTCGCGCCATCGCTTCGGCTTGGCGGAGGCGTCCTGGCCCTCGAAGACCACGCGCCCTTCCGTGGGGCGGTCCAGCAGGCCCAGCAGGTGCAGCAGCGTGCTCTTGCCGCTGCCCGACGGACCGAGAATGCAGAGGAAATCCGCGCGGCCGACCGTCAGGCCCACGTCGTGAAGGACCCGCAGGCGCGATGCGCCCATCCGGTACTCCTTCACGAGGTTCTCGGCTTTGAGGATCGGTTCGGTCATCGTCCGCGTTCCGCGTTCATTCATACCGCAGCGCCTCGACCGGCTGCTTGAGGGCCGCGAGCAGACCGCCCGCCATGCTCGCCAGCGTCGAGAGGGCCAGCACCCCCGCCCCGATCGCCACGCACCAGGCGGGCGACGTGTGCTGAGGAATGTGGTCGAAGTAGTACATCTCGCGCGGGAACACGTCGATATCGAGCGTCCGGTTCACCCAGATCTCGATCGGGTCCAGGTTCGCCAGCATCAGAAGCGCCGCCGTCATGCCGACCGCCACGCCGATGGCGCCGATGATGAACCCGTAGCCCAGGAACAAACTGCCGACGCCGGCGTCGCGCGCCCCGAGCGCCTTGAGGATTCCCACGTCGCGGCTCTTGATATACGCCATGACGTACGAGATCAGGGCGATCAGGACGCCGAACCCAAGGAACATCACGCCCAGCATCAGGGCCGTGATGTTCCGCTCCACCTCCACGACCGTCAGGATCATCCGCTGCTGCGTCTCCCAGGTGTTAACGGTCAGTTGCAGGACGCCCACTTCGGGCTTCTCGCGGGCGAAGTCGCGCCAGACGGCCGTGATCTCTTCCACAAGAGCGTCGCCCTGAGACGGGTCGGCGATCCTGACCTGAATCTGGTTCGTCCGTGCCGCCACGGCGGGCTTGCCCTCGGCGGCGGGTTGGACGTCCATCCCCGCCATCTGCTGGGCCACGTCGAAATCCACGTACACGTGCGACGAGTCGGCCTCCCAGTAACCGCTCTTGAACCGGTCCACCACGGTGAATGCGCGGCTGGTGACCTTCGGGATGCCGCCCGCTTCCATCGCCAGGGCGCCGCTCGGGCGGATCGGAATCGTCGAGACCACCAGATCGCCGCCATAGGGAAGAAGGGGGAAGTCGATGACCTGCGGACGCATGATCTGGACCTCGCGGACCGGCATGAAGGCGGCCACCGCAACCAGCGCCACGAACACCACGACGCACAGGACCGTGGCAACCGTCCAGCCTGCGTGTCTCTGTCGGCGGCGTCCGGCCCGCCACACAAACAGACTGGCCACGGCGGCAGGGACCGCCAGCAGCACTGCCAGCACCCGCCGCCCGGCCCCTTCCCGCATGGTCTCCGGCACGGGACTGCTCATCGGCGCACCGATGACGCCGACTCCGGCAATGCACCCCGGCCGCGTCGGACGGGGGCCGCGGTCCCATGCTTCGGGCACGTTCAGGAGGTCGGCGGCCGGATACTGCAACCCCTGCTGCCGCTGAAGGTACTCGTGGAAGCGGCCCATCTCGGCCTTCTCGCCCGGCCGGATGCCGATGATCACACACGGCCGCACGAGCGGCTTGATGCTGCTCAGACGCGGTTTGACCCGTGCCACGGCGTACGTCTGAATGACCGGCGTGGCGGCCTCGACGCCCTCGACCGCCTCGATCCGCCGGGCGAGTTCCTCGTAGTACGGCAACCCTTCCATGTGGGCATCGACGATGATGTCCGAGAGCGTCCCGCGAGTCATCTCGCGAGTCTCGCGCACGAAGCCGTCCATGATCGCGAACACGAGGATCAGCAGGAACACACCGAGGGCGGCCGGCAATGCCGAGACCAGCGGCACCACCGCTTTCCAGCCGCAGAACAGGTACTTGGCGCAGATGATGTGCTTATAGACCGGCGTGGCAAGCACCAGGGCGACCAGGCCGAGCGCCACAACGCCCGCCCCGACGGCGGCCGGAATCAGCCACGGCGACGCCAGCCACTGTCCGTCCATGCGATAGGCCCTCGTGCGCTACATCGGTATCGAAGCGCGAGGCACGGCGAGCGCGCCGGGCCCATACGGGTCCGTACTGGGACAAGCCCGGCGGCTAACTCGCCTCGTCGGCGTCGGGCGCCTGTCCGCCCGTGCCGTCGGCCCCATCGCGCGGCCGCAGGGCGGGGAACAGCACCACGTCGCGAATGCTCGACGCGTTCACAAGCAGCATGACCAGGCGGTCGATGCCGATGCCCAACCCGCCGGCCGGCGGCATCCCGTGCTTGAGGGCCTCCAGGAAGTCGGTGTCCATGACGGCCATCGTCTCGTCCTGGCCGGCCAACTGGATGCCCAGCGCCTCTTGCTGCACGTCCGGGTCGTTGAGTTCCGTGTAAGCGTTGCCGATCTCCATCCCGGCGACCATCGGCTCGAAGCGCTCGGCGATGTCGGGCCAGTCGGCCTTGCGTTTCGTCAGCGGGCACAGGCGCGCGGGCCAATCACAGACGTGAGTCGGCTGGATGATGTGCGGTTCGACGGTGGCCTCGAAGATGTCGTGCATGACCACGTCGAGATGCTTGCCGCCTTCCTCGATACCCAGTTCGCGGGCCTTCTGGCGGATGCCCGGCTCATCGCCCGACACGAGGCCCGTGTACTCCTCCAGCAGGTCCGCATACCGTGCCCGCCGCCACGGCGCCTTGTACTCCAGTTCCGTATCGCCGAACGGCAGGCACGTCTTGCCGCCGGAAACCGTGCGGGCCAAGTGCTCCAGGAGCGTCTCGACGATCTCCATCATGTCGGTGTAATCGGCGTAGGCCTGGTACAGTTCCAGGAGCGTGAACTCGGGGTTGTGCCTGGTCGAGATGCCCTCGTTGCGGAACACGCGGCTGACCTCGAACACGCGGTCCATGCCGCCGACCAGCAACCGCTTCAGGTACAGTTCCGGCGAAATGCGCAGGTAGAAATCGGTGTCGAGCGTGTTGTGGTGTGTGACAAACGGCCGCGCAGCCGCCCCGCCGTAAATCGGCTGGAGGACCGGCGTCTCGACCTCCACGAACCCGCGCTGGCGCAGAAACCCGCGAACCTCCTCCAGGATGAGCGACCGTTTCAGAAAAACCTCACGCACCTCGGGGTTGGCCAACAGGTCCACGTACCGCCGGCGATACCGGGCCTCGACGTCCTGAAGGCCGTGCCATTTTTCGGGCGGCGGCAGGAGCGCCTTCGTCAGAATCTCGAACGCGGCCACCTCGACCGTGATCTCCCCCGTCCGGGTGGTGACGAGGCGGCCTTCGGCGCCGACCCAGTCGGCGAGGTCCAGCAGTTTGACCCGCTCCCAATCGTTCTCCGAGAGGACCTTCTTGCTGAAGGCGAGTTGGATGTGGCCGGTCCGGTCCGAAAGGTCCGCAAAGACGAGTTTGCCGAACTCGCGCAGGGCGGTCAGCCGGCCAGCCACGCGGGCCGGCGCACCATCGCCCACCGTCTCGTAGCGCCGCCGCGCCTCGTCCGCACCGATCGTGTCGGGATACCGGTGGCCGAAGGGGTCCAGCCCCTTCTGGCGGAGGCTGTCGGCCTTGCGGCGTCTCGCTTGTTCGTACTCGTTTGCCATGATGATTCGCTTGCTGGAAGGGCCCCATTGCACGGAACGCGACCCGCCGCCGCCCCACCCGTACGGGCCGGGCGCGGCGGGTTCGGCCCGGGTGCACGAGTCGGATAATAGGCCCGCTGCGCCCCCGGAGCAAGGAAAAGTTGCGGTGGGTGCGCCGCGCTCGTTGAAAAGCGTGGCAACAACGTGTGCCCAGTCCTATAATGGCGGGTTGCTCGACAACCCTCTGCCGAAGGGGGAGAGGAGTGATGGGAATCGTCGTCGCGCTTGTCAGCCTGGCGGCTGCGGGGCTGCTGCACACGGGGTCCGCCGAGAGTCCGGCGCCGGCTGCCCCCGCCGTCGCTACGGCGCTGCCCGCGCCCTCGCCCGTGCTGGCCTACATTCCCAATGACGCCGACTTTGTGGTCCACGTCCGCATGGCTGCGCTCGCCAGGACCAACCTGTGGAAGATGCTCGCCGATCCCGCGCTGCGCCTGCGCCGACGACTCACGCAGAACCTGCCGCCGGCCATCGATCTGGAGAAGGACGTCGTGGCGGTCGGCTTGGTGAGTTCGCCGCAGGACCTTCTGGATGAGGGCAACTTCGGCCTGATCCTGCACGTGAGCCGCGACGTCGAAGCCAAGGACCTGCTCGAGGAGACACACCCGGTCGTTCCCGTACCGGGCGTCCCGACGCCCGTCTACAGCCTTGGCACTGAGAAGACGTTGGCCGTCCCCGAGCCGCGCGTCGTGGTGATAGCGTCGAACCGTGATTACCTGGCCCGCATGCTAGTGGCCGCACGTGGGCCGAAGACCGGCGCCGCAACGAATCAGACGCCGGCCCCGGCCGGCGAGATCACCTTCGTGGCCCGTGTGCCGGCCAGCCTGAAGGACGCGATCCTGGAGGAGTACCGGCGGTTCCAACAGAGGGCGCTGCGGCCGAACATGGACGCCGACGCGCTGATGGCGTTCGCGCTGCACTACAACCTGGTGCGGATCGCGCTCGAGGCCGAGACCGTGACGGGGTCGCTGGATCTCGCGCGCGAGGCCGACGCGCTTCGCGCCCGCGTGCGCTTTGCCTCGCCGAAGATGGCGCCGTTCATGGCCGACCTGCTCCGGGCGCTGGCCGATCCGCTTCAGATGGCCCTGCCGGCCCTGCTCGGCGGGCAGCCGCTTGAGGAACCGGCGTCGGAGCCGCTCTACCGGGCCACGGCCGATGAGGGGATGGTTCACCTGGCCATGTCGCGCAGCACCGCCTACCGTTTCGTCAACAACCTGGTCGAAACGGTCAGGCAGGTCACCTCGGACGACGTGGCCCGCAACGCCAGCGCGCGGAACCTGCTGATCCTCGGCGAGGCCGTCCACGTCTATCGCACCATCAAGGGGACGTTCCCGAGAACCTGGTCGGACCTGACGCGGGCGAACCTCCTCCGCGACCCGGCGGTTCTCCGCAACCCCGCCGCCAAGACGCACCGGCCGGCGGGCGATTACGAACTCGTGCCCCTCACGAAGCGGGTGACCGAACGCGACTGGCTTCTGGCGGTCCTCGCCTACGAGGTGTATCCTGACGGCCGGGAGCCGCTGCATCTGAACGTCCTCTTCGCCGACGGGCACGTGGAATGCATCGACCCGGCAAAGTTCCGCCGGCTGTACCAGCAGACGCTCGACTGTTTCGGGCGATAGAAGGGGCCTCACGGCCGCTGTCAAGGGGAACGTAATGCCACGAACGTTCGTCAACCAGTTGACCATTCCGGGCACCATCGTTGAGGCGGTGTTCCACGTGGCACAGAAGGACCTGCGGACCACCAAGAAAGGGACGCTGTTCATCTCGGCCAAACTCCGCGACCGCACGGGCGAGGTGCCCGCCGTCATGTGGGATGCCACCGAGGCGCTGTTTGCCGCCATTCCGCAGGGTGGTTACGCGATGGTCAAGGGCCGCGTGGGCCAATACAACGACGCGCCGCAGATCGTTATCGAGGCCATGCGGCCCGCCCGGGACAACGAGGTGGACCTGGCCGATTTCCTGTCCAAGGGCCCCGGCGACCCGGAGGAACATCTGGTGCGCCTCAAGGAGGTCCTGGACACGATCGAGCGGCCGGCGCTTCGGGCGGTTCTCGACGTGGTGTGGGCGGATGAGGACCTGATGGCGGCGCTGAAGCGTGCCCCGGCCGCCGAGAAACTCCACCACGCCTACCTCGGCGGTCTGCTCGAACACACGCTGAGCGTTGCCGAAGCGGCCGTGCTCCTCGCCAGGCACTACCCGAAACTCGACCGCGACCTGCTTCTGTTCGGCGTCCTCTGGCACGACATCGGAAAGACCAGCGAACTGCATTATGCCGAGTCGTTCGGCTACACCGACGCCGGGAAACTCGTCGGCCACCTCGTGCAGGGCGTCCTGATGCTGGAGGAAAAGATCCGCCAGGTCCGCGCCGCCGGTACCGAGTTCCCGGAGGAACTGGCGCACGTGCTGCGGCACCTGGTCCTGGCGCATCACGGCGAGCACGAGTTCGGCAGCCCGAAACTGCCGATGACGGCCGAGGCGTTTGCCCTCCACCACCTCGACAACCTCGACGCCAAACTGCACGCCTTCTGGCGCGACGTGGCATCCGACGCCGACCCGTCGCGCCGCTGGACCGCCTGGAACAGGATGTTCCGCGGGGCGCTGTTCAAGGGGTTTGAAGAAGTCGGCACCGATGACGAGGACGCCGACTGAAACGTAAGCGTTCGTGCACGTTAGCCGCCGCGCTTGTCCCAGTACGGACCCGTATGGGCCCGTATGGGCGCGGCGCGTGCAACGCGCCGAGTCAACTCGGCGGCTAATCTGGCGTCGCCGGTTCGGCGGGCTCGGCTTCCTGGTCGCCTTGCGAGATGGCGCGGAAGATCGTGTCGTTCATTCGGCGCATCAGTTCGGCGTAATCGGCCTGGGCCAGCGTGAAGGCCTTGATCGTTTCGTTGGCCGCCACGGCGTTGTGCAGGCGCTGGAGTTCCCGTTTCTCGGCAACCTCGACCGGTTCGGCGGCGGCTTCCTTGCGGGCAATCTCGGCAGCGGCCTTGTTGTAGGCCTCCAGTGCGTCGGTGGCGGTCTTGTCGGCCCGGACGGCCTCGTCGCTGGCGCGCAACGTCACGTACCGCGGGTGCGTGCCGATCAATTCGCCCAACCGCTTCGCCTGCTCGGTGATCTCGCCAAATCCCTCGTTCTCGGCCATGGCGTCTATCTCCGCATGCGGGTGCCACTACAGCCTACGCCCGTGCGCGCCCAAAGGCAAGGGACCGCTACGGATTGATACCGCGCCGGGCGGCGCTTATACTGTCTCTTGCGACCGTTACACGGAAAGAGCCTGCATGACGACACGCGAGAAGATTCTCGAGCACCTCAAGTCGCACCATTACCGGCCGATGAAACTGCGGCGGCTGGCCCGTTTCTTCGACGTGGCCGAGGAGGACTACGCCGAGTTCCGGGTCCTCGTCAAGCGGATGATCCGCGACGGCGAGATCGCCGCCCCCGCCGGCAAACTCCTCCTGCCGCACGAAGAGCGGCCACGCCGCGGACGCGCACGCACCGTCGAGGGGCGGTTCAGCCTCTCGGCGCGCGGTTTCGGTTTCGTTGAACCCGAGGCCGCCGGCGGCCCGACCGAGGGTGAGGACCTCTTCATCCCGCCCGGCGAAACCCTCGACGCCGTCACCGGCGACACCGTCCTCGCCGAGGTCGCCGGCAAAGGACGGCGCGGATACTTCGGCCGCATCGTCGAGGTCCGCGAGCGCGGACAGACCCGCTTCGTCGGCACCTACGACGCGACCGAAACGGGGCCGGTCGTGCGGCCGGACGGAGGCGTCCTGCTCCAGGCCTTCGCCGTGCCCGACGCCTCCAGCGCGGGCGCCCGGGCCAAGGACAAGGTCGTCTTCGAGGTCCTGCGGTACGCCCTTCGCGGCGAGCCGGGCGAGGCCGTCATCGTCGAGGTCCTGGGCAAGCGCGGCGACCCGGGCGTCGATACGCTGGCGGTCATCCGTCAGTTCGACCTGCCGGACGAGTTCCCGGAGGCGGTTCTGGCCGACGCCCGCCGCGCGGTCGACCGCCTCAGCGATGCCGCCCTCCGTGGCCGGCGCGACCTCACGGGCGAGACCATCATCACGATCGACCCCGAGGACTCCCGTGACTTCGACGACGCCATCAGCCTCACCGAACACGACGACGGCAGCGCCACGCTTGGCGTCCACATCGCCGACGTCGCCCACTTCGTGCGGCCGGGGTCGCCGCTCGACGAGGAGGCCCGCCAGCGCGGCACGAGCGTGTACCTGCCGACGACGGTCCTGCCGATGCTGCCCGAGATCCTCTCCAACGGCGTGTGCAGCCTCCAGGAAGGCCGCACGCGCCTGACCAAGAGCGTCTTCATCACCTTCTCCGAGGGCGGTGAGCCCGTGGACGTGGACCTGGCCAACTCGTTTCTCAAGAGTTCCCGGCGCCTGACGTACAAGCAAGCGACCGCCGCCCTGGACGGCAGGACGCGGGGCCTCGGCGCCGGGGTTGCCCGACTGCTTCGCGGCATGGAGCGGCTGGCGCGGCGGCTGCTCGAACGCCGCAGGCGGCTCGGGTACCTGGAACTCGACCTGCCGGACGTGGACCTGGAGTTCAGCGACGAGGGCCGCGTCCTGGCCGCCCATCCGGAGGACACCAGTTTCAGCCACCGCATCATCGAGATGTTCATGGTCGAGGCCAACGAGGCGGTGGCCCGCGAACTCGACCTCGCCAGCGTTACCTGCATCCGCCGCATCCATCCCGACCCCGACGACGAGGCCGCCGAGGAACTCAAGGCCTACGCCAGGAGCGTCGGCTACCGGCTGAAAAACCCGCGAAGCCGGCACGACCTCCAGCGGCTGCTCGCCGCCGTCCGCGGAAAACCCGAAGCCTACGGCGTCCACCTGGCGGTGCTGCGGAGCCTTAAGAAAGCCGAGTACAGCATCCAGAAGGAGGGGCATTTCGCACTGGGCTCGGAGGCCTACTGCCATTTCACCTCGCCCATCCGGCGGTACCCCGACCTGACGGTCCACCGGCTGTTCGACGAGGTCGCGCACGGCGGCGCGAAGAAACGGCGAGGCGGTAGCCGCAAGAAGGCGGCGGCGCGGGCCCGCACGGCCGACGGCGCCTCGCTCGCCGAGGTGGCGGCCCACTGCTCTCGGACCGAGCGGCGGGCGGAGGCGGCCGAGCGGGAACTGACGAAGATCAAACTCCTCGAATTCCTCCAGGGCCGCATCGGCGAAACCTTCACGGGTATCGTGACGGGCGTGCAGGCGTTCGGCGCGTTCGTCGAGAACCCGGAACTGCTCATCGACGGCCTCGTGCACATCTCCAGCCTCTCGGACGACCGGTACCGGTTCGACCGCCGCCGCTTGGCGCTCGTCGGCCACAGTACGGGGCGCGAACTTCGCGTGGGATCGACGTTGGAGGTCCGCATCGCCGGCGTGGACATCGCCCGGCGGCAGTTGGATCTTGAACCGGTTGAGGCCGAACGTCGTCGCCGCCCATCCGCCAAAGCCGACGCGAAGAAAACGGACCCCAAGAAAGCCCGCCAGGCCGCCAAGAAACCCACCCGCGCCGCCAAGCGCGCCCGCCGCGGACGGGCGGGGAATCGGAAAAAGAAACGCCGCTGAGACACAGGCCGCGGCACGCCTACTCCTGCGGCTCGAAGGGCTCTTCCTCGAGGTCGCCGCCGGCCGTTTCGGTGAGTTTGGTGATCTTCTTTTCGGCCTCGCCGAGCGTCTTGCGGCAGGCCTTGAGAAGATCGGCGCCCTCGGCGTACAGCCGGAGCGACTCATCGAGTCCCACGTCGCCGGATTCGAGTTGCTCGACGATTTTCTCGAGCCGCGCCAAGCGCTGCTCGAACGTGGGCTGCTTCGGGGTGGTTCTGCGTTTGGTCATGGGTACCTGCTCCTCCGTGGCGCGCCGCGCAAGGGCGGCGGCTAACCGGCCGCCCGCTACCTCTCGGCCTGGCGCAGTTCCTTTGCCGTGTCGCCTGCGATCCTTGCGGCGCCGAAGGCTTCGCCCGTCGGCAGCGCGACGTGAAGGGCGGGCGTCTCGTCGATCTCGATCCGCACCGTCTCGACCGTAAGTTCCAGCACGTGACCGCCGCCCGTGCGGTCGGCCGTGAGAAAGTGCAAATGGTAGCCCGGCACGTTGATGCCTTCCACGTACTGGGGGCACCGGAACCCCACCATCACGCCGCGTACGTCCTCGAACTCAAACGTCGGCTGGTTCCTGGTCACCTCGACCAGCCGCGGGTACGGCTTCGCCTGCTTCGGCACGCTGCGGGTCTTGACGTTGGCGAAGGTGCCCGTGATGCGGATGGCCAGGGGCACGTTCTTGGCGGGGGCCGCACGGTCGATGAGGACCTTCAGGTCGTCGAACGCGACGGCCCCGTCGGCCGTCAGCACGCGGTCGGCGTCGAAGAACGTGACCGCCGCAAACGGCGTCTTCGTCTCAAGCGGCGGGCGACGGACCTTGCCTGCGCCGTCAACCTGGTACACTGTGCCATCGACGACGACCATCTCGCCGTCGAGGGCGTCGAACGTCCCGATACCCAGGTCGCCGTGGCTCACAAGTTCCTCGACCGTCACTTCGCCGTCGTACACGCCCTCCAAGAGGGCGCTGATCGTCGAGGTCTGCCACAGCACGTCGCGCTCGGTTGGTGCGGCGCAGCCGGCCAGGACGCAGGCCATGCCCGTCACGACGATGGACAATCGCATGCGCATGACGCCTTTCCCTGCACCTCTGCTTGTGTGGCACGGCTGGCTTGCCCAGCCGTGGGGCAGCATCGCTCGGCTTTGTCTCACACGTGTGGCACGGCTGGCTTGCCCAGCCGTGTTCTTCCCTTTCCTCCATTAGACCGGAATCGGGTCCATCGGCAAGAGGACCCCGTCCAGGCCGGCCCAGAAGCGTGCACTCGACCAGGGCCAGTCCGTCGGCCGCTCGACCAAGCCCTTCCTGACGGGGTTCGCATGGATGTACGCGACCGCCTCTTTCAGGGCCTCATTGCTCCAAAGGTTGCGGTCAAATCCACCGCCCGCCTCCCAGAACCGAAAGACGGAGCGGGCGCCCTTGCGCACCGTCAATCGCTTCAGACAGACGACGTTTCCCGACGCCCTCAACTGCTGCTTGGCGTTCCATGAAACGGGCCGCTTGACGGCCTTGAGAAACATGCCCATCTGGTACGTGGCTCGCCTCGGGCGGACCAGGAGGTGAACGTGCTCCGGCATGATAACGTACGCGTGGACGTCGAAGGCGTGCCGATCTCGCGCCTTGGCGAGGGCCTCAATGAACCATCGACGCGGCGCGTCCCGCGAGAGCAGACGAAGCCCGCGGTAGCACGAGAAGGTCAGGTAGTGAGCATGGCCCGGCTCGTTGTAGGTACGCCGTGTCTTGCGTAGCAGCGTGTCCATGGTCGCCAGCCCATCCGGAGTTCACGGCTGGACAAGCCAGCCGTGCCACACTTCTGTTACTTGACCTTGCCGCCGTTCTCGCGAACCTTGCGCATGAGGAACTGCCCCACCTCTCCTTTGACGAGGTTGGCAGGGAAGATTTCGAAACTCCCTGCTGCCGAGAAAAGGAGCCATGCGTCCTCAAAACGCCAGAGTTGCCCAAACTTGTCCCAAGGCACCGCTAACTTGCCGTGTGGCGATTCCACTTGGAGGGATTCATCGGTCACCCTATACATCAGCTCTCGCTCGCCAAACTGGGCAAACCCCAAGCGGGTTTTGCGCATCGTCCTCAGGTAAGACACGACCAGGTACACCACTGAGTACACGAACATGCCGGCGTATACCCACGTCAACCAGTGGTGCGGAAAGGCCAGGAAGCATAACAGCAACGTGCAGGCCCAGCCGATCTTTACGCACATGTTTCTGCGCCATCGTCTCCACCAATACCGGCGCACATTGCTCATCAGTACCTGCTCCGTGAGGTGGACCTTCATTTCAGCGTCCATGGTTCTCCCCCCGTTCCTCACGGCTGGGCAAGCCAGCCGTGCCACACGTTATGTTGGCTTGGTTTGGCGACGTCACTCCTCGAACAGCGTCGGACCGGTGTCGCGGCGTTTGCGGCGCGGGCGCTGTGTGCCACGGCCGGTCTCGCCCGGCCGTGCCCGGTCTTGCGCGGTGGGTGGGGACACCCGCCGCGCGTCGGTTGTGGCGGTTACTTCGCTGGTGAGTTCGCCCTCGGCCAGCACCGTGTGCAGGAGGTCGCCTTGGCGGACGTCGGCGGCGCGGGTGAGCGATTGGCCCGTTCGCTCGAGGACCGTGCGGCTGTAGCCGCGCGCAAGCACCCGGTCGGGCGCAAGGTCGGTCAACCGCTCCGAGAGCACGCCGACCCGCGCGCCCCAGCGATGCACGAGGAGCGTCCGCTGGGCGGCCTGGAGGCGGAAGGCGAGCATCCGGACGGCACCGATCCCCCGCTGCCGCGCCACCCGCGGCGCGTGTTCGGCTAGGCGGCCCGCGGCGCCTTCCAGCCGCAGGCGGTAGTCGGCGGCGGTCTCCCGCATGCCGGCCACGAGCCGCCCCGCCAGGTCATCGAGCATCTGGACGCGGCCGAGGACCAGTTCCTGCGGATAGCGGAAGTAGCGGCTCTTCTCGATGAGCGCGAGGCCGTGCCGCATGACCTCCAGCCGGTGCCGGAGGCCCCGCGTCAGGCGCCCGCGTGTCGCGTCGAGGGCGGCCATGACCTCCCGGCGATCCTTGACGACGATCTCGGCGGCGGCCGAGGGCGTGGGCGCGCGGACGTCGGCCACGAAATCGCTGATCGAAAAATCCGTCTCGTGGCCGACGGCGCTGACGACCGGGACCTCGGATGCGAAGATGGCCCGTGCCACGGCCTCTTCGTTAAACGGCCACAGGTCCTCCAGGCTCCCGCCGCCTCGCCCGACGATCAGGACGTCGATGCGGGAGAGACGGTTGAGGTTGCGGATGCCGCGGACGATCTCGGCGGCAGCGCCCTCGCCCTGCACGCGGCTCGGCGCGAGCACGATCTCGACGGCGGGCCACCGGCGCGAGAGCACGTGGATGATGTCGCGGACGGCTGCGCCTGTGGGGCTCGTGACCACGCCGACACGCCGGGGGAAGGCGGGAAGCGGCTTCTTGCGGGCCGGGTCGAAGAGACCTTCCTTCTGGAGTTTCTCTTTCAGGCGGCGGAAGGCGACCTCCAGGGCGCCCACGCCGCGGGCCACCACGCGCGAAACGTAGAGTTGGTAGTTGCCCTGCGACTCGAAGACGCTGATGTGGCCGCGCACCTCGACCTGGAGGCCGTCGGCCATCTCGGTCGGCAGGCGGCCGGCGGCGGACTTCCAGACGACGCAGCGGACGGCGGCCCGCTCGTCTTTCAGTGTGAAGAACACGTGGCCGGACGTGTGGCGCTTGAGGTTCGAGACCTCGCCCACGACCCAGACCTTGGGGAACTCGTCTTCGAGACGGGCACGGATGCGAGCGGTGAGTTGCCAGACGGTCTCCGGCCCCTCCTCCTCCGGCACGGAGATGCGGTTCGGGTCGAACAGGACGCTCATACCCCGATGTGATACCGGATTGGGCGGGCCGAATCAATTGTCAACGGGCAGTGACGGATTCGCTAAGGCTCAAGCGCGGTTGGCAGCGCGGCGGCCTACGGGCGGCGGCGAAGAAGCGCCAGCACGCCGAACGCCACGAGCGACAGGGTGGCCGGCTCGGGCACCGTCAGCCCTTTGATGCAAAAGTTGGCGGTCTCGTCCCAGTCATGGAGGTCGAGCCAGTCGCCGCCGTCGAGGTAATAACTCTGGCCGGGGCTGGAGGCGGAGACCACCGTCGTGGCCATCGCCGACTCGCCGAGCAACGTTTCGACTTCGGAAGTGCAGTCGTAGGCCTGTCCACCGGCGGAGAGTTCCAGGAGAATGTAGAACTCGTCGCCCGCTGCCAGCGGCACAAGCGTGTCGAGGTCCACGGTGTGCAAGCCCGTATAGGCGATGGCGCCGGACTTCCAGGTCAGTTCGTCGAGCAACTCGCCGCCCTGGAAGCGGTCGAAGATGCGCACGGTGTAATCGACACCGTCGTCGGCGGTGTAGAAACTGACGGCCACAAGCGGCTCGTCGGCCGCTGCCGTGAAGACGTTGAAGGCCGATTCGGCGCCGGCCAGGGTGTCGCGCCGGCCGTGATAGTCGTGGGAGTAGATCGTGCTGTACGGATTCAGGACGACGTCCTGGAAGGAGACGGCGCCCATGTCGGGGTGCTGGCAGGCGTGCTTGTCGTAGTAGGAGATCCAGAAGTAGCCGCCGTCTCCCCAGTTGGTTCCCCAACTGTTCTTGCACAGCCACGCGCCGTCCTGGGGGGCCTGCGTCGCCTTGCTGTCGTCCCATCCCACAATGGCGACCGAGTGGTTGGGCGGGTTGGCGTCGGCCGGAGGCTGGTAGTGCGTGCCGCCCGAATAGAACCCGCCACCCCAGTACATGCACGTGCCCAGGGCGCCGTCGGTGATGGCGGCGTTCTTGATGGTGTTGATGTTCGCGAGGTCGGCGCCGGCGGTATGCCACTCGATGTCGCGGGCGTAGTATGTGTGGTAGGTTTCGCTGCCGCGGTCGGGTATGTGACCGTACCAGTAGCCCTCGGCCTCTTGTTCTCTGACGGCGCCCTCGCCGCGCGCAAGGTAGGCCGCCGCAATCAGGTAATCGCCGCCCTGATGGACCGCCAGCCCGCCGCCGGCCGGAGGCGCCCGGTCGTCGTTGTTGTGCTGGTTGAAGCCGTTCCACCAGTCCAGATGGTATTCGGCGAGGTTGGGCTCGCCGCTCTCTCCGGCGGCCGCCCAGTTGCCGGTCACGAAAAGGTTGCTCTCGATGGCGGCCATCGTGCCGTGACACCAGCAGGTGCCGCCTTGCT
>CAZIJC010000011.1:0-59694 GCA_964539385.1 uncultured Anaerolineales bacterium | reverse complement strand
CGCTGCCGGAAGGCCCCGTCTCGCCCGGCGCCGGCTCGAACGCCTACCGCTGGCCGACCGCGCGGTGATTCGAGCCCGCGACCGCCCGAGCCCGCCGCGGAAGCGGCGGGGGATGTTCCCGGCCGTGGCACGTTGAAGCCGCAGGAAGGAGCCTTCGATGAACCGCAGACAGTTCCTCGGCGCGATGGGGGCAGTCAGCCTCGCCGGTGCAGCCGCAACGGCCATGCACTCACCCAAGCCCGCGCGCGCAGCCACCGGCCGGCACAGGCGGCCGAACATCATCTACATCATGGCCGACGACCTCGGCCAGTACGACCTCGGTTGCTGCGGAGGCAGCCACATCCTGACGCCGCACATCGATCGGCTGGCCGCCACCGGCGTCCGCTTCACCCAATGCTACGCCGGCAGCACGGTCTGCGCGCCGTCGCGGAGCGTCCTGATGACGGGCCGGCACACGGGTCACACGACGGTGCGCGGAAACGCCAGCGCCATCGGCGGCGGGCGCGTCCCGCTGAACGCCGACGACGTGACCGTGGCCGAGATCCTCCAATCGGCCGGTTACACCACCGGCATTGTCGGCAAATGGGGCCTCGGCGAGCCCGGAACGCCGGGCATTCCGAACAAGCAGGGGTTCGACTTCTGGTTCGGGTACCTGAACCAGCGCCACGCCCACAACTACTGGACGGAGTACCTTTGGCGGAACACCGAGAAGGTGGAGTTCGCCGGCAATTCGCCCGAGAATCGCAAGGCCTACTCGCACGACCTGATGACGAAGGAAGCCCTCGCTTTCATCCGCCGGGCCGCCGAGGGCTCGAAGCCCTTCTTCCTCTACGCGGCGTACACGATTCCGCACGGCAAACTCCATCCGCCCGACGACAAGCCGTACGGCGACAAGCCGTGGAGCCAGGCCGAGAAAAATTACGCCGCCATGGTCACGCGGCTCGACGGCGACGTGGGGCGGCTGATGGCGCTGCTGAAGGAACTGGGCCTCGACTCCGACACCATCGTCTTCTTCTGCTCCGACAACGGTTGGACGCCGTCCTACTGCGGCGCGAGGAGCGTCTTCAAGAGCGGCGGCCCGCTTCGCGGCAACAAGGGGAACCTGTACGAAGGGGGCATCCGCGTGCCGATGCTCGTGCGCTGGCCCGGCCGCATCAAGCCCGGCGCGGTCAGCGACCAGGTCTGGGCGTTCTGGGATTTCCTGCCCACCGCCGCGGAGATCGCCAGCGCCGAGGCGCCTGCGAACATCGACGGTATCTCGATGCTGGCGGCCATCCTGGGCCGAGAGCAGAAACAGCAGCACGAGTTCCTTTACTGGGAGTTCCGCACCGGCGGGTTCCAGCAGGCCGTCCGATGGGGAGACTGGAAGGGAATCCGACACGGCACACAGCAGCCGCTCGAACTCTACAACCTGAAAGACGACCTTTCGGAGAAAAGCGACGTGGCGAAGAATCACCCGGAAGTCGTCAAGAAGATCGAGACGTTCGTGGCCGGCGCCCGCACGCCGTCGAAGCACTGGCCCGCCCTGCCCGGTCGTGCGAAGAAGAAGGCGAAGAAGTAACTTCAGCCGCCGCGCGGCACGAATGGGTTGACGCGAACGTGTCGACGGACAGCCGTGGGAGAAATACCATGACGCGCCGGCATACGCATACACTCGCTCTTGTCCTGTTGGCTGTGACGGCGCTTGTTTCGCCGCCTGCCGCCCCGGCGTGCTGGGCCGCAACGCCGGCGAAGTACATGACCGACATGGCCGCCTTCGTCAAAGAGGTCGAGACAACCTATCCGTTCTTCGACCTGAAGGGGATCCGCAAGGACTGGGAGGCGGCGAAGAAGCGTGTCGCGGCCAAGGCCCGGACGTGCCGGTCCGATTCGGAGTTCCTCGGCCTCGTCATTGAGGCCATGAAGGCCCTGCGCGACGCCCACACGACGCTCGAGAACCCGAAGGCCGAGATCCCGCGGGCACAGACCGAATACTACCCCGGCATCAGTTTCCTGCCGGGCGTTAAGAACACGGTCCTCGTCATGTATCCTCCCAAAGGCCACGAAGCGCAACTGAAAACCGGCACGCTCGTCGTGGCAATCGACGGCAAGCCGGCCCGGGCCGTCCTCGACGAGCGGGCCAAGCGCGCCTGGATCGCCGGCGGCTTCTTCTCCAGCCCCCAGCGGGCCGGGCTGTTCGAGTACCGCATGCCGCTTCGGGGCAAGCAGGGAGAGAAGCACATCATCGGCTACCTTGACGGACGCCGGCCGAAACGGATCACCCTGACCTCAACCTACGAAGCGCGCGGCTGGCCGCACACCTACAACATGCCGAAAGACATGAAACAGGTCGGCCGCTCGTTCTGGTACACCCGGCTCGCCAGCGGCGCAGGCTACATGTACATCCGCCGGGTGGACACCAGCACCACACCGGGCATGAAGGAAGCCCTGGAGAAGATCCCGGCCGCCAGGGGATGGGTGGTGGACCTGTGCGGCAACGGCGGCGGCGGATACGACGAGAAACTCATCGCGGCCGTCAAGGCCATGCCCCGGCCCGTGGCGGTCGTCATCGACGCCGGATGCATCTCGGCCGGCGAGACGCTGGCCCGAGATTTCGTCAACTATGCAGGCGCCAGACTCTTTGGCTCGAAAACAGCCGGGTCCTCGACGTCGAAGAAGCACTGGCCTTTCCCGTCAGGCATCGCCTCGGTCCGCATCTCGGCGCGAACCCGCGGCGGGATCGACGGCAAGCCGATCGAGTTCCACGGCATCGCGCCCCACACGGAGGTCGAAGCCGTGCCGCAGGAGGTCCTGAGCGGCCTGAATTCCGCCATCCTGCGTGCCGAGCAGTACCTGCGGACGCAGAAACGGTAGCAGGCGAGGCCTGCTTCCCGAACCATCCGGCGCTCATCCGCAGCGGCGCACGCACGCCGTCGAAACATTGGCCTGCGCTGGCCGGCCCGCGCTCGAAGAAAAGGAAGTGAGACCGCCGCACGCCTATCGGGCAACCTGCTTCGGGTCGTTCTGCCACCCGTGCTCCTCGGCCATGGCGGTGGGCGTCAGAAGACGAATGCCCCTGTTGCGGCGAACCACGTAGAGGAAATCCTTCTCCACATCCACGCCTGCCGTGGCCGCAAAATGGCCCGAATCCGCGAAGGTAATCCCGTCCTTCCGGCCGACGGCCATGAAGGTCCGGACCGGTCGGCCCGCCGCAATATCCCACACACGCGCGAGCCGCCCGTAGCCGGCCAACAGCCGACCATCCGGAAGCCATGCCAACAGGCCGACCTGTCCCATGGGGTGGCGCATCTCGCCCATGGGCTTGCCGGAGGCGTCCCAGAGGTGAATCGTGCCCGTCGTGTCGCCGGCCGCCAGTTGCGCGCCGTCGCGAGACCAGTCCAATGCGGTCGTGCCCTGCCCGCTCTCGGTGGCCTTCATCGAGGCGGCGACCTGCCACGTCCGGGCGTCGTAGATGTAAACGCTGCCGAACTCGGCGTAGCGGTTCGCCACCTCGCCTGCGGCCAGAAAGCGGCCGTCCGGCGACCAGGCCGGCCCGCCGATCTTGATCTTCTTCCGGGATGCGGCCTGGAGCGTCTGAAGCAGCCGTCCCGCGCGACCGTCCACAATGGCGATCCCGCCGCCAGACGTCGGGCAGGCCAGGTGCCTGCCGTCCGGAGACCACGGTCCCGCGCCTGCGGTCCCCGCGACCTTGCCCGCCAGGCGGCCTGAAACCGCGTTCCACAACTCCAGCGGGCCTTTCCGCTGGTGCGCCGCCATGACCTTGCCGTCCGGGGACCACGCAAGGGAATAGAACGTGCGTTCCAAGCCGAATGTCTTGAGCCAGCGGCCGGTCCGGATGTCCAGATACCGGACGCCCGCCTCGTACGGCGCCATGGCCAGGACCTTGCCGGTCGGCGACCACGCGAGCGCATAGGTGGAGTACTGGCTGCCAAGCTCAAGCGCTTGAAGCAGTACCCCGTGCTGGAGGTTCCAGAAACGGACCGTGAGGGGCTGCCCGTCGGCACAGGCCAGCCACTTCCTGTCGGGTGAGACCGCCGCCCTGCCGAGCGTTTTCAGCGCCCGCGTGACGTCCCAGACGCGTTCGCCGCTCGTCGGGTCCCAGACGCGCAGCATCACGGTCGGCGGCCTGCTCTCGCGAATACACGCCGCCAGGAAGCGGCCATCGGGGGAGTACGTTATGGAATCCACCGCGTCGCCCTTGGCGTCGAAGCCCCGCACCGCCTCGCCCGACCTGGCATTGAGGATGGTCGGTGGCGCCGACCCGACGGCAAGCAACTGCCCGCTGGACAAGAAGGCCACGGAGGAGACGCTTCCGTATTCGCGCTCGCTCCTCCACTTCCAGCAAGGCGTCAAGGTAGCCAGGTCGAGCAGCGTCGCCACGCGGCCGTGTCCGATTGCGAGCGTCTTGCCGTCGGGCGAGACGGCCAGCGTGCGGCCGCCGATGGGGTCCGCCGTCGGCCTTTCCTGCCCTGTGGCGAGGTCCCAGAACCGCACCCGGTAGCCGGCCGAGACCACCGATTTGCCGTCGGGCGTGAACACCACCGACCGGACCCCGTACTCGGCGCCCTCGAGCGAACGGGTCATCTTGCCCGAGGCCACGTCCCACAGCCCCACCGTCTTGTCGCTGCCGGCCGATGCCAGCGTGTTGCCGTCCTGCGACCACGCCACCGCGTTGACGCTGCCCTCGTGGCCTTCGAGCACTTTGACCTGAAGGCCCGACGCCACGTCCCAAAGGCGGATGGTCATGTCGCTGCTCGCCGAGGCCAGCGTCTTGCCGTCGGGCGAAAAGGCCAAACCACGAACCTGACCGTTGTGTCCGAGCATCATGCGAACCGGCGCCCCGCCCTGGGCCTCAAGCAGCCGAATGGTCCCCGCGTCTCCCGCCGCCGCCAGGTGCTTGCTGTCCGGGCTGAAGGCAACGGCCAGGATGAAGCCGCGAGGCTGCCGCGTCTCGATGGTCCACGACACCACGCGCGGCAAGGGCGAGGGATGCGTGACCAGGGCCACGTCGCTCATCGCTCCCCCGGGCTTGGCGCCCACAGGGCCGCTTGCGACGGGGGCACGTTTGCCGACGGCAAGCGCTGCCAGCGACGGGTACGCCTCGAGTTTCGCCTCGATCTGCTTCAGGGCGAGTTTGACCCTGGTGCGGCTCAGGTCCTCGACGGTTTGCAGTTCCAGGTACCGCCGGTAGTAGCCGCGGGCGTGGCGGAGCATGTGGCCTGTGCTTACCTCGGTTGCTTTCTCGGACAAGCGGCGGTACCAGTCGCCCAGTTCGAGGCAGGCCCGCAGCGGCAGGCGCTCGACGCTCATGCCCGCCACCATCACGAGTTTCGACAGCATGTCGCTACGGTCGGTCGGGAGGCACTTGGCGGCTTCGGCCGGGTCGTCGAACTCCACGATGTAGAGTGTGACGAGGGCATCGCGTGCTTGCTTATCGTCGGCGTTCGCCTCGAGGCGCTGCCGGAGGGCCGCGGCGCTGTCCATCGCCTGGAGGCGGGAATCGGCTAACTTGACCGCGAGTTGCACCGAGTCGGCCAGCGCGGGCTTGACGGTCTTCACAACGGGCAGCGCCCGGCGCCAACAGGCCGCTGCGCCGGCGAAGTCTTTGGCCTCGGCCCGGGTATTGGCCGCGCGGGCGATGGCATCGAAGAGCCCTTCCCCCCTGCCCCTGCGGTCGGCGCTGCGGGCACGGTTGTACTGCGTCTGGTGGAAGTCCACCAACTTGTCCAGGGCCGCCAGTCTCTGCCCGGGGACCTTCTCGGCCAGAAGGTCCATCGCCCCGACGGCGGTCTTGTGACCGTCCGGATGGCGGAGTCCCAGCGTGTAGGCGTTCTCGCACAGGACGTCCAGCAAGCCGGGGGTGGCCTCGGCCGCCCGCGCCGCCTCCAGCAGTTTGCCGGCGAGGGCCGCGTCGTCGTTGCGGTCGGCGCTGGCCGTGACCTGCCGGACCTGCTTCCCGTAGAGCGATTCAAAGACCTCCGCGGCCTTCTCGGCGACGGGAACCTCCCCGCCCGTCGCAGCCGTGGCGGCCGGCAGGAAGAGAAGGCAAGCGGCAAGAAACCAGCCGAGGCGCCTCACCAAACCCTCCTCCTTTGCGAAGTGTCCTTCCACACGCGTTAAACCGCAGATTGGGGAACGACTACCGGTAAACTGCCGGAAGAAAGCGACAGATGCCACGCCTAAACCTTCTTGTGCAGGTACCTCGACGCGCGGCGCAGGTTTGTGTGCTCGGCCACCAGGAACACCCGGTCGCCGCTCAAGACCTGGGCCTGGCCGCGCGGAACGATGAATGTCTGCGTCGCCGGACGGTAGATGCCGGTGATGACGCACTCATCCGGGAAGTCGGCGTCGGCGGCGACCTGGCTGACGCTCTTGCCGGAGGCCGCCGCCCCCTCCGGAACGGTATCCACCACGATCGAGACCCTGCCCGCGCCGAAGGAGTGCACGAGCCTGAGATGCGGCTCTTCAATCTCCAGGAGCAACTGGCTTGCGAAGACGTTTGCCACGTGGACCGTCGTGTTGACGCCGGCCAGTTTGTAGGCGCTCTCGTACTGGGGGTTCCGCAGGCGTGCGATGACGCGCTGGACGCCGAAACTCTTGGCCAGCAGGGCGAAGGCCAGGTTGTCGGCATCGGCCCGCATGGTGCAGACGGCCACGTCGGCCCGGTCGATGCCGGCCTGCTTCAGGATCTCGATACTGGTCGCGCTGCCGGCGAGCGCCATCGCCCCCAGGCGCGAGGCGATTTGCTCGCACACCTCCTTGTCCTTATCGATGATCACGACGTCGTGGCGCGCCTTGACGAGTTGCCCCGCCAGCCCCCGGCCGACCAGTCCCGCACCGGCAATCACGATATACATGGGGTTCCCCTACTTCCAGGTTCGACGGCTCACCAACAGGAGGAGCGGCAGGATCTCGAGCCTGCCGGCAACCATGCCGATAATGTAAACCACCTTGATGGCCGGATGAAGGGCTGCCATGTCCGGCGCCGAGATGTAGCACGGCCCGATGTTGCCCAGGGCCGAGAACATGCCGCTCGCCGACTCCATCGCCCCGTGATCCGACAGCAGCGCCGTTGCCGCGCCGCCGAAGACCAGCAGAAGGATCCACGCAAACAGCAGGGCGGCTACGCGCCGCAGTTCCTCCGTTTCGACGATCTCGCCGTCAACCACTACCGGGTTCAGCACGGCCCGTCCGTAGATGAGCCGCCGCATCTGCCGGCCCACCATCTTCAGGAGCACGCCCACCCTGAGCACCTTCAGCCCGCCGCCCGTCGAGCCGACGCACCCGCCGACGACCATCAGGACGAGGAATATCTGCTTGGCCATGGCGGGAAAGTAATCGCCCGCAATGTCCTGGGTGCCGAAACCGGTCGTCGTTGCCAGCGCCACCACCTGGAAGATGCTCGTGCGGAACGTCTCCTCCACGCCCGCCGCGCCGCCGGTGTCCAGGCCGAACTTCCAGAAATGGTCGAGCATCACAAGGGCCGTCGCGCCGAACACGATGGCCCACCACAGACGCATCTGGAGGCTGTCCCACAGCGCCCGGATGCCGCCGCGCAGCACGCGGTAATGCACAAAGAAGCTGATGCCCCCCAGGAGCATCCCCGCCGTCACCGTATATTCGATAAGCACGAAGTGCGGGTGGCCCGTCTCGCGGTAGTGCGCGACGCCGGCGTCGTACGGCGAGTACCCGCCCGTCGAGAGCGCCGTCATCGCGTGGGTGACGGCGTCGAACAAGCTCAGGCCCTCCAGCATCAGCGCCGCCGTCACCGCCGCCGTAAAGCCCGCGTAAATAATCCAGAGAATTTTCAGCGTGTGGAAAAGGCCCGGCACCGGACGCCGCGAGAACACCTTGTGGCTCTCGGCGCCGAACAACTGGTGCGCGCTCTCGCCCGTGTACAGGATCGCCAGGAAGAACGTCAGGATGCCCAGGCCGCCCAGCCATTGGATGAACGACCGCCAGAACAGGATGCTTCTCGGCAGATGCTCAAGGCCCTGGAGCATCGTGATGCCGGTCGTCGTGAACCCGCTGACCGACTCGAAGTACGCGTCGAGGTAAGGAATGTCGAGGCCCAGCCACAGCGGCAGCGCCCCGACGGCCGAGACCATGAACCATGCCAGGGCACACAGGATCATCGCCCGCCGTCTGTCCAGCGGCGGAAGCCGCATGTTCCGTTTCAGGACCAGTCCTGCCGCCAGCGCCACCGCCGCCGGAACGTAGAACGCCGACGCCGTCACCGCCTCGCCATCCGGACCCGCAAACATCGTTTGCACGGCGAGCGGCAGAAGCGCCAGAAGGCCGAACATCCAGGTCAGCAGTCCCAGGTAGTCCAGCACAGGACGCCAATAGTGCCAGCGGCTTCTCATGGCATTGCGCGTCCTTTCATCCCGCGGCGAGGAATCGGAACCGCCCCCCGACGGCCCCTTTCGGTTGGCTGGCAGATTTGCGATGCGCCCTCTTATAACCCATCGGACCCGTAAAACTACAATCTTCACGCAAACCCGCGTCCCGCGGCCGCGACCCGGTCCGCCGCGGATGCAGACGGGGCCGAGCCTTTCGCGCGGACGTGGCGCCGGCAGAGCGCCGACGGTCTCTTGGGCAACCGGGCAAAGACACGCCGGCGCTCAGGCGTGCGGCCCGGCGCCGGCCGCCCGGCAATGCTGCTCCACCTCGGAGGGCGACAGGGCGCGGCCGTAAACGGCCACTTCGTCGATCTTGCCTTCGAAGTTGGCGAAGTTGTCGCAGCGCCCTCCCACGAACACGTCGCGGCAGCCGGCAGGCAGGCCGACCGCGACCTCGCCCGCCACCTCCGGGTCGGGACGCCCGTCGAGGTAAACGGCCGCGCGGCGGCCGTCGCGCACAAGCACCACGTGGTGCCACGTCTTGAGCGCGATCGGCGTCGCACCCTCCAGGCACTCGCCGAGGGTGTTGCCGTTGTAGAAGAGGAGCCTGCCCGGCGCACCCGCCGTCCCGCCGATGCCGAGGTGGTCGCCGGGGCAATCCCTGTCGCCGTCGGGACCGCGCGAAAACAAGTAGCCGGTAACCGGCCTGGCGCCAGCGGGCATGCCGTTCCAGAACCACAGTTCCACCGAGTACGTGCCGCCCAGCCCGGCGAGCGTCGTCCTGGCGCGGCCGCCCGCGAAATGGGCGGCCCGGCTCGGCTCGCCGTCGCCGCGGAGGCCCGCCGACGCCGGCCCGTCAAGGCCGAACGCAACGAGGTCCTCGTACGTGCCGGCGTTGCCGCGCCCGCTCGCGTCGGCGACGCGCGGGCCGACGAGTTCAGCCATCCGCCAATACAGTAGCGGTTCCGACGCCAGGACGGCCCGCGCATACGGGCCGTGCACGACGCGGGGGGTGCGGCGGGGCGTGTCGGCCACGTCTTCGAGGAGCGCAAGGACCGCCTCGACGATCTTCGGCTCAGCCTGCTCCTCCAGGCCGGCCGTACGAGCGGGCCACGCGTTGTAGCCGCCCAGACGGTGCTGCTCGGGCGGCGGGATGTAGCCCTCACAGCCGTTGGCCAACTCGATGTTCATCGTCGGCACGAGCGGACTGTGCGCCTTCAGTTTCAGACCCGTGATGCCGTAGACCTCGCAGGGGATGGCCGCGATGCCCATGTCGCCCACGCGGATGGCCTGGAGCCTGAGTTCCCGCGTCGGCTCCTCGTGCAGGAAGAGGGCCTCGCGCGCGTAGACTTCGGTCTGGTTGCGCGGTTTGCGGTCGCCCATCCTTGCCAGAATCTCCCTGGCCCAGGCGAGCCGCTTGGCATCCGGCAGACGGCGGTCAAGCCGAAGCCTCGTCTCCCGCATCCGGATCGGCACCGAGTGGTGATAGGCAATCGTCTTGTACGCGCCGGCGGCAACGCGGGCCACCGCTTCGGCGTAGGCCTCGCGGCCCGGCCCGCCCCGCGGCTTGCCGTAATCCATCCATTGCAGGTCGCCGCTGGTGCCGTGCGACATCATCGCCACGAAAGTGGCGTCGGGCGAGTCGGCGCCGATCAGTTCAGCGAACTTGCGGCAGAAGGGACCGTAGTAGTCGGGCGAGACGGCCGGGGCGCCGTAGTAGTGCATCGAGTAGTTCGCCAGGACGGCGAGCGGCCGGCCGTCGCGCGACTGGACGCTCAGCACCGTGATGTCCGGATCGATCGGGCCTGCCGGCCCCACGCAGTTGGGGTTCTGGTGGCCGGGGTGCATCATCGCCCGAACCGACCGCTCGCCGAACGGGTCGACGCGCATCTTGTCGGACCGGTAGATCCACCGGCGGCAGCAGGTGTGCTCAGGGTCCTGGGCCACGGCCCACCCGGCACGGGCGGGCACCAGGTTCCCCGCCGCCATCTCGATGCCCCGAACGAGCAGCGGCCGCACGTACGCCGTGTACGCTTCGTCCCGGTCGGAGCCCAGGGCCCCGATGACCGACGGGGCCGAATGCGTGTGCGTGGCCGAGATCAGGATGTGATCGCCCGAGATGCCGGTCGATTTCTGGACGGCGCGCTTCACGTCATCGGCAAGTTCGCGCGAGACGGCGATCAGGTCGGCCACGCAGACGGCGATGCGCGTGGTGCCGTCGTCGAGCACCAGCGAGCGAGCGTGGATGGGCTCGACGACACGCGTCGCCGTCCGTTCCAGAAAACTCCCGTTGACGATCACGGGGAACGTCTTGGGCGAGATGTCGATGATCGACGCGCCCGCCATCAGGCCGCGGTCGTCCCCTTCCCCGCCCGCCGGGGCGGCGAGCAGCCGGTGGCGCGCCAGCAGCGTCCCGGCGGCGGAGGCCGCCGCGGCAACGAAGTCGCGTCGATTCATCGCATCTCTCCTCGCCCGGCAGCGCCGGCGGCTGGGCCAACCGGCCTGGGCTCTGCCTGAACACGTGCTGCCGCAGTGTACCAGAATCCTTGGAGCACCTGCCACGTTCAAGCCACTCCGGTCCGCCGTGTCGGAGCATTTTGGTACCGGGCCTTGGCGCGGCGGGTCCGGAGCGGGCCTGTGCCCAAACCGTGGTGCAGGGACGAGGCATGCCCCGCCCTCGTGAAGAAGACCAAGGAGATTCGCCGAGGCAACCGGGTCAAACTGACCTACGAGCCGTTCCAGTACACCTTCCAACTCAAGGACATCGAGGTCGTGCCGAAGGCGGCCGCGTAGGCACGGCCCCCAACATACCGATCGCTAGTAGCGACCGGCGGCTGTCGCATCGGAGGCAGCCGCCGTACCGTGCGCCTCTCCACCACGCAGCCGCCGCCCCACGTCCGCGCGGCGCATCAGCCGAAAACCATTTCAACCGACACGAGACAATCCCCGAACCAGTTAGTATCATAGGGCAACGTTGTCCCACGCGAACGCGAGCCGTCCTGGCAAGGAGACGATCATGCAGCGGTATCGGCTTCCCATTCTGATGCTGAGCCTCGTCCTGGTGGCGCTCGTCGGCGCGTCGGTCCGCTCCGGCGAGGCCAACAAGATGACCGACGCCGAGCGCGAGGAGTTTATCAAGAACTTCAATCGCACCGGCATGGACACGACGCCCGGCGATGCCATGCTCCTGAGGATCCTCGTCGAAGCCCGAAAGGCCAAGTGCGGCGTCGAGGTCGGCTCGTTCAAGGGATTCGGCGCCATCAACATGGGCATCGGATTCGAGCGAAACGGCGGGCGCCTGACCACCCTCGAAATCAACCCGGGAACCGCCGACCAGTGCCGCGAGAACCTCCGGAAAGTCGGACTTGAAAAGACCGTCACTTGCATCACCGGCGACGCCCTCAAGACGCTCCCCGAACTGGAAGGTAAGTTCGATTTCGTCTTCATCGACGCCAAGAAGAGCGACTACTTCAAGTACCTCAAGGCCATCGAGCCCAAACTGGTGCCCGGCGCCGTCATCGTCGCCGACAACTCCATCCGCTCCGCCAAGGCCATGCAGGATTTCCTCACCTACCTCCGGGACAGCCCCGACTACGAAATGGTGACCGTCCGCGCCTCCCTGGAGAAAAAGGACGGCATGACCATCGCCTACAAGATCCGGTGAAGCCGAGAAACGGTCACGAAGACCGGGAGGAATGCGCCATGAACGCTTGGTCTATGCCGGCAGTCTGGACGCTGCTTCTCTCGATGGCGACCGGCTGCGCCGCCGCCGACGCGCGTATCGAGTCGGCGCCACGGCCGCCGACCGATCAGCGAACCGCGCTGTATCCGTCGAACCGCGAGCCGCTCGCTCCAAGCCCGCTCGTCAAACTCCCCATCGGCGCCATAAAACCCCGCGGGTGGCTCAGGCACATGCTCCGCCTGGAGGCCGATGGCATGGTCGGCCACCTGACCGAACTCAGCCGATGGTGCAAGGCCGACGGAAACGCCTGGCTCAGCCCCGAAGGCAAGGGCCACAGCCCGTGGGAGGAACTGCCCTACTGGCTCAAAGGCTTCGGCGACCTGGGCTACGTCCTGGGCGACGAGCGCATCATCAAGGAGGCACGCAAATGGATCGAGGGCATCCTCTCAAGCCAGCGCGACGACGGCTGGTTCGGGCCGCGCTCGAACCTGACCAACGTTCGCGGCAAGTCCGACATCTGGCCGAACATGATCGCCATGAACTGCCTCCAGTCCCACTATGAGTTTACGGGAGACGAGCGAGTCCTGCCCCTGATGACCAAGTACTTCCGCTGGCAGGCGTCCGTCCCTGAAGAGGATTTCATCGTCGGCTCCTGGCAGAAGGTGCGGGCAGGCGACAACCTCGAGAGCATCTACTGGCTCTACAACCGGACGGGCGAGAAGGGGCTGCTCCAGGTCGCCGAGAAGGTCCATCGCCGAACCATCGACTGGACGGGCGGCGTCGCCAACTGGCACGGCGTCAACATCACCCAGTGTTTCCGCCAGCCCGCCATCTTCTGGATGCAGACAAAGGATGAGAAGTTCCACCAGGCCGCATGCCGAAACTACGACACCGTCATGGGCCTCTACGGCCAGGTGCCCGGCGGCATGTTCGGCGCCGACGAGAACTGCCGCAAAGGATGCGACGACCCGCGCCAGGCCGCTGAAACCTGCTCCATGATCGAGTTCATGCACTCCTTCGAGATGCTCACCAAAATCACCGGTGACCCGCTCTGGGCCGACCGCTGCGAAGAGGTCGCCTTCAACTCCTTCCCCGCCTCCCAGCCGCCCGACCTCAAGGGCCTCCATTACCTGACCGCGCCGAACATGGTCGTCCTCAACGCCAAGAACCACTCGCCCGGCGTCCAAAACCGCGGGTGCATGTTGGCCTACAATCCGCACTCGTACCGCTGCTGCCAGCACAACCATTCGCACGGCTGGCCGTATTACGCGGAGGAACTCTGGCTTGCCACGGCCGACGGCGGGCTCTGCGCCTCCCTCTACGCCGCCAGCGAGGTCGAGGCCAAGGTCGCCGGCGGCACGACCGTCCGCATCGCCGAGACGACCGATTACCCGTTCGACGAAACGGTTACGCTGACGGTCCGGGCGCCGAAGGCCGTCCGCTTCCCCCTCTATCTCCGCATCCCCGGCTGGTGCAACGGCGCGAAGGTCGCCGTGAACGGGAAAGCGGCACGCGCCAACCCGCAGCCGCGATGCTTCTTCGTCATCGAACGGAACTGGACCGACGGCGACAAGGTTACCCTCACGCTGCCGATGCGTCTTGCCGTCCGCGTCTGGGAGAAGAACAAAGCGGCCGTGTCTGTGGACCACGGCCCCCTCACGTTCAGCCTCAAGATAGGCGAGAAGTGGCAGCGTTACGGCGGCACCGACGACTGGCCCGCCCACGAGGTCTATCCGACGACACCGTGGAACTACGGCCTGGAGATTGACGCGGCCAAACCCGAGGCATCCATCGAAGTCGTCCGCAAGAAGGGCCCGCTCGCCGATCAGCCGTTTACGCCACAGACTGCGCCCATCGAACTTCGGGCCAAGGCCCGGAAGATCCCCGAATGGGACCTCGACCGTCACGGCCTCGTTGCGGTGCTTCAGCCGAGCCCCGCACGCACGGATGAGCCGGCCGAGACCGTTACGCTTATCCCGATGGGCTGCGCGCGGCTCAGGATCAGTGCCTTCCCGACGGTCAGCGCCGACCCGGCCGCCCATCACTGGGAGAAGCCGGCCGTACCCAAGAAGCCGGCCTACGCCGCGACGGCGTCGCACTGCCGGCGCGGCGATACGGTCGATGCCATGAGCGACGGCCTGCTGCCGAAGCGCTCCAGCGACGATTCCATCCCGCGGCTCACCTGGTGGAGCCATCGCGGCACCACCGAGTGGGTGGCCTACCGGTTCAAGCAGCCGCGCACCGTCTCGGAGTCCGATGTCTATTGGTTCGACGACACGGGCAGCGGCGCCTGCCGCGTACCCGCATCATGGCGGCTCCTGTACAAAGACGGCGGCGAGTGGAAGCCGGTCACACTCACGGGCGGTTCGGCCTGCGGCGTGGCGAAGGACCGCTTCAACAAGATCGCCTTCGAGCCGGTCAAGACGCAGGAACTTCGCATCGAGGTCAAACTTCAGCCGGAGTTCTCCGGCGGTATCCTCGAATGGCGCATCGGACCGACGAAAAAGAAGTAGCCGGGCCGACCGGCCGTCCCGCCGCGCCGGGACGGTCGTGGCACGCGGCTTCACACTACGTTGCGAGATGCGCGAAAAGCGTGAGCGGGCTGGAGTCAACGACCTCGACATCCACTTCCGTGCCGGCAAGGTCGGCCGGGCCGTCGAAGACGACGATGCGGTTGCCGGGTGTGCGGCCGCGCAGTTGAAGCCAGGTGCGACGAGCGGAAAAGGGGACAGGCACCTTTTCCATACGGCCGGAAAAGGAGCCAGTCCCCTTTTCCGCAGTCCCCTTTTCCGGATCCAGGTTCGGATGCGGGCTGGGGCCTTCGACGAAGACGCTGACGGTGCGGCCGACGAACCGGCGGTTCTCCTGGCTGGCTACCTCCCGGACAAGGTCAAGGAGGGCCTGGTTGCGGCGGCGTTTCTCGGCCATCGGCACGTCGTCCGGGTAGTGGTCGGCGGCGAAGGTGCCCGGGCGCGGCGAATACTTGAAGACGAAGGCCTGGGAAAAACGCATCCGCTGCACGAGATCCATTGTGGCCTCGAAGTCACTTTCCGTCTCGCCGGGGAAGCCGACGATGAAGTCCGACGCCACCGCCACCTCCGGCCGCACGCCGCGGACCATCGCCACACGGTCAATATACTCGGAGGCCGTGCAAGCGCGCTTCATCCGGGCCAGCACCGCGTCGGACCCCGACTGGGCGGGCATGTGCAGGTACGGGCAGACGGCGGGCACGTCGCGGAAGACAGCGGCGAGGCGCTCGGTCATCGCGCGTGGATGGTTCGTGATGAATCCGAGGCGCGCGAGATTCGGCGTCTCGGCGACCTTTTCGATGAGGTCCGCCAGGTCGCACGTGCGTCCGTCCTGCCGGCTCGCGTACTTGTTGACGGCCTGTCCCAGCAGGGTAATCTGCCGCGCGCCCTGCCCCACCAGGCGGCGGACCTCCTCAAGCACGGCGCTGGGTGTGCGGCTGCGCTCCGGGCCGCGAACGTTCGGGACGACGCAGTAGGCGCAGAAGTTGTCGCATCCGCGCATCACCGTGACGAACGCGTGGCCGGGCGAGGGGCCGCCGAGGGGACGGCGGGTCTCGACCTCATCGAGCGCCGCGTCGGCAGCGGCAAACGCCTCGGCGCCGCCGACCCGGTCGGGTTGTGTGTGTGTGGCGCCGCGCGGGGGATCGAGCGCGACGACGGGGGCCGCCCTGTTCGTCCGGGCGGCCTGGATGAGTTGCGGCAGTTCGGCCAGACGCCCCGGGGCACACACGACGTCCACCAGCGGCGCACGGCTTCGGAGGCCGTCGCCGTACTGCTGGGCCGTGCAGCCGAGCAGACCGACGACGAGGCCCGGCTCGCGCCGCTTGCGGGCCGCCAGGGCGCCGATGTTCGAGAAGGCACGGTCCTCGGCGTGGGCACGGACCGAGCACGTGACGAACAGCAGGACGTTGGCCTCGGCCGGGTCGTCCACGACGGAGGCGCCCGAGGCGCGGAGACGCTCGGCAACCAGTTCGGCGTCGAGCCGGTTCATCTGGCAGCCGTAGGTCGTGATGTGGGCGCGGACCGGTTCCATAGACCGAGCATTATAGAAGCAGGCGCGAGGACGAACAAGCAGGGGCGCGGCGTTTCAGTTGCCGGCGACGGCGCCTTTGAGGTCGCGCCACTTTTTCTGAAGGACGGGTTCTTTGGGCGCGCCTCTCATGAGTTCGATGGCGGTGATGTTGTCGCGTACGCTCTTCTTATCGCCGAGTCTGTACTTGCAGTAGTAGAGGTTGTAGGTCCACTCCCACCAGTCGTTGGGCTCGATGTTCTCGACCTTGGTGAGGACGCGCCAGCGGTCGAGGGCGGCCTCGTAGTTCGGCTTGGCCTGCGCCGGATCCGCAGCGGTGTCGCCCATGCCCTGGAAGGCGCGGGCCTGGCCGTAGATGCAGTCTTCCTTGAGGGGCTCGCCCTTCTTCGCCTCCTTGTGGGGATCGAGGCCTCCGATGTCGCGGTAGATCTGAACGGCACCGGCATAGTTGCCGACGGCCAGGTAGAGTTCGGCGAGGTCGTACCGGGAGTTCTCGATCTGGAGGGCCTTGTTGGGGACCTTGCTCTTGTCGAGCCACTCGAGGTACCGGTCGCCGAGTGTCTTGGCCTGCTCGACCTTGACGCCGGCGAGTTTGGTCTGCCGGCGTTTAATGAGGCTGCGGACCTCGGCGGTCGAGGCGGCAAACACGCCCGCCAGCACCGGCCCGACTTTCTCGGGTTCGGCGACGGTGAGGAACCGATCGAGGACCTTCCGCGCTTCGTCCAACCGGCCGAGTTTCTGAAGGGCGTCGATCCGCAGTTTCAGGACGTTGCCGAGCGTCCCTTCCGAGAGTTTGAACTTCTTCTCGATGGCATCGAGGACCGGCAGGGCATCGGCCGCCAGATTGACTTCCTGGTACAGGTAGACGTCGGCCGCATTGACGTAGGCCCCTTCGGCCCAGTCGAGCAACTGGTCCTTCTTCTTGTCCGGCAGACCCGAGTTCTGGACGCTGAAGGCGTAGTCGGCATAGGCGAGCAGCGCCTTGGCGACGGTGCGCGCGCCGCTGAGCATAAGTTGCGGGTCGCGCGAGGGCAGGATATTGTCGCGGAAATGTTCGAGGCGGCACAGGGGCACCCAGTACTTGGAGTCGGGGTAATGCTCGGCCGCAACGGGCACGCGAGAGAAGGCGTCGGCGGCGTTGACGAAGTCCTTGCCGCGGTACAGGACCAACGCCAGGAAGTACTGCTGATCCGGATCCTTTTCGCCCCATTGGGCGATGAACCATCGGAGGGCTTTCTCGTAGGCGAGCCGGTTCTCCTCGATCTGCTCCTTCTCGTAGACTTCCCCGGCAACTTTGACGGCGTAGCCGGCAGCGGCGGAGGCGTACTTGTACTTGGGGAACTGGTCGGCCACCTTCTGGAACTGTTGGGCGGCCCCGGCCTTCTGGTCGAGGGTCAGCAGGCAGTAGGCGCGGGTGTACAGGGCGTCGGGGTAGTTGGCGTCCTTGGGGCCGACCTTGTCGGCGTAGGCCTTGAAGAGGCCCTCGGCCTCGCGCATCTTATCCTCGCGCATCTTATCGGCGTTCTCGGTCTTCTGTGCCGCGGCCAGGGCGTCGTTGGCCTCGATCCAGAGTTGAAACGGCGCCCGCTCCACCTCGGGCGTCTCGCCGAGCAGGTCTTTCAGGATCCACTGGACGAGCATGGGCCAGGGGTTGTCGCGTTTGTGGACCTCCTTGAAGATGGCCAGGCCCTTGTCTTTGAGGCCCTGCTGGTTGCCGGCCTTGCCCTCGACGACGTAACTCTCGGCCTTGACCAGGGGCATCGACAGGCCGTACAGGCTGGCGCCCAGTTTGTCCTTGAAACGGCCGGTGGCCTCGTCGATGGCTTTGCGTGCCTTCTCGTGCTCGCCCTTTCGCATGAGGGTGACGGCCCGCTCGTAGGCGACGCGCATCCGCACCTGGTCCCTCCAGGCCTCTCGCTGCTTGACGCGGTCGGAGGCGTTGGGATCGGTCGCCGGCGGGTTGGCCATCGCGAACGTCTGGAGGGCCTCCTTGTACTTGCCGAGTTCGCGGTACGCCATGCCGCTGACCATGTGGGCGTACCACTTGGCCGAGACCCGGTCGGGCATGTCAACGTAGGCCTGAAAGGCGGTGATGGAATCGTTCAGGATCTCGTCGCGAGTGCGCTTGCCCTTGGGCGGCTTGTAATCCTTGGGAAGAATCCAGCCGTAGTAGTAGGCGACCCAGGCGTTGGCGAACCTGGCATCGCGCTGGACGTTGCGAACCCTGCGTGTCTGGCCGGAATTGACGTACGTGCGCCGCTGGTCTTCCGGCAGTTGGTCGAGGGTCGAGAGCCAGATCTCGGTGCCGCGGATGGTGGCGGTGTACTGCTCGTTGGCGATACGGAGCATTTCGGTGGCGCGTCCGAGGTCGCCGCTCCGACAGTTGGTCACCTCGAGGAACTCCAGGTCGTCCCTCAGCCACTCCTGGAAGATCATGTTAGCCAGTTCGAGGCGGATATTCACGAGGGCCCGCCGGGCCTCGTTCATCTCCTCAATGCGGTCGGCCGAGATGGCCTCCACGACCTTTTTGGCGTTGGCGACGGCGCCCTCGTACAGTTTGCGGGCGTTCTGAAAGGCCTCGTCGCGTGCGGCCATGTTCTTATTCTTGGCCTGGCGGGCGTTTTCGACCTGCAGACGGGCCAGCGCCAGTTGGTTGCTCTCGGACGGCTTGGCGCCGGGTTGGGCGGCGACGGCTGCGCCACGCTGCTTCAGATAGGTCTCCATCAGGGTCCGCAGGCCGCGCTCTTCAAGGCCCTTATAGAACGGGTCGTCCGTCGCCGTGGCAGCGCGGACCGCCGCCGGAACCGACACAAGAACCGTCAGGAGCCAGATCGCCCAAATGCGTCGCATTACCGTGAGCCCGTTCTCTCGCCTAGGCTGACCGAATGGGCAGGCAACCGGACAGCGTTTTGCCTTCCAGCCCCAGCCAACATGTCCCCCGCCTTTCACCGGGTACCGCGCTGCCCGGTCGGATCATTCATAAGGCACCGCGAACCGAATATCCTCAAACCTCGCCGCTACGGCGGCATCCATGGCCCGAACCACCCACCTGTGCCGGGTGGCCCTCGTCGGCTCAATCAAAACCGGAAACGCCGACGCGAGAGCCCGCCGCTTGAGGTCCTCCAACGCCGCCCGCAGGGTCTCGAAGTTCGCCCCCAGAACCTGACGGTCGTTCAGGACGATTCGTACGCCCTTACCCTCAGGCCCCTGGTCATGGAGTTCGATGCGGACGTACTGGATATCGGGCGGCGGCCCCCCCAGATCACGGGGCCCAAGATCCGTCGGCAAGTTCGTCGTCAGGTAGCCCTCGACGGCGGCAAAACTCGGCATCAACATGAAGAAGATGAGCAACTGGAAAACGCAATCGATCATGCCCGTCATGGGCAGCGGCATTCGAGACCGGCGGGTCGGTCTGGTCGCCTCGGCCATCGGGCACCTCCTTGCCTTCCGGACAGTGCTCACCCGCGCCTGATGCATCCGGCACAGGTCGGAGCCGAGATGCGCCGCCGTTGCGTCGCCATCCGCTCTCCATATGTATTACGTTCGTCGCACCTCCTCGTTTCAGGCGTAATCCGGCAAGTTGCCTTCGTGTTTGGCGCGGCGGGCATCCTCGCCCGTCACGGTTGCGTGGTGGGTGGGGACACCCACCACGCGAAGCCTGCAGGCCGCAGGCCCGGCTCGCTAGTCGTACGGGACGCCGAAGTGGATGTTCGTGAACCGTGCGGCCACGGCCATGTCGAACGCCCGAACCACCCACTTGTGGCGGGTGCCCATCCACGGCGAAATCAGGACGGGGTGGTCGGCGGGCAATCCCCGCGCCTTCAGGCCCTGGAGCGCCGCCAGGAGTCCCTGGAAGTTTCTGCCGAACACCTGGCTGTCGTTCAGGACGATGTTGACGCCCTTGTTGTCGTTGTCGGGGAGTTCCAGTTCGATCTTGATGCGCTGGACGTCTATCTGCGGCTTGCCGGCCACGGGCCCGGAGGTGTTCGGCAAGTTCGTCGTCAGGTAGCCTTCGCCGGCCTGTTGGTTGGGAATCAACATGAAGAAGATGATCAACTGGAAGACGACGTCGATCATGGGGGCCATGGGCGGCTGTAACTTGGCCGGCTGTTCGCGCCGTTCCGCTTTGGCCATCTTAAGGCTCCTTCATGCCGCACGCACACTCGCTCGCGCCTCTGCCATCCCGGGTGCCACTCGCCGTGGCGGGTGGCGCCCGGCGCAAGCGGCGTCGCTAGTCCAGGAGGTCTTCCGGTTCCTCGATGTCGGTGGTGATCCACCACCCTTGAATCTCGGCGCGGCCGGCGGCCAGCATGACGCTGGCGACGACCTCGTAGCATATCATTTCGTCCGCCCGCAGGATCACGTTGAGTTCCTGGCCGCTCTCGATGGCGCGGGCTTTCCGGTCCTTCAGGAGCGACGAGAGTTCGTTGTCGCCCTCGATGACGAGGTAGTTAACCGGCTGGCCCATGACAATCACCTCGGGGTTGTCCGGATTGACGACGTTGATGATGACGTTGCTGTACTGGAACGGGTCCTTGGGTTCGGCGGCAATGGACATCGGCAGGACAACCTGCTCGATCTCCAACTGCTGGAACTGGGCGGTCAGGACGAAGAAGATGATCAGTTGGAAGACGATGTCGATCAGCGGGGTCATGTTCATGCTGACGGCGCCGGCGCCTGCGCCCCGACGTTTTGTTCGAGCCATGGCTCGTTCCTTTCAAGGCCGACGTTCGAAACGGCCGGCGGGGCCTGCGGGCCCCCGCGCCACCCGGCGGTTACTCGCCGGCCGACGGTTTGAAGTTGGCCAGGAGTTCCTCGGCCACCAGGGCGGCCTCCATCGACATCTGCTCGATGCGGCTGCGGAAGATGCCGTAGCCCGCCAGGGCCGGAATGGCCACCACCAGGCCGGAGAACGTCGAGAACAGCGCGATCATGATACCGCCGGCCAGGTCTTCGGGGCTCGCCTTGCCGCCCTTGGCCTCGATCTCGCCGAACGCCACGATCATGCCCCAGACCGTCCCGAGCAGGCCCAGCATCGGGGCCACGTTCCCGAGGAGGTTCAGCCACTCGATCTTGCGGTAGAGCCGCGCGCTGCGTTCGCCGGTGGCGTCCTGCATGGCGGCTTCCATGGCCTCGTATCCGTTGGCCGCCTCGATCAGACCGGCGTGGACCACGCCCGAGACAAAGGACGGATCGGCCTGGCAGAACTCCAGGGCCTCGCGGAACCGCCGCTCGTCGAACATCGTCTTGACCTGCGCCACCGACAGTTCGGGCACGAGGACCGACCGGCGGATCGTGATGGCGTGCTCGATGATCAGCGCGACCGAGGCGATCGAGCACAGGTAGATGACCATCATGTCCGAGAAGCCGATCGGGTCGGTGAACGTCGCCTTCGACATAATGCCGAAGAGGGTCCGCCGGACCTTCCTGGCCTCCTCGGCCATCACCGGGTTCGAGACCGCCAGGACCACCACGATCGCGACCCCGAGCAGGATGAGCGCCCTTTTCTTACCCATGTGCGTGAACTCCTTCATCGAATGTCCCCTGAATCCGGTGTGCGTAGGTTCCCCTTGTCTGGTTCGTCGGCCCGGGCCTTATTCCGACCCGAGACGGGCAAGTTCGCGTCTGGCACGTTCGGCGCCGGCGGTGCCGGCGTATTTCCGGACGGCTTCGTTGTACACGCTGACGATTTCCTCGCGCGGCGCTTTGGCGGCGCGCAGCGCCTGTCCGGTTCGCCAGAGAGCGTCGGCGGTGCGGCTGCGGTCTGCGGCAGGATACAGGATCGGCACCTTCATGAACTCCAGCGCCGCCTCCAAATGCTTGCCCCCGGCCAGGCGGACCCTCCCCCGCCAGTAAGCCATCTCGGCCTTTCCCGCGTCGCCGACGACCGCCTCCATCTGGTCCAGCCATTTCGCGGCCTCGTCGGTTTTGCCGGTGGCGAGCAGCAGTTCGAGTTTGCGGATCATGGCCGACATGCGGACCTTCGGGTCGCTGCTCACGAGCAGCGGTTCCAGCAGGGGCAGAACCTCTTCGGGTTTGCCCTCGAGCAGGAGCAGGGCCACGCGGAAGTTCCTGAGAGCATCGGCGTACGGTTTGCCGGCCGCTCCGGCGACAGCCCGCTCGACCTTGGCGAGCATCGCCTTGTTCGCCCGGTGATCGCCCTGGTCGGGGGCGGGCAGGTTGAGGTCGGCTACCAGCCTCGGGCTGTTGCGTGCCATTTCGAGGTAGGCGTCGAGTGCCTCGGTCGCGCGGCCGGATTCGGCGTACAATTTGTACATCCGCCACTGGACCACCACTCGCAACCAGGCGGGGGCGCCCCTGCGAAGGAGCCCCTGATAGAGCCTGCCGGCCTCATCGAACGCCTTCGGATTGCCGCCCACGCCTTTGGCGTAGGCCTCCTCGGCCCTCTTCAGGTCGGGGTACTTGTCGGCCCGGATCTGGCGGATGCCGGCAAACGCCACGGTTCGCCTTCGGTTGCCCTCTTTGACGACCAGACCGCCTTCGGCCACGTCGACGATCTCGCCGGTGTAGCCGATGCCGGCCTCGGTGCGGATCCGGTCGGCGTGCGCGGCGGCGACCAGGGCCGGCACGATCGCGGCAGCCAGGACGACGAGGTAGGGTTTAGTTTGCCAGTGTCGCAAGGTCCGCCTCGGATACGAACTTGTAGTTTCCGTTGTTCTGCTCGGCGATCGTCTTGAGGACCTCCTCACCGGTTCGGTAGAGGAAGCCGATGGTGTGCACCGTGACCTTATCACCGGCGTTGTTGCGTTTGACGAGTCCGATGATGGCCTTGTCGAATTCGCCGTCGGTCAGCAGGTAGATCAGTTCGGGCCCGACGGCGAAGGCCCGCTCCAGGGCTTTGGAGGGGTCGGTCTCGCCCTGGGGAATGATACCGTCAACAAACTCAAAGGCAAGTTGCTTGTTGCGGTCCGTGCCGGCCACGAGCCGCCGGGTGGGCATCTCGACCGGCGGGCCGGAGGAATAGAAGATGACGTGAAACGCGGTGTCTTCGCCCAGTTCGCCGATACTGCGTTTCAACTCGAACTTCACGTAGTCGATCGAGTCGGTCATGCTGCCGGAGCGGTCCACGACGTAAACGATCTTGTGGGCGATCTCGGTCTCGACGGTTCCGAAGAACCCGCGGCCCCCGTCGCCCAGACCCTCGAAGCCGCCGATGATGTTCCCGCCGCCCCCCACGCCGATGACCTTGAGCGTTTGCAGCCGGTTCGACGCAACGTCCGGGACCGGGTTCTGCGTGAACTGGCGAACGATGCTCGAGGGCTGCGGCTTCAGTTTGCCGCGAGACTGCTGCTTCTTCAGACGCTTCCGCTTCAGCGTCTTGTGCTTGGTCTCGGAGATCACGTCGCTCTTGTACTTGAAAGGCGGCTGGATGGTGTGGGTCTGCCAGACCATGAAGGCGGCCAGGATGAAGACGGCGGCATGAAGCACGACGCTGGTGCCCCAACTGGGAAGGTACAGGGCCAGCCAGCCCATGACGGTGTCCATACCGCCTTCCGGCCCTTCTTCTTGCACCTGGGCGTCCTCGACGGGTTCGGCCTCGGCCACGGGCGCCTCTTCAACCATGCCCTCGGGCTCGGTCACCTGCGCGTCGTCGGGCACGGCGATCACCTGGTTGCAGTGCGGGCACAGGACCTCGGACCCCGGCGCGTCGTCCACCGTGACCCGCTTCCCGCATTTGGCACAGCGAAATCTGAAGGCCATCCGAACACCTCCTTCTTCAGGCCAACACAAGGCGGGCTATCTTAGAGGAAACGGGCGGGGCTGTCAATGCACTCTTACCGCCCCCAAAGCCCTTTGCGGGCCCGCCCTTCGGCCCACGCACCATAGAATACGGATGAGACGGCGGGTCGTTCGAGAAAAAATCGGGCGCGGCCTGCGACTCAAGTTCCGGACCAAGGCCGCCCGATGTAGAGAGAAGTTGCAGAGAATCCGTCGCGGTAAGGCTTGACGCCGCCCGGCGGCCGTCATATCCTGAAAGGGGTCAGTTTCGTCGGATACCACAGATAGGAGATGACCATGAGAAAGGCGCTTCTGTGCATACTGGTGGCGGCCTGGGCCGTAGCGGCCGTAGGGTGCGCCGGCGACGGCGGAAAATCCGCCACCGAAAAGGAGTTCCAGAAACTCTACAAGGAGTACTCCGCCCGCTTCCACGAGAAGATGGTGGGAACCGCCGAGACGATGAAGGCGGTCCAGATTACCGCTGAGGCCGCACGCATCTGGGATGAGGTCTTCGGCGGCCGAAAGGCACTCATCAACCAGCGCGTCGCCGAAATCCTGGGTCGGCTCGACGAAGCCGCCCCTTACGACCAGGACCTGTACCTGGAAATCGCTTCGGGCAGCCGCGTCGAGCCCAGTGCGGACCAGCCCAAGGGCATCGTTCTGAAGCAGTTCCTCTGGAGCCCCGTGGGCGCGGCCCAGATGGGTCTGAACAACTGGCTGGCCCGGCTCCTTCAGGCCAAGTCCTTCGGTGTACGGTCGGTCCTGACCGCCAACGCCGGCCTCTTCTGGGAGGCGCTCGACCGCAACACCGACAAGCCGAAACTGCAACTGCGGCAGGGCCCCATGATCTTCCAGGTCGAACTGTCGAGGGTCGAGGACTACTACCAGGTCGAGAAGGTCAGTTGGCTCAGACCCAAGTCGATGGGCCCGGTCACACTGGCCCAGCCGCCCGAAGGCACAACGCCAGGCGAGAAACCGCCCGAAGGCACAACGCCCACGACGCCCGGCGCCAAGACGGAAGGCACAACGCCCACGACGCCCGGCGAGAAGCCGCCTGAAAAACCTGCCGAAAAACCCGCAGAAAAACCGGCTGAGAAACCCGCAGCCAAACCGGCGGCCAAACCGGCCGCCAAACCCATAGGCTGAGCGAAGCCGCACGACCACCAGCGCGAGCGTCCCGCCCACCGGCAGGATGCTCGCGCTTTCATAACGTGCGCGGCCCGTACGGGCCGCGCCCCCCGTTGGCGCACTCAACCCTGACGTGCTGTCGTTACACCCCTGCCAGGATCGACGCCAGGTCCTGCTCCGACACGAACTTGTACTCGCCGCCGTTCTGACTGGCGATCTGCTTCAAGACCCCTTCGGCGGTCGTGCCCGGCTGCGTGTACAGGAAGCCGATGGTGAAGACCCGCGTGCGGCCGCCGGCGTTCAGACGCTTCACCAGGTCGATGATTCCGCGGTCGAACTCGCCGTCGGTCAGCAGGTAGATGAGTTCCGGCCGCACGGCAAAGGCACGCTGAAGGGCCTTCGACGGGTCGGTCTCGCCCTCAGGCACGATGCGGTCGATGAAGTCGTAGGCGAGGCCCTTGTTTCGCTGCGTCGCGTGGACGAGGCGGCGGGTCGGCATCTCGACCGGCGGACCGGAGGAGTAGAAGATGACGTGGAACTCGACGTCTTCGCCCAGTTCGGCAACGCTTCGCGTGAGTTCGGCTTTCACGAAGTCGATCGAGTCGGTCATGCTGCCCGAACGGTCCACGACGTAAACGATCTTGGCGGCGGGTTCGCCTATGATCTCCTCCGATTGGGCGAAGATCGTGCCGGTTCTGTCCAACCCTTCGAAACCGCCAAACCGGTCGCCGCCCGAAGCGATGCCGATCACGTGGAGAGTTCGCTTGTAGTTGGTGGCCACGTCGGCAACCGGATTCCGCGTGAGTTGCCGGACCAGGCTCGAGGGCTGCACTCGGAGTCTGCCGCGCGACTTGCGTTCGTCGCGCGACTCGCGCCGCTCGGTCTTCACGGGCGGGCGTATCGGGACGATTCCCCCCTTGACCGGAAGGAACGGCTTACTCGTGGCTCCCGGCCACGTGATCATAAACGCCAGCAGCATGCAGACGGCCACGTGCAGGACCACACTCGTCCCGTACGTGGGGACGTACAGTGCCACCCACCCCATCATGCGGTCCCAGGCGCGGTCGTTGGAGGCGGCAAGGGGAACATCGCTCACGAGACGACTCGAGCAAGACGGTTCGGGTACCATGGCGGGACCTCCTCCCGGGGCGGACTCGGACCCCGGCGTTTCGGGTTCACCTCAAATCCCCATACTCCGCCCCGCGCCGGCGCAGGTTACATCGGACCTTCCGCATACCTGGACGTAAGCCGAGCCGGCGCGTTTCAGACTTTTTCTTTACATGTGCCCGGCCTGTGGCAAAAATGGTTCGCGCCTGTGACTAGCCGCGACCGTAAGAGAGCGGTCCCAGCAGCGTCATGGAGGACGCTACCATGCCCGAACCCAAATTCGCCCTGGGAATCGATTTCGGGACCGAGTCGGCGCGGGCACTGCTCGTGGACGCCGCCGACGGCAGCGAAGTCGCCACGGCCGTCTACGAGTACTCGGGCGGCGTCATCACGGAGGCCCTGCCCGACGGCGGGACACAACTGCCGGCCCACGACTGGGCACTCCAGGACCCCCAGGACTACCTGCGCGCCCTCGAACAGGCCGTCCCGGCGTGTCTGAAGGAGGCCGGCATCGACGGCGACCAGGTCATCGGCATCGGCACGGACTTCACGGCCTGCACGATGCTCCCCGCCAAGACCGACGGCACGCCGCTCTGCATGACCGATGCGTTCCGCGCCGAGCCCAACGCCTGGGTCAAACTGTGGAAACATCACGCCGCCCAGCCCGAGGCCGACCGCGTCAACGAGACCGCCAGAAAGATGGGCGAAGCGTGGCTCGAGCGGTACGGCGGCAGAATCTCGAGCGAGTGGTTCTTCCCGAAGGCGCTCCAGATCCTCGACGAGGCCCCCGAGGTGTACCAGGCCGCCGACAGGCTCATCGAGGCGGCCGACTGGATCATCTGGCAACTCTCCGGCAACGAGACACGCAACCTCTGCACCGCCGGGTACAAGGCCATCTGGTCGAAGCGAGACGGCTTCCCGCGTCGGGAGTTCTTCGAGGCCCTCCATCCGGACTTCGCCGACGTGATCGATGAGAAGATGTCGCACAGCATCCTCGCCCTGGGCGGCCGCGCGGGCGGACTCACCGAAGAGATGGCCGACCGCCTCGGCCTTTCGCCAAACACGGCCGTCGCCGCCGGTAACGTGGACGCCCACGTGGCCGTTCCCGCCTGCACCGTCACGGGGCCGGGCAAGATGGTCATGATCATGGGCACGAGCATCTGTCATATGGTCTGCGGCACGAAAGAACTGAACGTGCCGGGCCAGTGCGGCGTGGTGGAGGACGGCATTCTGCCGGGCCTGTACGGGTTCGAGGCGGGGCAATCGGCCGTCGGCGACATCTTCGCGTGGTTTGTCCGCACCTCGGTCCCCGCCGCCTACGAGGCCGAGGCCGAAGAGCGGAACATCAGCGTTCACGAACTCCTGACCGAGCGCGCCGCCGCCTACAAGCCCGCCGAGACCGGACTGCTGGCACTCGACTGGTGGAACGGCAACCGCAGCGTCCTCGTGGATGCCGACCTGACGGGGCTCATGCTCGGCATGCACCTCGGCACGAAGCCCGAGGAGATGTACCGGGCGATCATCGAGGCGACCGCCTTCGGCACCTACAAGATTATCCGCACGTTCGAGTCTTGCGGCGTAGCGGTCGAGGAGATTTACTGCTGCGGCGGCCTGCCGGAGCGCAACGACCTCCTGATGCAGATCTACTCCGACGTGACCGGCCGCGAGTTCAAGATCGCCCGAAGCGCCCAGACCTGCGCCCTCGGAAGCGCCATGCACGGGGCCGTTGCGGCAGGCAAAGAGGCCGGCGGGTACGACACCATTGAAGAAGCCGCCGCACGGATGGCAGGCATCCGCGACAAAACGTACAAGCCCGACGCGGCGGCCCACGAGGTGTACGAGAAACTCTACGCCGAGTACGACGCGCTGCACGAGTACTTCGGCCGCGGCGCCAACGATGCCATGAAACGCCTCAAGGCGCTCAAGGGCGTCGGGTAACACCGCGCCCGCGCCGCCAAGTCGGACCGACCGCACACATAGCAGGGGTACCGGATGCCTTTCGACAGGGATTACTTCGAGGGCAGGACGTCGTACTTCTATAAGTTCGGCGGGTACCGCGACGTCGGCTCGTACTTCGACCGGCTGGCCGGCTGGTTCCGGCCACATGCGGGCGATGGTGCGGTGCTCGACCTCGGGTGTGCCTACGGGTTTCTGCTGTCGCGTTTCGACGACGGGCGTCCGATCTGCGGCTGCGACGTGTCGGAGTGGGCCATGCGCGAGGCCCGGAGCCGGTTTCCACGGGGCGAGTTCATGGTCATCGACGGCAGCGGCGCCCTGCCTTACGAGGACGAGCGGTTCGCCGCCGTGCTGTGCACCGACGTCCTGGAACACATCGCGCCCGAGCGGCAGGAACGAGTCCTGGCGGAGGTGTCGCGCGTCCTGGCCGCGGGCGGCCAGTTCTGCATGACCACGCCCAACCTGGGCCGCATCCGACGTTGGCTCTACGGCAAGGCCGACCGCGTCGAACAGCACACCGGCATGCGCCACGTCAACGAGTGGAAAGAGAAACTGAGCCGACACGACTTTGAGATCGTCGATCGATGGACGTACCTCAATGGGTTCCTTCCCGGCCGACTGCGCAGCACGTGGCTGCCCGAATGCGCCCTCGTGGCGCGAAAAACCTCCCGCGCGTGACCGGCACCGCGCGCGATGCCCTCACGGCAACGGCCGCCACCTGTTTCTTCTATGCCTCAAGGCGGCCGCCCCAGGCGCGAAACGCCTCAAGGCGCTGAAAGGGGTCGAGTAGCGGGAACCGAAACCAGGCGCCTGCAATCTGAGATGTGAGATGTGAGATTTGAGATTTGAGATGTGGCATCTGAGATTTGAGATTTGAGATCTGAGATTTCAGGTCTCAGATGTCCCGCCGCCCCCCCCTGCCTCGGCTCTCACCTTGCGGCCGTCTTCCACCATCCGGTCGAGTTTGGCGGTAAAGGCTTCGGCATGTTTCTGCTGCTCGGCCGCGCGGCGGGTCCGGTCCGTCAGGTAGCGCTGGCCGGGGATGTCGGAGTTCTGAAGACTGTCTGCCCAGGCGCGCAGTTGGCGCGAGACGGACTCGGCCTGCGATTTGAAATCTGAGATTTCAGATCTCAAATGGGCGAAGTCCCCCAGCCGCTCCATCAGCAGAAGCATCGAGCGCACCTCGCCGGCCGACCCGCGCGCGATGTAGAGGAACGTCAGGAGTTCCCGCGTCGTCCCCCGCTCGAAGCCTTCGGCGACGTTGTTCGAAACCGAAATCGCCGCACGCTGCAGTTGGCTTCGAAGATCGCCCTTGCGGCTGAACGCCTTGTCCTCGGTGACCGAGAAGATGCGCTCGCACAGCGTCATGGCCGCCTGCCAGACCGGAAGGTCTTCGAACCGCTTGTATTTCATCGCAAATCCTTTCGGTCATGCGGCATCTGGAATCGGAAATCTGAAATTTCAGATCTCAAATCTCAAATCGCAGATGCCAAGCCTTCAATCTAACATCCCAAACCCGAAATCTGAAATCCGAAATCCCAAATCGCAGATGCCACATCTCAAATCCGTAATCTCAAATCTGAGATCCGAGATCGCAACTCTGAAATCTCAAACGCCAAGTATATACCACCAACTCTCAAGGACAAGACCTAACCTCGGGCGAGACGCTGCGGTTGACGAAGCGCATTGCACTTGGGCCGCAGCACGCACGCCAAGCGCTTCCAAACGCACGCGCCGGATGGTACACTCTGTGTGTTCCGCTCGCCGGAGCCATCGCATGGCGGGGCAGCACATGCCTTGCCCCTGCGAACAGCGACGCGGGATAACGGCGGGAGAAGAGCGTGCTGGAAGAACTCAAAGCCCAAGTCTGCTGGGCGAACAAGCAGTTGCCCCGGCTCGGCCTCGTGTCGTGGACGAGCGGCAACGTCTGCGGCCGCGACCCCGAATCCGGACTCGTGGTCGTCAAGCCCTCCGGGGTCCTTTTCGACGAGATGCAGCCGGGCGACATGCCGGTCGTCGATCTCGACGGCAACGTCGTCGAAGGCACGTACAAAGTCAGCGTCGATGCGCCCACGGCCCTGTACATCCTGAAGCACCTCTCGCAGGTGCACGCGGTCATCCACACGCACTCGCCGTACGCGTCGAGTTTCGCCGCCCTCGGCCGCAGCATCCCGGTAATCCTGACGGAACACGGCGACGCGTTCGGCATCCCGATACCGTGCGGCGGGTATGCGAAGATCGGCGGCACGGAGGTCGGCCAGGAAGCCGTGCGCATCCTGAAGCAGGTAAACCTTCAGTGCCCGGCCGTCCTGATGCAGAACCACGGCGTCTTTGCCGTAGGCGTGCATCCGCGCGGGGCGCTCAAGGCCGCCGTCGTCGTCGAAGACGTCGCGCGCACCGTCCACCTGGCGATGGTCAAGGGCGACCCCATTCCGATTCCACCCGAAGAGGCCCAGCGCCTGCACGACGTGTACCACTCGAAGTACGGCCAGAAACCGGGCGGAGGGTTCAAATAGGGAGCCTTCCGGAACATGCGCCGGGAGGACCGGCGAAGGGGTTCGACATGAGCGAGAAAACCCGCACCGAATGCGATACCCTCGGCGAGGTTCAGGTGCCCGCCGACGCCTACTGGGGCGCCCAGACGCAGCGGGCCCTGGAGAACTTCCCCGTCTCGGGTCTGAAGGCCCATCCCGCCCTCGTCCGCGCCCACGTGATGGTCAAACTCGCCGCCGCACGCACCAACCAGGAACTCGGCAAACTCGATGCCCTCACCGCCGAGATGATCGAGAACGCCTGCCTGGAAGTCATCCAGGAAGGCAAACTCATGGACCAGTGGGTCGTGGACGTCTTCGGCGCGGGGGCCGGCACCAGTTTCAACATGAACACGAACGAGGTCCTGGCGAACCGGGCCAACGAAATCCTCGAAGCGCCGCTCGGCTCCTACACTCTCATCCATCCGAACGACCACGTCAACATGAGCCAGTCGACGAACGACACGTTCCCGACGGCCATGCAGTTGGCGGCCGTCGCGGAAGGCACTGCCCTGGCCGGCGTCCTCGACGCGCTGGCCGACGCCCTGGCCGAGAAGGGGCGCCACTTCGATGATGTGATCAAGAGCGGCCGCACCCATCTTCAGGACGCCGTGCCCGTGCGTCTTGGGCAGGAGTTTACCGCATACGCGCTGGCCGTCAAGCGTGCGGCCGAGAACCTGCGCGCCTCGCTGGAGGCGTGCAAGGAACTGCCCATCGGCGGGTCGGCCGCCGGCACCGGATTCAACACGCATCCCGATTACGCGCCGACGGTCGTCCGGCACCTTGCGGAGATCACCGGCCTGGACCTGGTGCCCGCCGCAGACCTCTGCCACGCCATGCAGTCGATGGCGCCGATGGCCGGCGCGAGCGCCGCCCTGCGGAACCTGGCGCTGGAACTCGCGCGCATCGCCAACGACCTGCGGCTGCTTGCGAGCGGCCCGCGCACCGGCCTCGCCGAGATCCAACTGCCCGCCGTCCAACCGGGGTCCAGCATCATGCCCGGCAAGGTCAACCCCAGCATGGCGGAGTGCCTGAACATGGTCGCCATGCAGGTGATCGGCAACGACACGGCGGCGGCGCTGGCGGTGCAGGCCGGGCAACTCGAACTGAACGTCTTCATGCCCGTCATCGCGCACAACGTGCTCGGGAGCATCGAGATCCTCAAGAACTTCCTGCCCGTCTTCACGGAGCGGTGCGTCGCGGGGATCAAAGCCATCGCCGACCGGTGCCAGCACTATTTCGAATCGTCGGTCGGTCTGGCAACGCTGCTGAATCAACACATCGGCTACGCCAAGGCCGCCGAGGTCGCCAAAGAATCCGTCACCACCGGCAAGACGCTGCGGGAACTCATCCTCGAAAAAGGTCTGATGAGCGAAGCCGACCTCAATGCAGCCCTCGACCCGCGCCGCGTGACCGAGCCGCACGACCCGAAGGGAGGTGGCTCATGATGATCCGCAAGCCTGTCGTGGCGGGGCAGTTCTACCCGATGGACCGCGAGTCGTGCCTGCGGGAAATTGCGGAGATGAAGCCGGCGGCCGACGCGCGTGACCTGCCGGAGCGTCTGGTGGCGGGCATCGTGCCGCACGCCGGATGGATGTTCTCGGGCGAGACGGCCCTGGCGGTGCTGACCGTCATCAAGGACCGCCGCACGCCCAAGACGTTCGTCCTGTTCGGCGCCGCGCACCGTCCGGTGGCGCACAACGCCGTGTTTCCCTCGGGCGGGTGGGAGACGCCGCTGGGCGTCGCCCAGGTGGACGAGCGCCTCGGCCGCGAGGTCCTGGGCCGCGCGGCCGACCTCCTCGCCGCCGACCCGCACGCCCACGAGGGCGAGCACAGCATCGAGGTCCAGGTGCCGCTGATCCAGCACCTCTTCCCCGAGGCGCGGATCCTGCCCATCGCGGTCTCGCGCGGCGAGGGGGCGCTGGCGATGGGGCGGATCGTCGGCCGGACGATCTCCGATCTGGAGGCCGACGCCGTGTGCCTCGGCTCGACGGACCTGACGCACTACGGCCCGATGTACGATTTCACGCCGAAAGGGAGCGGCCCGGAGGCCGTCCGCTGGGTGCGCGAGGAGAACGACCGGCGGATGCTCGACCTGATGGTCCGCATGGACGCCGAGGCCGCTGTGCCGGAGGCCGCCGGCCATCGGAACGCCTGCGGGGCCGGCGCCGTTGCCGCCACCATGGCCGCCGCCCGCGAATTGGGGGGCCAGCGCGGCTGTGTCGTCCAGTACACCACCTCCTTCGACGTGATGCGCGAAAAACTCGGCCGCACCGACTACAACGCGACCGTCGGGTATGCGGGCGTCGTGTTTTGAGAGAAGAACGGCGAATTCCGACGTCTGAATGACGCGCCTCGCGCGGTGGGCAAGATTGCCTGCCGCGCGAAGCGCGAACTGTGGGGGCTTCGTCCTTCTTTTCATTGACACCTCCGCGGCGCTTGCGTACCTTCGCGTCGCCGTTGCACCGCAAGAGGCCCGAGGGTCGGACGATGTCCTGGCCGAATCGCATCACGGTCCTGCGACTGCTGCTGGTGCCGCCGTTTATCCTGCTGCTCCTCCAGGCGAGAGAGCACTGGGCTTATCGGTACGGCGCGCTGGGGTTGGCCCTGGCGCTGGGCATCGCCGACGCCGCCGACGGGATCCTCGCCCGCCGGACCGGAACGGTCACGAAGATCGGCTCGATCCTCGACCCGGTGGCCGACTACGCCCTGATGATCAGCGCCCTGGTGACGCTCTCGATCCCGGGCGTGCTCTCCGAGAATCCCGAGGTGCGCCTGCCCTACTGGGTGAGCGTGACGCTGGTCTCGCGTGCGGTCTTCATTCTGGGGGGGATGGCCATCGTGTTCCTGCTGTCGGGCTTCTTCCAGGGGATGCCGAGCGCCACGGGCAAGGCCGCAACCGTCATGCAGTTCGTGACGGTGGTGGTGACGTGCGCGTCGCCGGACCTGCTGGTGTGGCTCGGAGACATCGTCTGGTACTTCCTTTACGGCATCTGGGTCGTGACGGTGGCGCTGGGCGTGATCTCGTGGCTCGGCTACATCCGTACGGGCTCGAAAGTGCTGGCCGCCGGCGGGCACACCGAGTAACCGTGCCCCGGCCCCCCAGGACCCGCCTTCCCGAAAAACCACTCCGTTTTCGCGTGGCGCCCGCAAGGTTGCGCCGAGTTTCTGCGGCAGGCGGCGATCCGTAAGTTCATGTCACGGCTGAGGTTGCGCGCGGTCGAGAGGCCGGACGGCTCTCGTGCGGTTGCCAAAGCCGCTTTCTGACGTATCGTATAAGTGCAACGGCGAAACGCTCGGGAGGACAGGCGCCGCTTGCAGAATCAGGAGGTCCCATGCTCCAGCAAGCCAAGATCCTGGCTGTCGTTGCCCCGGACGAGGGGCCGGAACGCCTCGTGAGGAAACTCGAAGCATTCGGGGCCGGCGTGCAGACCGCTTCGGACTGCCTGTCGGCCATGGGTATCGTGAAGTCCGAGGACGTGGACTTGGTCGTCGTGACGGCCTGCCCGGGTCAGTTCAACCTGGCCGACACGGCGAGGGTCCTCAAGAGCATCCGGACCGACCGGTTCATCCCGGTGCTGGCGGTCGTGAAAAAAGGCCTGGTCCCCGAACGGCGCCAGGCGATCCTCGACGCGGGCGTGGACGAAGTGGTTCACCGCAACACCGACGATGAGACGCTGTACTATCGCCTGCACGCCGCCCTTCGGCTCAAGGGCGCCTACGACCAACTTCATCAGGTGCGCGACGAACTCGACAAGACCCTCGCCCGCGAGACGGCGCTGCTCAAGCAACTCAGGGAAGACAACCGCGCGCTGAAGGTCCGAAGCATTACCGACGGCCTGACCGCCCTGTACAACTACCGCTACCTCATGGAGTGGATGAAGACGGAGTTCAAGATCAGCCGCCGCTACGGCCACGAACTCTCGATGATCATCGTGGACCTCGACCACTTCAAGAACATCAACGACCGGCACGGGCACCCCTTCGGCGACTACGTGCTGAAGGAAGTGGCGGTCATCCTGAAGAAGTGCGCCCGCGAGTCGGACCTCGTGGCCCGGTACGCCGGCGACGAGTTCGCCCTGGTCTGTCCGCGGACCGGACACAAAGAGGTCCAGGCCCTGGCAAAACGCATCCTCGCCGCCTGCCGCAAGCACAGGTTCCTCGCAGGCAACGAGCGGATCCCCATCAGGCTCAGCATCGGCACCGCCACCTATCCGGAGGACCCCGAGATCATCTCGCCTGAACTGCTCGTCTTCCTGGCCGACCAGGCCCTCTACCACAGCAAACGCCAGGGTCGCAACGCCACCACCTCCTGGCACGAAATCGATCCCGATACCCGCGTGGCCATCCGACGGGAACTGCGCGGGCCCGACAACCCCCTGTTGACAGACGACCCCAAGAGTCGTCTGGAACTTGCCGCAGCGGCCCGGTTGGTCGGTACCGGCGCGGAGCCGACCTCCCTCCGCGTCCGCAAGACCGAACCGCAGCCCGAGCCGTAACCCCATGTGAGGATGGCTGGCCGGTTATCCCACCTCCCAGACCGGCTGGCCATCCTCCAGCAAGCCCTCCAGCGGGCACCCCCCACACTCCGCCATGCGCTTCTTGCAGTACCGCTTACCCACCGCCACGAGCAGCGCGTGATACTCCTTCAGCAGGTCCACGTCGTCCGGAAGGGCGCCGGCCATCAGCGACTGGAGGTCGTCGTAGGTGGCGCCGGAGTCGACAAGAGCGTGGCGATACAGGATACGGGCCGTGTAGGCATCGACGACGAACACCGGCCGCGCGGCCGCATACAGCACGATCGAGTCGGCCGTCTCGGGCCCGATGCCCGTCACGCCGAGGACGGTCTGGCGAAGCGTCGCGGTCGAGAGGGCAAAGAGGGCGTCGAGGTCGCCGCCGAACTCCTCGGTCAGCATGTGAATGAAGTTCTTGAGGCGCTTCGCCTTGAGGCGGAAGTAGCCGGCCGGGCGGATTACCTCGCCCAGCCGATCGATGTCGATGGTTTCCAGCGATGCGGCGTCGAGCAGCCCTTCACGCTTGAGGTTCGCGATGGCCCGTTCGACGTTCTTCCAGTTGGTGTTCTGCGTCAGGATGGCACCGACCACAACCTCAAACGGCGTCTCGGCCGGCCACCAGCCCTGTGGGCCGAGCGCCGCGAGCATCGCCCGGTAAAACGCCTGGATCTTCTCGGTGGTCGCCATCGGTGCTTCCCGCCGCGATCTCGCTCCATCGAAAGCGTAGCCGGTCGCGGCCAGCGTGCAACCCAAAATCTGAAATCTCAAATCTGAGATCTCAAATCTCAAATCTGAGATTGCATTTTCCCCCGTCCCTGCTACATTCCCGCCATGCCCCGAGCGCGGCGTCCCAAGAAGCGCAGGACCAGCCAGGCAAAAGACGACCGCGCAGGCCATCTCTTCCTGGACGCCGAGGCGTGCCGCCCGCTGCCGAGCCTCGCGTTTCTTTCGCCCTTCCTGGCATTCTACGCCTTCGGCCTGATCTGGGTGCGTCCGGACCTTGTGGCCCGGGCCGACCTGCTCGTGCGGCGTGCGATTGAGCCGCTCGGCCTGACGGGGGTGCTCGCGCCGACGTGGCTGGTCGTCGCCGTCCTGATGGCATGGCACCTGGTGCGGCGCGACCCGACGCGTTTGTCCGGCCGCCTGCTCGCCCGGATGGGTATCGAGACGCTCGTGCTGACGGTTCCGCTGTTTGCGTTGGCGGCTCTGAGCCTGGTGGTTCGCAGCGCCTTGGCGCTCGCGATTGCGTCCGGCCGGCCGCACGCCTCGCCGTCGTGGCTCGCGGTGGCGATGACCAGCATCGGCGCGGGCGTCTACGAAGAACTTCTGTTCCGGCTTCTGATGGTCGGCGGCACGCTGTGGCTGGCGCGCAAGGTGCTGCGGCGGCAGTCCGAGGGCGTGGTTTTGGCCGTGGTCCTCGTCGCGGCCGCCGTCTTCGCCGGCGCCCACACGCTGGACGACCCGATGCGGTTCACCTGGGCCTCGTTCCTGTTCCGGACGGCGGCCGGCACGTACCTGGGATACGTCTTCGCCCACCGTGGTTTCGGCATCGCCGCCGGCGTCCACATGGTTTACGACCTTGCGGTGAAACTGGCCGTCGTTTGGCGGTAAGAACCCTTCGGACGAGGTTCTCGTCATGTTACAATAGAGGTGCCTGGAACAGGCGAGGTATCCCACATGGGCCTGAAAGAACGATCCCGCCAGCGGCGCCGCCGCATCGTGGGGAACGTGGCGAACAGCCACGAAGAGGCCGAGCAATGGGACCTGAAGTTCTGGCAAAGCCTCTCGCCGCAGGAGCGCCTGGCCGCACTGGAGGCCATCAAGCGGGACGTCCAGAAGGTCCGGCGCGGACGCCCGGCCAACAAGAGTTGACCTGAGGGTACGGTTATGGATACCAGCCTCGACTTCGAGGACATGTTGCGGCTGCTGGTCAAGCACAGGGTCCGATACCTTGTGGTAGGCGGTCTGGCCGTCGTCTTCCACGGCAAACCGCTATACACCAATGACATGGACATCTGGGTCGGTCCGTCCCCAGCCAACGTCCAGCGCGCCAACCGGGCGTTGGCGGAATTCGGCAGCCCGTACCTGTTGGATCCAGAGCGCCACGGCCAAGTCGTGCAGATCGGCCTGGCGCCGAACCGGATCGACCTGCTCCGGAGCATCGAGGGCGTCCAATTTGAGACGGCCTGGAAGAAGCGGGTTCGCAGCCTATACGGCGACACGAAGGCCAACTGGATCGACATTGATAGTCTCCTGCGAAACAAACGCAGGCTGCGCGGCCTTCGTCACCGAGAAGATGTCCGCGTCCTTCAGCAGGTCAAGCGTAGCCTGAGGCGGCGATCGTGATTGTGAGGCCGACGCCGCAGCCGTATGGCGCTGCGCGGGCGCCTGCGCACCAGTCAGCCCCCTTCCATCGGCGATTACGTCCTTGAAGTCTCGTTGAATGCCGCGCTATAATCGGGCGTCCGAAAGGTATGATGCGTGCACGCCAAGAAGGAACCGCGATGAATCCACCGTCCGCCGGGGCCCTGTCCGACACCGCCGAAACCAAGTGCACGCTGACCGGACGGCCCATTCCGCCGCTGGGGCGGGGCCTGCCCAAGACGGTCGAATCGGTCTGCCCGCAGTGCATGCGGCTCATCGACGCCCGCCTGTACGAGCAGGACGGCCAGGTCCGGATGGAGAAGACCTGTCCCGAGCACGGACGCTTCGAAGACATCTACTGGCGCGACGCACGGCTGTATCTGAAGGCGGAGGAGTACCATTACGCCGACGGCTCTGGGCTCGAGAACCCGAACACCCCGGCCACGGGCCGGTGCCCCAACCAGTGCGGCCTGTGCCCGGACCACGTCTCCAACACGGCCCTCGGGAACATCGACCTGACGAACCGGTGCAACCTGAAGTGCCCCATCTGCTTCGCCAACTCCGACGCCGCCGGCTACGTGTACGAGCCGACCTTCGAGCAGGTGCTGGGGATGCTCCGGACGTACCGTGCGATGCGGCCGGCACCCGGGCGGGCCATCCAGTTCTCGGGCGGCGAACCGACGTTGTATCCGCGGTTTCTCGACTGCCTGCGGGCAGCCGGCGAGATGGGCTTTTCCCACACCCAGATCGCCACGAACGGTCTTCGCTTCGCCCGCGAAGAGGATTTCGCCCGGCGGTGCGAGGACGCCGGCCTGCACGACGTCTACCTCCAGTTTGACGGCGTGACCGACGAGGTCTACCGCAAGACGCGCGGCCGGCCGCTCATGGACGAGAAGATGAAGGCCGTCGAGCGGATCATGGAAACCGACATGAAGATCGTCCTCGTGCCGACGATCGTCCGCGGGTTCAACGACCACCAGGTCGGGGCGATCGTTGAGTTCGCCCTCCAGCGCATCGAGACGATCTCCGGCATCTCGTTCCAGCCGGTCGCCTTTACCGGACGCATCAGCACCGACGAGCGCCTGGCACAGCGGTACACGCTGACCGACATGGCACACGACGTGGCCAGCCAAACGGGCATCAGCGACCCGCTCCAGGACTGGTACCCCCTCTCGTGCGTTCAGCCGTTCACACGGCTGGTGGCGGCCGTTCGCGGCGAGCCGAACATCATCATGTCGTGCCACCCGCACTGCTCGCTGGGGACGTACCTGTTCATCGGGACCGACGGGCGGGCGGTGCCGCTGCCGCAGTTCTTCCACCTCAAGGGTCTGCTCGACGACATGTGGCGCCTTGCCCGGAAGACCGAGACGAGCCGCTTCAAGTTCTTCACCAAGACGAGGGCGTTCCTCGCGCTGCGCAAGCACTGGCGACAGGAGAAGGCGCCGGCCGGGATGACCTTCAAGGCGTGGCTGCACGCGCTCAACGGCATGGTCGACAAGAACGTCGGGCGCGGCAAAGAAGGCAAGAAAACCTTCCGCAGCCTCCTGGTGGCAGGCATGCACTTCATGGACCGCTACAACTACGAGACCGACCGCGTCCGCCGATGCGTCATCCACTACGCCGACCCCGACGGCCGCCTCTACCCCTTCTGCACCTACAACGCCGGCCCGGTCTACCGCAAGCGGGTCGAAAAGAAGTTCGCCATGACGCCCGACCGATACCGGGCCCGCGACAACACCTGACGCGCGGCTCGCCGCAATTCAAATCAGTTTGACGACTCTCCGCCAGTTTGTATACTCAGGCCTTGGCGGCATACTTCGGTCCTGCCCGTTCGGAGGACCTTCGCGGGGCGTGCGTGACGACCGGACGGGGGGCTCATCAAGGGTGGTCCGACAGATCCACGTCATCAGGAGTGAACGCTCATGAAGTCCTCCGTCCATTACCGGAATGACCACTGCTGCGAACCCCTGATCGAGTCGCTTGAACCCCGGCTCCTGCTTTCGACGTTCGTCGTGACGAACGCCCTGGCCAGCGGCGCCGGCAGCCTGCGGGCGGCCATCGAGGCTGCCAACGCCAATGGTCAGGCAGACGTCATCCAGTTCGATGCGGCGCTGGCCGGCAGCGCCATCCCGCTCGACGGAACCCAGCTCGACATTACCGAGGCCCTCGACATCCAGGGGCTCGGCGCCGACCGGCTCACCCTCACCGGCTCAGACGATTGCCGCATCCTCAAGGTCTCCGACGACACCGGTACCGCCATTGCCGTGTCCATCTCGGGCCTGACGTTCGCCAACGGCAAGGCGTGTCCGTACTCGGTACCATGGAGCGAGCACGGCGGCGCCATATGGACTTACGAGGACCTCACGCTCACCGACTGCGTCTTCACGGACAACCAAGCGTCCTACGGCGGCGCCCTGTCCATCGACGCCGGCACTGCAACCCTCATCCGGTGCACCCTTTCGGGGAACAGGGCCACGTTCGGCGGTGCCATCTGTGCCCAAGGAGGCACCACCACTATCACCGACACCACGATCGCCGACAATCTGGTCGCCAGCGGCAGCGGCGGCGGTGGCGTGGCCTGCTGGTCGCCCGTGACCCTTGACGGGTGCACCGTCTCGGGCAACAGCGCGTACTTCGGCGGCGGGCTCGAAGTCTGGTCCGCCGTGGTCGTCAGGAACTGCACCCTCTCGGGCAACCAGGCCGGCGGGGGCAACGGCTGGGGAGCCGGGGTCTACGCGCGCGACGGATCCGTCCATATGACGAACTCCACGGTCGCTTACAACTCCGGCCCCGGCAACGGTGCCGGCATCCGCGTCGCCGATCCGTGCGTCGTGACCCTCGAAAACACCATCATCGCCGCGAACACGTCGCCCACCGAGCCCGACCTGAGCATCGGCGGCGGTACGGTCTCCTATAAGAACTGCGTCCTGACCACCGCCCCCGTCGGCCCGGTCACCGACAACGGCGGCAACCAGGTGGTCGCCGACGCGAACCTCGGCGCCCTAGCCGCCAATGGCGGACTGACCCAAACCCACGCCCTGCTCACGGGCAGCCCCGCCATCAACGCTGGCGACAACGCCCTCGCCACGGCCGCCGGCCTCACAACCGACCAGCGGGGCGTATCGCGCATCGCAAGCGGCACCGTCGACGTCGGCGCCTACGAGCGTCAGTTCGCCATCAGTTCCACACCCTCAAGCAGCATCGACGAGGAGCAGGTCTACACCTATACCATCACCACCCAGGCCGCCGCGGGAGCCGTTACCATCACCGCCCCTGTCCGGCCGGCCTGGCTTGCCCTGACCGACCACGGCAACGGAACCGCCACGCTCACCGGCACCCCTGACGACCCCCACATCAGCACCCACAACGTCACGATCCAAGCCAGCGACGGGACGACCAACCCGACGCAGGCGTTCACCGTCACGGTCTACCCCGTGAACGACGCCCCGGTGACGCAGGTCAGCAACACCAACGTTGACGAAGATGCCATCCTCGACGTCGACCTGTGGGACCTGGTCGCCGACGTCGAGACGGCCGACGCCGACCTCGTCTTCGCCGTCCACGATGCCACAAACGGTACCGCCGTCCTTCAGGGCGACGGCCACACGGCCCGCTTCACACCCACCGGCAACTTCAACGGGCCGGCATCGTTCCTGTACGACGTCACCGACACCGGCCATGGCGCGAGTGCCGCCACTACGGTCACCGACACCGCCGTCAACGTCACCGTCAACGCCGTCAACGACGCGCCCGTCAACACCGTGCCGGGCACCCAAATCACCGACCAGGATACCCCGGTCGTTCTTCCGGGCATCAGTGTCCAGGACATTGACGTCGACGAAGGCACCGGAAGCCTCCAGATAACGCTCGCGGCCACCGATGGCACGGTGACGCTCTCCGGTACGGCAGGGCTCGCCTTCACGGCCGGCGACGGAACGGACGATGCCGCGATGACCTTCACGGGCACGACGGCCGCCGTCAACACGGCGCTCGATGGACTCGTCTTCACACCCGACGCCGGCTTCTACGGGCACGGCCAGGTTGACGTCACCACCGACGACCTCGGTAACACCGGCACACCGGGCGCGCTGACCGACACCGACCCGGTGGTCGTCGAGGTTGCCCAGACCGTCGGCGGAAGAGACGTCACCACCTTCACCGATGCCAACGGCGATAAGGTTATCGTCTTTCTGCGCGGCACGGGCACGGGCCAGATTCTGGCCGCCGACGGCGAGGACATCAGCCGCATCATCCTCAACGGCACGACCGACCGGTCGGTGCTCCGTATCGTGACGCGCGGCCGGGGGGCCGGGACGACCGTCGGCGCCATCGATGTCCCGGGATCGATGGGGTGGATCTGCGGCCCCGGCGTGGAACTGACAGGCGACGTCACCGTCGGGGGATCGCTAAAGGGCATCCAACTCGGCGACGTCACGGGGCCGTGCACGATCCAGATCGGGGCCGCCGGCACCTGGTCCACGCGCATGTCGTTCAGGCAGGTGGCCGACCTGAGCATCACGTCGCCCGACGGGGTCCGGTGGATCACGGCCACCGAATGGCTCAACACCGACGCCACGACCGACCTCATCGACGTCCTTTACATCGGCATCCTCAGGACGCTCGGCAATCGTCGGGTCGGGTCTGCGGGCAACTTCGAGGCCAACCTGAACCTGACCGGCTGCAACCGGCGCGGCAACGCCCTTGGGTCAGCCAGGATTGCCGGCAGCCTGGCCGGGGCGGTCTGGAAATCGGTCTGGAACATCGGCTCGATCCGCACGAGGAAGATGGAGAATGCCTGCGTCTACGCTGGGGTGGGTGCTGGCGTCACCGGGCTTCCCGACCCCACGGCAGACTTTACCAGCGCAGCCCGGCTGGGGACGTTCACGATCATCGGCATGAGGGACAAGTCGGCAAGCATGATCAACGCGAACGTGGCCGCTTCGGAAATCGGCAGGGCCAACGTCGCGTACATTCAACAGGCCAATGCCGGGGTACCGTGCGGGTTGGCTGCCGACCTCATCAGCAGACTCTTCATGCGCGACGCCGCTGGGCGGAACCGATACTTCGGCCTTCACGCCGCGGCCGACTGTCTCGTCCTGGGCGATTGGCACGCCGACGTCGCATAGACCCGGCATGACACCCGAGGCGTACCGCGCGCGGCGCCAGGCCTGACGCCGGCGCTCCTTCGCCTCACGACCCTACGACGTCATTTCCAAGGCAGCGGACTCTTCCTCCTGGTCGGCGCTCTGGGCAGGATGCCGGCAGGTAGGGGAACGCTCGGCGGCGCCGGGCCGCCCGCGCGGCCGAGGACGATGTCCGGCACCTGTAGGAACCGCTCTTTCGCGGCCGGCGGCGGCAGTTCCGTCCCGCCCGGTGCATAGCCGCGCTTCGAGACGTCGATACGAATCTGCGCGGCGTGGCGGATCGTCTCGAACGGCTCAGAGAGTTCCACGGAATAGTTCCCGTCGGCGTCGGCCACGCCGTAGGACGAGAGGATCTGCGTTCCAATGCCCGTGCGCAGGGCGGCTCGCAGCAGCACGCGCGCGCCCGACACGCCCTGCTTCGTCTCGGCGTCCACCACGCGGCCGCGCACCTGGTACAGCGCCGGCTTGCGCGACGCAGGCATGCCGCAGCCGGCCGCAACCGCCAGGGCGAGGATCGCCCCAATCCGAATGGCCCCAGGCAGCCGCAAGGCCGACCGCGCCGGCCGTTTCATTCGGCATTTGGTATTTGACATTCGTCAGTTACCGTACAGCCACCCCTCATCGAGCATCGCCAGGTAATTGTCGAGCGGAATGTAGTTGGTGACGGAGTTGCCCGTGCCGAGACAGTACCCGCCGCCCGGCATGCACACGTCGAGCGTGTGGCGGACGCGTGCGCGTATCGCCGCCTCGTCGGCCCGGCAGAGGAAGTCCACGTCGATGCCGCCCAGCAGGGCGATGCGTTTGCCCAGGGTGTGCTTGAGGTCGCACACGTCCTCAATCGTGTCCTCGAAACTGTGCTTGGCGTCGATCTTCACGTCGTCCAGCAGGTCGTCGTAGATGTCGTTCAGGTTGCCGCACGAGTGCAGCAGGTACGGCCGCCCGGCGGCGTGCGACATCTCGGCCAGGGCCTTGTGGCCCGCGAGAATGAGTTCGCGCGTGTCGTCGGGCGAAATCAGGAGGCCCGTCTTGAAGCCCATGTCGTCGCTTGCAAAGACGGCCTTGATGCGGTCGAACTCCAGCAGCCGGTCCAATTGGATGCGGTCGATCTCCAGCAGCCGCCCGGCGATCGCCTCCACCAGGTCCCGCTGGTCGTAGAGGGAATAACAGAGCGTCTCGTACCCCATGAGCCAGCAGAGAAACTCGGCGAAGTGCCCGATGCCGCGTGCCACCATGCACATGTCGTCGGGCAGGTTCTCCTGGTACCATTCCAACTGGCGCGTCGCGCCGGGCGCGCCGGGGTCGGGCCAGGGGTAGGCCTCGAAGTCGTCCCAACTCATGATGGGGCCACGGTGCTCGTCCTGGAAACTTCGACCGCCCACGCGGGCCAAGTCCGCCGTATCGGCCACAGCCTGCGTCAGCAGCGGCATGCTCATCCCCTCCAGCCGCGAGCAGACGTAGTCGAAGCCGCAGAACCGCTGGATGGCGATCTCACGCTTCTCGGCGTAGAACGGGTCGCCCGGGTCCAGGCCATCAAGCAAATCGTACCGCCCGGCGATGGCGTCGGCGATCTCGGCGTCCTGGAGCAGTTCCAGGTGGTAGGCGCGGTCAGGCGTCCCCCGGCGGAGGATGTTCGCGACCAAGCCTTCCCAATCGGGCTTGGAGGGTCGTTCGAGTCCGGGATACTGCCTCATGTAGGGACCTTTCGGGCAATGCATTCACCACTGCCTTGCGGACGCTGAGGGCACATTACCCGGCCGGAACGCTTTTCTCAAGAATTCTCGCGGGCGGCGGGTGGCCGGCCGGGTTTAACTATCCGACCCTCCGGAGGATTAGGCCGACGATGATACGATCGTGCCTTCCAACGGCCACCGTCCTGACAGGCTTGCTGTGGCTTGCCGCGGCAGCCGGGGTGCGGGCTGAACAGATCGCCATTCCGCGCGTCGACGAGATGCCGAACCTGCCGCAGCCATACGTCATGAAGGACTGGCGGGCGATCGCCCGGGCGTACGACCGCTTGGTGTTCGACCTCCATGCGAAAGGCGAGTTCCTGCCGCTCGTCTGGCTCGACGAGGGCCGCGTGAACATCGACCGCACGGGCTTCGGCCTGCAGACGTACGTCGGCACACCGCACGTCGGCGGCGGCAAGCACGAAGCCATCAACGGCATCGCCGCTGTGCTGGGCGCCACGCTCGCCGGCGTTGACAAGACCGCGGGCCCTCACAACTGGGTCCTCATGTGCGAGCAGTACTTCAACCGCGCCAGCGGCCAGAACCTCGTCCTGAACAAAACCGGGGCCGGCACCGGCAGATCGTTCTGGTACGAGATATGGCCAAGTGTCCTGTTCTTCGCCCTGGCCGACCGCCATCCCGGCGCGGGCGAGATGGAGACAATCTGCCGGACGGTTGCCGACCGATGGTGCGAAGCCGTCGCCGCCATGCGCGCGGGGGGCGAGGTGCCCGACTTCAACCACTCGGCGTTCAACATCCGCACCATGAAGACGGTGGACCACGGACAGCGACGCGAGCCGGACGCCGCGGCCGGCGTCGCGTGGCTCGAGGTCATGGCTTACGCCAAGTGGAAAGACGCGAAGTACCGGGAGGCGGTGGAGGCGTGCATCCGCTTCCTCCAGCGCCGCCGCGGGCCGAAAGCGAATCCGTATTACGAGGTGCTCCTGCCGTGGGGCGCCCTGGCGGCCGCGCGGATGAACGCCGAACTCGGCCGCACCTATGACGTGCCGCGCTTCGTCAACTGGTGTTTCGACGGCCGCGACACGCCGCGCGGCACGTGGGGCGTCATCGCCGACCGATGGGGCGACTACGACTGTCACGGCCTCGTCGGGAGCCTGACCGACGGCGGCGGGTACGCCTTCGCCATGAACACCTTCGCCCAGGCGGGGGCCCTGGTGCCGCTCGTCCGTTACGACGACCGGTTCGCCCGGGCCATCGGCAAGTACATGCTGAACGCCGCCAGCGCCGCCCGCCTGTTCTACCCCGACGCCCTGCCCGCCGATCACCAGTCGTCCACTTTCTGGAAGGGCGACCCGCAGCACGTCATCGCGTACGAGGGCCTGCGGAAGACGTGGAAAGGCGTAAGCCCGCGCGCCGGCGGCGATCCTCTCGCCAACAAGTGGGGGCCGAAGACCGACCTCGGCCTCTACGGGTCGTCGCACGTCGGGTTCTTCGGCGGCATCATCTCGCAGACGAACGAGCAGGCCATTCTGCGTCTCGACTGCCTGGCCACCGACTTCTTCCGCGCGGCGGCGTACCCCACGTACCTCTACTACAACCCGCACACCGAGGCCAGGACGGTGACGATCGACGTGGGGCCCGAGGCGCGCGACCTTTACGATGCCGTCACAAACCGGTTCCTCGCGCGCGGTGCGCGAGGAACGGTCGGCTTCAAGGTTTCCGCAGACTCGGCCGTGCTGCTCGTGCTGACGCCCGCCGGCGGCAAGGGGACGCGCGAGGGACGGAAGATGCTCATCGACGGCGTGGTGGTGGACTACGCAGGCGCAGAGTAGAAGCATGCCGGGGCACGCCCCGGCCTACATGGCGCGCCCCGACCTGCATTCAGCCACCTACCCGGCCCGGGCCTTCTCGACCTCTTCGCGGAACCGGCCGGCAAGGTGCGTGATGCGGGCCCAGTCGCCCTCGGCCACGGCCTGCTTCTCGACCAGGGCCGAGCCTGCACCGAGGCAGGCGGCCCCGGCCTTGATAAAGGCGCCAGCCGTCTCGAGGTTCACGCCGCCCGTCGGAAGGAGTTTCAGGAACGGCATCGGGGCAAGAAGGGCCTTGAAATACGCCGGCCCGCCCACGCTCGCCGGGAAGACCTTCACGATGTCGGCCCCAAGCGTGTGAGCCTGGAAGATCTCGGTCGGCGTGTACGCCCCCGGAATGACCACCGTGTCGCGGCCGGCCGACGCCGCGATGACCTCCGGCACCAGGACGGGGCCGACCACGAATCGGGCGCCGGCGTCCATGGCCTCCTCCGCCTGCCGCGGCTCGGTCACGCTGCCGACGCCGACGAGCACCTCGGAGCCGAACGTCTCGACGAGCCGGCGGATGCCGTCGATGGCGCCGGGCACGGTCATCGTGACCTCGGTGATCGGCACGCCGCCGGCCAGCAGGGCCTTCGCGATGTCCACCAGCACGTCGGCCGACCTGGCCCGGACCACGGGGGCGATGCCCACGCCGCAGAGCATCTTGAGGACTTCATCGCGCGTCATCGGAGCGGACTCCTTCCAGGAAAATGATGAATGAAGAAATCCGAATGACTATTTAAACCGCAATGACCAATGACGAAACCACGGCGCGCCGGAGCCCGGGGGGGGGCATCGCGGCCATTCGTCCTTGCCGTTTCGCCATTCATTCGTCATTCGTCATTCGTCCCTCGTCATTCGTCATTCTGCCGGCGCACGTTCCTACCGTCCGAGAACACGATCAACAGAAGGAAGGTACCCGACACGGAGTCTCCAATCAATTATTTCATGCCCTCCAGCAGTGCCCTGGCTTCGTCGGCCTGGGGGGTCTTGGGATACTCCGAGAGGATCTTCGTGCAATACTGACGGGCGGAGTCGAAGCGCCCGGCCCGGAAATAATTATTCGCCAGACCGAGCCATTCCTTGGCCTTCTTCTCGACGCGGGCGCCTTGGATACGGGCCATCACGCCGGCGTCGCCCTCGAGTCGCCGGCGTGCGGCGGCGGCCTTGATCCCCGGCTCGGTGCCCGCGCCCTCTCGGGCGAGGCGTCCGTAGATCTCGTAGGCTTGGAGGAGTTTCGCGATGCGTGCCTCGCGGCGCTGGTTCGGCGTCATCGCTTTGGTCGTAACGGTGGCGACTGTCACGCCGTCCGGTTTGGTCTCGGGCGGCGTGGTCGGCAGTTTGGAGGTTGGCCTGGCAGACGTGTCGGGTTTTTTGGGTTTCGGCTCAGGCGGTTTGGCGAGTGCGGCGGCTTCGGCCTCGAGCCGCTCGGCCCCGGCGAGTTCCTCGGCCAGTTTCGCCGCCTTGAGTCCGGCCTGAAACTTGGGGTCGGCCTCCAACTGCCGCAGCAGTTTTCCGGCCTCCTTGGCCGGCCACAGGCCGAAGTAGGTGCGGGTGATGCGTTTGAGTTCCATTATGCCTGCGGCCGGGTCTTCGCCCGATAGAAAAGCGCGCGCCACCTGGAGTTCTTTCCGCGCCTCCTCAACGATCACCTTCAGTTCGTTGAACGCGAGCACCGGGTAGTCGGTACCGATTCCCATTTTCTCCAGTTTGGCACAACGGAGAAGGAACCGGACGGCGTTGCTCGTATCGCCGGCCGCACGGGCCTTCATGCCCTCCTTGTAGGTCTCCTTGGCCTTCTCGCGCCAGCGCTCCCTGGCCGCCAACGGATGTTCCTCAATGGTACCCATCCCGATGCCCGCCCCTGCGGGCGGGGCGGCGGCAAGGGCGAGCATGACGGTCAGAAGCGCTGCTGCGGCGATCCGTTTCATGGCTACAGCCGCTCAATCAAGGTTTGGGTCTTCAGGATCGTGTTCTCTGCCGGGAAGCCGTGCCAGGTGTGGACGAGCAGGCCCGCGCCTCGCGGCTCCGGCACCGCATACGAGAACGGCCGCTTGGCCGCCTGCCGCGCCCCCTCGGCGAACAGGTGGCCCTGCCGCGCCGACGCCAGCAGTTCTTCCGCCTCCCGCATGTACGTCTCGGGCGACTCGGTATCCACCTGGTAGGCCATCTGATAGACGACCGGCCCACGCGTCTGGAGGCAGTAATCGCGGTCGCCCGCCCCGGAACGGGTCCAGTCCTTGTCCTTGTTCGACCGGACGCCTTTGGCGACTTCGGACAGGTCGACCGTGCGTGCGAGCCCCCGCTTCGGCAGTTCCAGGTCCCTCGGGGCAAGGACCTCGGTGATGGCGTTCGGACCGTCAACGAAGGTGATGACGTGCCCCCCGTCGAGCAGCCAGACTTCGCTGTCCAGCGCCGAATGCGCAATCGACCGCCGCACCCGGATCTGGAAGAACTCCGGATGCAGCGCCCGCAGGTACACGCTCACACGCAGGTCGGTCACCGTGAGTTGCCGGTCTCCGGCAGCCATAGTCATCCCTCTTATTATACGAATCATCCCCCCGCCCGGCAAACGTGCGGTTTGGCCTCTCTGTTGTCATCGGTCACTGGTCCCCCGTTACTTGAGGGCGCCGGACGTTGCCCGCCCCACTGCCGTCGCCGCCGCAAGAGGAAAGCCACCCGTTGGCCAACAACACGTGACAAATGACCCATGCCGTTTGCCTGCCCTTTTGTGTCGCCTTCGGTTTGCGGGCATCCCGAGCACGTCTCGGAAAGGAACGCCGGGCACCGTGCTTTCCCTCGGCCCCGCAGCCCACACGCCGCCTGAGCCGCAGATGCGCTTTTACAGAACTTTCAGGACTTGACTAGACCGGCCCAGCAGTCTAACCTCATCGCCGGTTGCCGTCAGGATTGTCGCTATAGAAGCCGGCCTTCTACTGAATTGCTGTAAGCCGTTGTCTTGGGACACGTTGCGCCCGTAGCTCAGCAGGACAGAGCGGCGGTTTCCTAAACCGCAGGTCGGGTGTTCGAGTCACCCCGGGCGCACCATTGTCAGGTACTGGCACGTCTTGGTAAGTGGCGACACGTGCGCGACTTGCGCGCCTTCTGCGCCTCGTGTTACTTAACACCCCCATGACCCGCCGAAGACCGAAGGGTGATCAAGGGGTCCCGACGCAACGGAAACCGACGGTGGTGTAGCGGGCCGTCGGGGCGCTGCGGTAGCGAATCGCACACCGGAAGAGGCCGAGACCGTCGCCACGCCACGCCCCCCCGCGCAGCACCCGAGCACCGCCAGCACGGGGCCCCCGCGGATCCGTCGATAGCCCGCTTGAGTACCTGCCGTCGTACCAGTCCGCGCACCACTCCCAGACGTTTCCGTGCACATCATACAGTCCCCAGGCATTCGGCTTCTTCTGGGCCACCGGGTGCGTCTTCATCCCGCTGTTGCCACCATGCCAGCCGTAGCCAGCAAGCCCGCCATCCGAGTCTCCGAAGCAGAAGCGCGAGGTGGTTCCGGCCCGACAGGCGTATTCCCACTCGGCCTCCGTCGGAAGGCGGAAAGTCCTGCCCGTCTTCTCCGAGAGTTTCCGGCAGAATGCGACGGCCTCGTCCCACGAGACCTTTTCCACCGGATTCGTCGGCCCCGTAAACGCGCTGGGATTCGTGCCCGTGACCGCCTCGTACTGGGCCTGGGTCACTTCGGTCACCCCCATGTAGAAGGCCTTTGAGATGGCAACTTGATGCTGCGGGCTTTCGTCGCTCTGATGTCCCCGCTCGGACTCGGACGACCCCATCAGCAACTTGCCCGGTTGGAGAAGGACCAGTTTCATCGTGACGCCCTTGCCGAGGTCCAAAGTCAGGGTCGCCGAGAGAGACTTCGGCTCCGGCGCCGGATCCCACTTCGCCAAGGCGTGCCCGAGTTTCTCCAGCGTGAGTGTGGCGGCGGTGCGGCCCAAGTCGGCGGCCGTGTGAAGTTCGAGGAACCGCCGGTAGTAGCCCTGCGCCCGGCGCAGCATGGCCCCCTTGCTGGCGGGCACGGCTGTCTGGTCCGCGAGGCCTTTGTACCAGTCCCCCAGTTCCATACATGCCAACTCCGGCGCATCCTCAACAGGCTTCGCGGCCGCCGGGACGTACTTGCGAGCAGCCTCGTCCAGGGTCTCGTCGAGGCACTTTGCGGCCTCGGCGGGGTTGTCCATCTCCACAAGATACAGCCGCACGAGTTCTTTCCTGGACGTCTCGTCCCTGGGGTTGGCATCAAGTGCCGCCTTGATCGCGGCGATTTGCGTCTCGATCTTCCGCTGAGACATGAGGCCGTCAAGTTGGGCCTGGAGGGCCGCCCGGTTCTCGGACTTGAGGGCCCTGGCCACAGCAACCGCCTGCCGCAGGGTCGTACAGGTGTCGTCGGAGTTTGCCGCGGCGGCCTGGGCCTCGGCCAGCGCCGTCAGCGAAGCAAGGACCTTCTCGCCCGCCCTCGCCTTTGCCTTGCCGCGCGCCGCCGCGTACTGCTTCCGATAGACGGCCACACTCTTCTGGAGGCATTCGATCTTCTTCTCGGGCACGTTCGCTGCCAGAACGTCTACAACAGCGATCGCGGTCGGATGCCCCGAAGGATCCCTGGCGGCCAATTCATAAGCCTTCTCGCACAAGAGCGCCAGGAACGCCGGCTGGTCCGCAACCTTCTTCGCGTCCTCCAGCATCTGTTGGGCCAAGGCGACATCATCGGCCGGCAGCGGGGTAGCGGCGACGCGCCTGAGGTCCTCTCCGTAGAGTTTGTTGAAGGTATCTGCGGCCTCATCAGCCAGGACAAGAAGCGAACCGGCCAGCAGGATCGCCGCCATCAGTAGACGGCCCAGAAAGTCCATGGAGTCCTCTTTGCTGAGATCGTACCGCGGGCTGATCGGTGCGCATTATATCCGCCCGGACCACCAGGGTCATCGGGGAATCAGCTCCGCCCCAACGGTAGATACCGTCTTTGTCGATCTGGATCCGCACCGACGCCCTCGACCCGCTCCACGGCCGGCGGGTACCGTTTCGGGCGCGATCCCGATCCGACCGCGGGCAGATGCCCTTTTGTCCGAGCCCAAAAGGCGCTTGCTGATATCCGGGGTCGTGATAGAATCGCCGCAAAGGCCCGCGGCGGCTGTGGGCCGGAGTTTATCCGGGGGACCCGGGTTATGGCATCAATCCCGAGATTCACCGCCGGGTTGGAATGATGCGACACAATGGCCGCGGACCTCACTCAGATGGATGAGTCGATAAGTATTTCCGGCACTCCGTCGCGCGTCTTCCGGTGCAAGCCCGACTTCGACGAGTGCATGGCGCGGATCTACGCCTGGTACGAGCAGAGGCTCCTCGACCGGCCGCCCGTGCGGTTCCATCACCACAACGTCGAGTACGAACGACACCGCAGCGTGGACGGGCCGTGGAAAACGGCGGAGGAACGCTGGCTCGACGTCGACTTTCAAGTGAAGGCCTTTGTTGAGTCATTGAATGGGCCCCCATTTCTAGGCGAGACGTTTCCGGTCTTCTGGCCGAACCTCAGCGCCGTGGTCTACAACCTGTTCCTCGGCCAGGGCGCCGTGTTCGACGACGTCACGGCCTGGACGCACCCGTGCGTCGACGATCTCGACAATCTGCCCGACCTGTCGGTGCAGTGGGAAAACAAGTACTTCCGGACGATCGAGGCCCTGACTCGCCGGGCGCTGGAAGCGGCCGAAGGGGAGTTCCTGGTCGGCTACACCGACATGTACGCCGGCATCGACTGCACGATGGGCTTGCGAGGCATGGAGCGAATGTGCCTCGACCTGCTGACGCACCCCGAGCAAATCAAACGGCTGATCGACCTGGCGTTCGCCGAGTACCCGCAGGTGTACCGTCACTTCGATGACGTGCTCAAGGCCCACGGGCAACTGTCGGTCACCTGGATGAACCTGCCCAGTTTCGAGACTTTCAACGTGCTGGCCTGCGACTTCGCGACCAACATCCGGGCGGAGCACTTCGATGAGTTCTGCATGCCCGTCATTTGCCGCGAGGCGGAACTCTTCCGGCACAACGTGTTTCACATGGACGGCCCCGGCGTGGCCAGGCATGTCGACTCGATCCTGACGCTGCCGAACCTGGTGGCCGTGCAATGGGCGCAGGGGTACGGCCGGGACCAGCCGATCATGCAGTGGGTGCCGCTGGTTGAGAAGATCCAACAAGCCGGCAAGAGCGTGATCGTCGATCTCGGGCTGGACGAAATCGAGCCGTTCATGGCAGCGGTGGACCCCACGGGGATCATGCTCTGGGTGCCCGCCGATCCGAAGGATCAGCCCGAGGTACTCGATACGGTGAGAAAATGGTGACCGGAGACCGTCAGAAAGGCGCTGGGTATGAGTGACACAATGGGCACCTTGCCGGAAGAAAGCGGTTTCGCCGTCGACGAATACGAACGCCGGTCGGTGCCCGAGGACAAGACGAAAGGGCTTGGCAGCTTCCTTGGCCTGTTCGCCAGCGAGCACGTCGCTGCGACCGAACTACTGATCGGGCCGCTGTTTGTCGCCGCCGGCGTCAGCGCGTTCGACGTATTGGTCGGGCTGCTGCTGGGCAATCTCCTGGCCGTGTTGAGTTGGACCTTGATAACCGCGCCGATCGCCGTGAAGCGGCGTTTGACGCTCTACTACCAGTTGGAGAAGATCGGTGGGCCGGGCATCATCGACATCTACAATGTGGCCAACGGAATCCTCTGGTGTTGCCTGGCGGGGGCCTTCATCTATGTGTCGGCCACGGCCCTGTTCGTGCCGCTGAACCTGCCGGTCCCCAAGTTTGCCGACTGGGGCCCCAACAGCGTCGGCATGGTCGTGGTGATCGTGGCCATGGGGGCGGTGATCGCGGTGGTCGCCGCCAAGGGCTACGACGCGGTGGTGCGCTTCGCCAACATCGCGGCGCCGTGGATGGTCGTCATGTTCCTCGTCTTCGGCATCGCCGCGCTGCCGGAGTTGGGCGTCCGGTCGCTGGGCGATTTCTGGCGCGTGGCCAACGAGGTATGGGACGGCAAGGCCGCGGAAGGCCACGTGCAGTTCACCTTCTGGCACATGGTCTGCTTCGCCTGGTTCGGCAACATGGCGTGGCACCTGGGGATGGGCGACCTGACGGTCTTCCGCTACGCCCGCAAGGCACGTTACGGGCTGGCTTCGGCGGCGGGGATGTACCTGGGCCACTACGTCGCCTGGATCACGGCCGGACTCCTATACGCAGTACAACTGAACCACGACCCGACCGACACCAGTGTGGTGCCCGGGCCGATGGCGTATCGCGTGGCGGGCGTTGCGGGGATCCTCCTGGTGCTGTTCGCCGGCTGGACCACCGCCAATCCGGTGATCTATCGGGCGGGCCTGGCGTTTCAATCGGTCCGCCCAAACTGGTCACGCGTGCGGGTCACTCTGGTCGCCGGAGCCGTGGCCTGTGTCATCGCAGTTTTCCCGGGTCTATGCAACAGGTTCCTCAGCGTGGCGATGCTCTACGGGCTGGTCCTCATGCCGATGGGCGCGGTGATTTTCGCCGATCACTACCTGATGAAGCGGCTGGGAATGGTCGAGTTCTACGCCGAGCGGGCCGGCAAGCGACTTCATTGGCCGCCCGTCTTGGCGTGGATCCTCTCGTTACTGATTTGCGTTGGCTTGTGGCGCTATCTGGGCATCCAGGAATTCTTCCTGTGTCTGCCGGGCTGGCTGCTCTCCGGCGTGATCTATCTCGTCGCAAGCAAACTCACACAGCGCCCTGCTACGCTGGGAGACGATTCATGAGAATAGTCTTGATGGCCATCTCGCTCGCAGCCCTGGGTATGTTGTTTGTGGGACCGCTGCTGCACGCTGCGGGCATCGCGCCGCCCGAAGTTGGTCAATACGGCATTCTCGCCGGCACCGCGGCCTGGTTTGCCACCGCGCCGTTTTGGATGAAGTATCGCTAGACGCGACCGGAGCAATGGGCGCCGCGACAAGAACCATCCCACAGCAACCAGAACCGGGTCCGGATGAAACGGTTGGCCATAACTCTAACGGCGTGCATGATGCCGGCTCTGGGTGAGTGCGCGGTTATGGCCGGCAGTAGCGTTAGCGTGAGCGGCCTGCGCTGTGAATATCGCGTCAAGGCGGCGGCAGAGTCACCTCTCGTTCGTTTCATGGGTGCCAGCGATGGCAAGGCGGCTTTTGCGGTGAACTCGGGACGGTATCGATTCGTCTCGTCGCTCAAGGACCGCGCCGATTGAGGCTGCCTGTGATGGGGAAGGCCATCCGTCGGGTAACAAGGACGAGGCCCACACGTGCTCATGAATGGGGAGCGTAAAGAAGAGGAGAGGTCGTCATGAACGTGTTGAGAAACTGGGCCGCGGCCATTGCGGTCGCGTGCTTGCTGGCTTTGCCGGGATGGGCAGGGGAGATTCCCCAGGCGAAGCCGGAAGCGGTGGGCATGTCCACCGAAAGGCTGGCGAAGGTCAAATCCAAAGTTCAGAAGATGGTCGATGACCGCAAGATCGCCGGGGCGATCACGATGGTGGCTCGCAGGGGCAAGATCGTGCATTTCGAGACGTACGGACTGCGGGATCTCGATGAGAAAAAACCCGTCGAAAAAGACACGATCATGCGGTTTTACTCGATGAGCAAGCCCATCACGACCGTGGCGGCGATGATGCTGTATGACGAGGGTAAACTCAAACTGGACGAACCGGTTGAAAAGTATGTTCCGGAACTGAAGGGGTTGAAGGTCTATCATGAGACCCAGCCGGTGAAGGCGAATCGCAAGGTCACCGTTCGGGATCTGATGCGACATACGTCAGGGCTGACGTACGGGATTTTCGGGAATTCGCCGGTCGATCAGATCTATAAACAGAAGCGGATCATTGGCAGTCGGGATTTACAGTCGATGGTGGAGAAACTGGGCAGGATACCGCTGATGTATCAGCCGGGAACCCGATGGCATTACAGTGTCTCGACGGATGTCCTGGGATGCCTGGTGGAGAAGGTGTCGGGCAGAAAACTGGACGTGTTTCTCCGGGAGCGGATCTTCAAGCCGCTGGACATGCGGGATACGGCGTTTTTTGTCCCCAAGACAAAAGTGGATCGTTTTTCATCCTGTTATTCGCCCGGGCCGGAGGGCTTGAAAGTAAAAGACAAATTCAATGCCAGCCGCTACCGGATGCCGCCGAGTTTCCTGTCCGGTGGAGGCGGGCTGGTTTCGACGGCACGGGACTACATGCGGTTCTGCCAGATGCTGATCCATAGAGGGGAACTGTTCGGCGCGCGGGTGTTGAAAGCCAAAACGGTCGACATGATGACGAAGAACCAACTGCCGGAGAACGTTCATTGGGGCGGCAAGAACGGCTTTGGCCTGGGCTTTTCTGTGCAGATTCAGGACGGGGGCGCTGGCGCTCACGTGGGTGAATACGGGTGGGGCGGCGCGGCCAGCACGCATTTCTGGATCTCACCGAAAGACGACTTGGCTGTCGTGGCGCTCTCGCAGTTGATGCCGTTTTCGCCCCAGTTGCAGAACGCGGTGAAGCCGCTGGTGTACGAGGCTATCGTGGACTGACAGGCCGGGGTCCGATGCAATGAAGTCTGGAATCGTATGGATATGCCCGTCAGTCAAGGCGCTGGAAAGGCCCCCCATCATGCAAGGCAACCGAGGGGAGGTTCGCATGTCGGCGAAGCACGTCGACAGACGCCGTTTCCCTGCCAACAGAACATGCGCACTCATCATGGCGGCTGCCTTGTTTGCGGCCGTGGCCGGACAGGCCGCGAGCGCAGATGAGATGTACAGAGCCAATCCCAAGCCGCCGACCGACGGGCTGGTCGGCTCCAACTACACCCCGGCCTATGCCGTGAACCAGGTGCAATTCTGGCACGATTTCCGGCCGGAGGTCGTGGAAAAAGAACTGGCAGCGGCACGAAAGTATTTCGGCATCTCGACCCTGCGAGTGTACCTCCACGACATCAACTTCTTTCAGGAGAAAAAGGTCCTTCTGGCCAACCTGGAGAAGTTCCTTGTCATTTGCGACGAGTACGGCATCAAGCCGGGCCTTGTTTTCTTCGACGGCTGCCATCGACATGAGGGTATTTTCCTGGACAAACCGACCGAGCCGGTTTCGGGCTACCATAACGGCCGTTGGGCACAGTCACCCCAGGCGCGTGACATCGACCAGGACAATCTCGAAAAGTTTAAGCCTTACGTCCAGAACATCATCCGTGCGCACCGGGCGGATAAGCGAGTGCTCTTCTGGGAGATTCACAATGAACCGCCGCCGGGCGACAAGTACCGTGACAGGCTCAAAAGGGCCGGATACCGATGGGCGAAGGAAGTCGAGCCGACACAGCCCGTCCTCAACTGTGAAAAGGGCGAAAGAGGCTGGGCTGATTGCGAGGTCACGGATATCGTGGATTCTCACGTCTACAGCCATGCCTATGGCCCTTTGAGAGTTCTGTCCGATATCAATCCAAAGAAGGGAACGGTATTCACCGAAGCCGGCGCACGCTGGAAAGCATCCCGGCGAAACTTCGGTGGTCCCATCGATATCATCCACTGGCTCGAACTGCGGCGCAAGCAGGGAGAATCGACTCCCGGCGTTTATCTCTGCTGGGAACTGATGGTCGGTAACTCCAACTGCCGCTGGCACTGGATTGACAAGCCCGGCGCGCCCGAACCGGAAATCCCCTGGTGCGGTCTGTTGTGGCCGGACGCCACGCCCGTCTCGTTGGCCGAGGCCGAGGCCATCCGCCGCTATGCAACGGGCAAGTCGCAGGCGCTCTTCTTTGAGAACTTCGAGAGCGGTGCCAAGGCCTGGAAAGCGTACGGGAAGAAGAACCTGTCGGTCAGAAACGCCCTCACACTCGAGGCCGGTGCAAAGGCGGTCGCCGGCGATGAAAAATGGACCGACTACATCCTCGAAGGGCGCGTCGTGATTAAGCCCGGGAATAAGAAAGGAGAACCGGGCAACGCAGGACTCCTCTTCCGGGTCAACAACCCGGGCGAAGGCCTCGAGGATATGCGAGGGTACGCTGTCACGTTCGATGGCAACAGGCTCGTCCTGAGCAAGATCGAAAAAGGCAACCGGCGGGAGATGGCTGCGTTCGACCTGACCAAACTCAAGACTGAAACACGGATCAATGAATGGAGTATGATCCGCGTAGCGGCCGAAGGGGCGCGGATCCGCGTGTGGTTCAACCGCATGCATCCCTCATCAGACCCGGACCGGGGCCTGCGGATCGATGTCACGGACGAGAAAGAGCCGATCCTCTCCGGAGCCATCGGCGTTCGAGCGCATCGCGCTGCGGCCTGGTTCGACAACATCGTGGCGCTGCCGGTGGACGTGCTTTTGAAGCAGGAGGGGGGAGCCGCAAAGTGAAGAGCATTCATCCCATTCTGCTGCTTACGCTCATCTGCATTGCTGCAACGGCCCTTGCGCAATCCCAAGCCGCCGGCGGGTGGCAACAATCCTTCAAGGCGGGCATGATCGATGAGTCCACCGGCAAGCCGATCCGGGGCACCGAGATTGTGCATCTGGCCGCGCACAAGGGCCGATTGTATGCCGGCAATGGCTACTGGATGGACACGCGGGGGCACAGGAACACGCCTTGGTCGCAGGTGCTCGTACTGGATTCGCCAGAGGGGAGATGGAAGGTGGACCTCGCCCTCGGGCCGCCGTATCTGCGCGTGACGGTGCTGGAGTCCGTGACGTTCACGACGGACGCCGACGGCAAGGCACTTGCGGCGCCGGTGAATCTGCTGATGGCGGCATCCGATATCCAGGGCGGTCACCGTCAGACCAACATCTGGACGCGCGACGACGCCCGTAACATCTGGGTGAAGACGACGCTGGAAGGCGACCCGACGTATCGACGCTCGACGCGCGCCCTGGTCGTCCATCGCGATCGGCAAACCGGCGTGGACCGCATCTTCATCGCCGCCGGCGCCTTGGGCATCTACAGCGGCGGCTACAACGCCCGGCAGCCCGGCAAGGTCTGCTGGGGCAGGAAAGCGGAACTCGGGCCGGTGAGCATCCGGCCGATGGCGCTGGCCGAGGCCAACGGCAGCCTCTATGCCTCGGCCGGCGTCTCGGTCTACCGCCGCAAGGACGGGCCGTCGCCCGTCTGGGAAAAGGTCTACTCCGACAACACCCGCGAGCACTGGGAACTTGGCGGAATCCGCGGCCTGACTGCCGTGCCGTCACCGAACGGATCCGGCGAGTCGATTCTGTTTTCGCATACGGACCGCATCATCCGCATCGACCCGAAGGATGATCACAAGGCGACCGTCGAATTGCAGATCAGGCAACTGCTGCAGAAAGAATGGGGGACTGCCGTCCCCGGCAGCATCATCGCCGCCTACAGCCGGATGTTGCCGCTCAGAGATCCCGCAACGGGGCGCACCGTGCACATCGCGGGCGTCGAGGGCCGGATCGAACGGGGCGGAAGGGACAAGACGTATCGCCCCGACACGTTTTTCGGCTGGTATGCCGGTGGTTCGTACCTGATCCGGGAATCCGATCAAGGCTATCGGCTGAAGGAAGTCAACGGACGGTGGGCGCCCGGCAAGCCCAAACTGGTGGCTCCGCGGACCTTCGTGGTTTCGCCCTTCCCGGATGACGCCGGCGGGCAGGTTTACTTCGGCGGATTCGACTGCAATTTCTTTCCGGCACTCGACACGGCCTGGGTTTTCCGGGCCCCAATGGAAACCGTACTCAGTGCTGACCCGTGAAGTGGCATAATCCGGGGAGATTCCAGCTTCGCGAGAGCGTCGGTGACGAGAGAGGATTTGCCGGGCCCGTCCATGCCCCCCAGGAAACTGAAAGATCGCAATGAGTCGGGGCGGACGGCGCTGTCGCCGAAATGGCCCTGCTGGGGAGGGCGAGTCAGGTATCTGCTCCAGATTCCCAGTTCTTTCCGAGTCTCCGCACGATGGGGTCGGCCGTGCGATGGGCCTTTTCTCAGAATTTCGGGCCTGTTCGCAGGCACGGCGACGTTATAGAAGCAAGCGGACGCGAGGCCGTGCCGAATAACAGCCGCCGTGAGGGCCGTGCCACCTGAAATGAGCCCGCTATCACAATCCCCGAAACACGAAGAATTCATGGCCCTGTTCGTTCGGCACGAACCGGCGATTCACTCGTTCCTGACGTCGCTGCTCGCCAACGTGGACGACGCAGAAGTGGCGATGCAGGAAACCAGCATGGCCATGTGGAAGAAGTTCGATCAGTTCGCGGTCGGAACCAGTTTTCGCAACTGGGCGTTCCAGATTGCGCGATTCGAGGCCATGAACTTCCGCCGCAAACGGCAGCGGGACCGGCATTTCTTCAGTGACGAACTCGTCCGCCTCCTGGCGGATGACGCCGCGCAGCATGCGGCCCAACTGGAAGAAGAACGCCGCGTCCTTGCCCATTGCGTGGCGAGGCTCGATCCGAGAGATCGCGGACTGCTCTACGGATGCTATCGAGAGGGCTCAACGATCCGAGAGTACGCCGAGCGTGTCGGGCGGACGCCGAATGCCGTTCGGAAACACCTCGCAAAACTCCGCGCCGCTTTGTCACTGTGTGTCCAACGAACCCTGGGGCTTGATAGGGTATG
>CAZIJC010000010.1:0-59794 GCA_964539385.1 uncultured Anaerolineales bacterium | reverse complement strand
TGCCATTCAGGTTCAAGTAACCTGTAGGACATTACTTTTACTTGGCTCAGTAACCGCTCGGTTGCGAAGAGGTAGGCCGCGGCGCGCCGCGGCCTACGTGCTTGCGGAGGATACTCCGCCCGTCGATGTCGGTCGGCACGGGCCGCCCGAGCAGGTCGAGCAGCGTCGGCACCACGTCTACCGCCCGGACGGCTTCACTTCGCCGCTGGTGCGGTACGCCCGGGCCGGCCATCAGCAATACGGTGAACATGTCCACCGGCCGCACGCCGCCGTGTCCCGCCTTGTGCTTGTTCGAGAAGTCCCATCCGGGGGCCGCGAAGACGGCGATGTCGCCGGCGCGCGGGGCGTCGAAGTAGGCCATGATTTGCGGCACCAGGTCGGGATACGGCGTGTCGGCGGTCGCCTGGAGCCAGGCCTGCGGGCTGTGCGGTCTGCCGAGCACCATCTCGGGCGGCAGGACGGATGAATAGCCCAACGGATCGTCGCCCTTGAGGATACGCAGCGACACGTCGCGGCTGTCGCGCGAGGCCCGCGCCAGTTCCGCCATGCCCCGTTTCGTGACGAGATGCACGCGGTTCGGCCCGGGCCGGTAGGCGACCACGTCCACGGCCTCGGCGTCGCGGAGGCGCCGGATGAGGTCCACGCGGCGACCGTCGCGCGTCGGGTAGGCGCGCAGGTCGTCGGCCGAGGGTCGCGCGAGCCAGTTCTCGAAGTCGGGCTTCGCGCCTTCTCCCGCGCCGGCGCGCGGCTTGCGCAGGTAGAGGGCCCAGTACCGGTCGCCGGAGCCGGCAAGGACGCACGAGAACTTGCGGTAGTAGGCCAGGCGGAACTCGAATCGGATGTCGTCGGCGAAGGCGTGCTCGGGCATGCTCAGCCGCACCTCGTCGCGCAGGAACTTCTCGATAGGCCAGTGGCGGGTCACGTCGGTCATGCCGTGGTCGGAGACCAGAACGATGACGGTGTTCTGAAGCCTGCCGGCCGTCTCGAGGTCCCTCAGGACGCGGCCGATGTGCGCGTCGGTGTGTTCGAGGGCCTGCTCGTAGTCGGGCGACGAGACACCCGAGCGATAGGCCACCATGTCGGGCATGAGGACGTAGGCGATGATGAACTTCGGGAACGCGTCCCGGGCCTTGGCCACGTGCGCCACGATGTCGAACCGCCACAGCGATATGCGGTCCACCAGGCCGTACCAGCCGAAGAAGTACGGCGGGCCGGCGCTCGTCCAGTTCTCGACGAACTTCGTCGCCCCGCGATGGGCCTGGAAGAACAGGCTCATCGTCGTCGCGTCCGAGAGCCGCTCGAAGATCGTCGGCGCCGTGTAGTCCCCATCGACCGTGTTTTTCTGGTTGACCTCCTCGTAGTCGCGCCAGAACAAGCGGTTGCGGTCGAACCAGTTGATGCCCGTGATGCCATGGCGGCCGACGAACAGGCCCGTGACGAACGACGTCTCGTTCGCCAGCGTGACGCTCGGCACGTTCGCGACGCACCGCTCGCAGTACAGGCCGCGCTCGACGAAGTACTTCTGGAGCATCGGCAGGCGGCCGTCGGCCAGCATCCGGTCGAACACGTCGCGGTTCACGCCGTCCACGAAGAAGACGATGGCCGATGGTCCCTCATCCGGCGCCGGCGGCGGAAAGTTGAAGCCGAACGTCGCTTTCCGCTCGTCGTGCCAGGCCCCGCATCCCGTCAGGAGGGCAACTATCGCAAGGGCCGGGAGAACGGCCGGCAAGGGGAGGCGGGCGCGTCGCGTAGGCACTACCGGTCTTCCTTCCGTGCAGGCGGCCAGGGTCGGCCCGTCAGGTCGTCGAGGACGGCGGGCAGGTCGCGGCACCGCAGGGGCTGCCATGTCTCGTGGATCGGGCAGGTCGTGGACATGATGAACGCGGTGCTGCTCTTGCGGCCGAGGTCGCCGTGCGTGCTGGCGCCGTCGGGGAACCGCCAGGCCCGCGACGCCAGGCCGGCGTTGTAGCCTTCTTTGAGGCTCGCGATGACGTCCGGCACGTGTTCGGTCTGGCCGTGGAACGCCCGCCAGAGACGGTCCGGCGCGTCGGGGTAGTCGTGGGTGAGTGTCATCTTGAGCCACGAGCGTTCGTCGGCGAAGCCGTCGGAGTCGAACACGCCGCTCCGGGCCTTGCCTTGCCGGATGATCTGGGCCAGGCGCAGCGGGTCGCCGGACTCGGCGCGGTAGCGGTACCGGCTGCCGCGACGCTCGATGAACGCCTTCCCGCCGGCGCCCGCGACCACCACGACGTTTGCCTCGGCGTACGTGACGAGGTCCACGCCTTCCTGTTCGAGGAGTGTGGCGGCCAGGGCCGCGCGGTCGCGCGTCGCGAACGAGGCGTAGGTCACCAGGCCGTACTCGATGGGCGCGACGTCGCGCGGCCCGTCGAGCCGGTCGCGGACGTTCCAGCCCTTCTCGCGGAGAAAGTCGCGGAAATCGATCCACTTGCCGCGCACCAGCGTGTGGCCGTGGTCCGAGAAAAGGGTCACCTTCACGAGTCCCCGCGTTTTCCAGACGAGTTCCCCGGCCAGGCGGTCGATGCCGCGGAGGATCTCGTGCTGGCCGTCAAGCAGGTCCCGGGTTCCGAGTCCGGCGGTCGAGACGACGTAGGCGACGATACGCGGGCGGTCGCGGCGGTCGAACAGCGTTGTGACCTCGCGCAACTCTTCTTTGAAGTAATGCCCCGGGAACAGGTAGGCGAGCGGGTCCACGAGGGTGCCGGCCCGGTAATCGGTGCAGCGGACCCAGTCCTCGTTTTCCATGGCCAGGTAGTCGGCGTCGCCGCCCTCGAGCCGGTTGGTCCCGTGGTTGAAGTAGACGGCCTCGCAGGCGCGGCAGCGGACGGTCTGGAAGGCGTCGTTCAGGGCGGTGTCGGTCATGGCAGGGAACGTCGAGATGACCGGGGCCGGCGGGTGGAACAGCCGCAGACCCCCGCGCTGCTGGAACGCCTTCACGGTGTCATACCCGACGCCGTCGATGATGAGGACGACGTGGCGGCAGTCGGCCACGGCAATCTGGTCGAGGTCCACGAACGACTCGGCCTCGCTGTCACCGGTCGTGTCGTAGCCGATGCGGACGGTTCGGCCGTCGGGATCCTGCATGGTGACGTAGTCGGTGTGGGAGTCGCCGTCGATGTCGTAGACGCTGATCGACCCCGCCCCGGCGGGCGTGGACGCCGTGGGCTCGGCCGGGAACCGGACGGACCCGGCGCAGCCGGCGGCCAGACCTAGAAGAAGGGCGTAAGCCCAAGCCTGAGAGGGTAGAGGGCCGGCACGCGGGTTGGGCATACGTGTTCCCCCGGATCGTGGCCGGCCGGAGCATCCAGTCGGCCGCCTTCCATAGGGCGGGCATTCTATCAGTTTGCGGGGGACGGTGCGTACTGTTTTTCGGCTTGCTCCTGATACGACAGCGCCACTTCCCGCGCGGCGGGTCTCCCGACCCGCCGCGCTCGAAAGCCCATTTTCGCCGTTGCGCGGTGGGTCGGGAAACCCACCGCGCGGGATCGCGGAAGTTGGCGTTGCAGGCCTATTCGGCCGCCACCTTTTCGCCGCGGCACTGGGCGATGCGCTTGGCGAGCCAGGCGGCTTCGACCTTCATGCCGTGGGCCTCGTAGAACTTGCGCAGGGCCTCGTAGCGGGCGACCATGTCGAAGCCGATGTCCCAGCGGAACTTCCGCAGGCACACCGGGCACAGGTGAATCGGCTGCGTGTCGGACTCCGCCAGGCTGTTCGACCCGTTCATCACGCAGTCGTACTGCTGGCAGTGGTGGACGCCGAACATGTGTCCCGTCTCGTGGACGAGCGTATGGAGGCTTCGCACCAGGCCCTTTTGCATGGCGGCGTCGGTTTCGGAGCGGCCCCAGAACGCGGGGTAGAACCGGATGAGGCTGTAGACGCCGACGCGCTGGGTCAGCATCGCTTGCCCGAAAACGTAGTTCCACGACGGTTCCGGGTACAGGTCGTCCATCGTGACGCCCAGCAGGCACATGGCGTCCGAGGGCAGAGCCGGCCGAAGGATCTGGTGAAGGATGTCGCCGGTCAGATACTGGCGGAGTGTGCGGCCGAAGATCGACCGCTGGCGGCTGGTGACCCCCGCCAGGCCGAGCGGCTTGCCGATCCGGACGGGCAGCGTGTAGTACGCTTCGAGGAACTCGCGGAGCATGACGAGGCGGGCCTTTTCCTCCTCGCTCATCGGCCCGACGGGCGAGATGACGAGCGTGTGCCGCCCGCGCGTCGGCCGGATGGGGCCCGAGCGGGCGTACTCGCTGAACGGCTGCCGGGGTTCCGGGTGCTCGGCCATCCACTCGCCCGGTTTGGGTTCGCCTTTCTTGGTGAACAGCAGGGGCGAGTAATACGCGGCGGGGTCCGTCAGGACGCGCGGCGAGGGGCGCAGCAGTCTTCGCGAATCATCGGCCGCACAGTCTCTGCCCCATGAAAGGCCGAGCAGGACCGCTGCCGTCAAGACGATTGCCGGACGCACGCGGCTCCCCCTGAAAACGGTCGCAGGCACTTGACACCACGGCAACGGGAGATAGTATATGACGCGCCTTTCGTGGCCGCAAGTCGGATGCGCTCGTGGCGGAATTGGCAGACGCGCTAGGTTCAGGTCCTAGTCCGTGTACAACGGGTGGAGGTTCGAATCCTCTCGAGCGCACCACGAAGACACCACCCGGCCGCCCATAGGGTCGCCGGTTCGCTTCTCGGCGTGAGCGGGGGGTGTCGTTAGGTCGGCGTCCGCCGCGAGCCTCCTCGCCGCCGCAACCACGTGAGGTTTCCCCATGGTGTGTTCCGCCCCCGTCTGTTCATACGAAACGAGCGGGTCAAGCGCTCGGGGATTCCGTATAATGTGCCGTCGGCCTGCCGGTGTCGGCGAGTCGCCGGCTGCGGGCCGGCAGCCGGGCGAGGGCATGTGCCGTGGCAGACTCGCGCAAACTGAACGTCCTGTTCCTGTGCACCGGCAATGCCTGCCGCAGCCAGATGGCTGAAGGGTGGGCCAGGCACCTCAAGGGCGACCGTCTGGAACCGTACTCGGCGGGTGTGGAGGTCCACGGTCTGGACGAGCGTGCGGTGCGGGTCATGGCCGAGGCGGGCGTCGATATCTCCGGCCACCGGTCCAAACACGTAGACGAGTTGGCCCACGTCGCGTTCGACTACGTGGTGACCGTGTGCGGGCATGCGCACGAGGTGTGCCCGGTGTTCCCCGGCCGCACGACGGTGGTGCACGTCGGCTTCGATGACCCGCCGCGCCTGGCCGAGGGGGCCGCGAGCGAGGACGAGGCCCTCGGCCATTACCGCCGCGTCCGCGACGAGATTCGAGCCTACGTCGAGACACTGCCCGAGGTTCTGGTGTCGGGGCAGGAGAACGCTTGAGCGACTGGCGCTGCGGTCCGCCGCGCACGGCGCGAAAGACCTTGACCGGGCGGGCGGCGGACGGCTAGAATCGCCGGCCCGTCGAGGTCGTGGCCAAGAGGCGGGCGAGACCGGGGCAACGCGGCGGCGTAGCCAAGTGGATAAGGCAGCGGATTGCAAATCCGCCATTCACCGGTTCGAATCCGGTCGCCGCCTCCAGTTTCCGCCTTTCGGCGTGCCCCGTCGTCGCGGTTCGGGATGCGCGTCGTGCCCTACCGGTCGGCCCCCTCGGCATACACCTCGGGCGGAATGGTGAAGCCCATCTTCTGGAGTTTGCGGAGGAACTGCGGCTCGCCGCCGCTGGAGATCCACTCGCCGATTTCGCGTCCTGCCTCGTCGGCCCTCAGCCGCCGGTACGCGAACAGGTCGCGGAGGACGACGCGGTCGTTCTCGGCGCCGGCGCACTCGGTGATGCGGGTGATCTTGCGTGTGCCGTCGGCCAACTGGTCGTGCTGCACGATCAGATCGATCGCGGCGGCGATCTGTTTGTGGATGGCCCAGAGCGGCAGCATGAGTCCGCGCGACAGCGACATCATCTCGAGCCTCGATACCGCATCAAGTGGCGAACTGGCGTGCAGGACGGCCAGGCAGCCCTCGTGGCCGCTCGATATGGCCTGGAGCATGTCCACCGCCTCCTCGCCGCGGATCTCGCCGACGATGATCCGAGTCGGTCGCATCCGGAGCGCGTTCCTCAACAGTTGCGACAGGGTGACGCCGCCTTTGCCTTCGACGTTGGCCCGGCGGCACTCCAGGCGAACGACGTGCTGCTGCTGAAGGTTCAGTTCAGCGGTGTCTTCGATGGTGATGATCCTCTCGGACTCGGGGATGTAGCGGCTGAGGATCTGAAGCGTCGTGGTCTTGCCGCTGCCCGTGGCGCCGGAAAAGATGATGTTCGCCCGGCCTTTGACGGCGGCGCCGAGCAGGTGGGCCATGCGTTTCGAGAGTGTGCCCACGCGAATCAGGTCGGCCGCCTTCGTCAACTGCCTGGTGAATTTGCGGATGGTCACCGCGGGGCCGTCCACGGCGAGCGGGGAGATGATGACGTTGCCGCGAGACCCGTCCGGCAGGCGGAAATCGACGTACGGGGCGGACGCCGAGACGGATCGGCCCGTCGGCCGGAGCAGGGCGCCGATCAGGAGTTGCAACTGCTGCTCGTTGCCCAACTCCAGAGGATACGGTTCCATAACGCCGTGGCGCTCGACGAAGACGCGCGAGGGGCCGTTGATCATGATCTCGGTGACTTCCGGATCAAGCAACAGCCCCCGGATCGGCTCCAGGGCCGGGTGATCGAGAAACATGGCGCCCTATCTCCAAACAGCGTCTCTCCGCCCCCCGCACCGGGACGGCAGGCCGGCGCTGCCCATTGTGGCCGCAGAGCCATGCGGCTGCAAGGCTCGATTTCCACTGGCGCTGTCAAGAAGTCCGTGTCAATCCGGGTTGTGGTCTTTTGGGGTCAAAGTCCCCTTGCTGGGACCGGGGACAATCTTGTTAATCTCCCGGGACCGTGCTAGGATCGCGGACAAAGCCCACGGCGGTCGTGGGCGCGAGCCTATCTGGGAAATCCCGGGTACAATGAGCCCTGACGTCGTGTGCTGGGGAAAGGGCTTGCGATGAGGATTGAACCGTACCTGCTCCAGCGATGTCGGCCGCTGACGGTCATGATGTTTGCGTCGGCGTGTCTTGCGGTTTGGAGCATTGCGTCTCCGGCGGTTGGGGCCGAGAAGCCGAAGCCGGCCGGGTCCTTCGAGATTCCCGCTTGGACCTTCGATCGCGGCAACGCCAAGGTCTACGCGAACCCGTACATTTACGCCGATTATCGAGACGCCTATCCCGAACTCGTGGCGGCCGACGGGGGCCGGGCGCCCTGGGTGGTGGAATATGACGTCGACTTCCCGGTCGACGCAACCTACACGCTTCACATTCGCTACGTAGCCACCGAGCCGCGACCGCTGGAGTTTTGGCTCGACGGGCGGAAAGCGGCCACGTGCTGCGCGAGCGTAACCCGCGCGGCGCAGCCGCACCCGTATAGCACTCCCGTCGCCCGCCACACGCACAATCCGTACTATGTTCCCCACAAGAGCACGTGGGACCGCTACGGCGCCCAGTGGGAAGAGGCCGCCAAACTGTCGATCACCAAAGGCCGGCACACGCTGAAACTCACCCGCAACGGGCCGGGCCCCAACGTGATGGCGTTGCGGCTGGAGTCGCCGGTCGCCTTCCCGAAAGACTGGAGCCTGGCCGGTCCGGCCGTGAGGCTTCCGCAGGGCAAAGGGGGGCAGAGGACTCGCCACGAATTGGGTTGGGGGTCGGCTGAACTCAAAGCGAAGATCGCCAGGCTCCCGGCTACCTATCGCACGGCCTTCCTGCCGCCGGGCACTGTGAACGTCGCGACGTTGCGACTGGCCATCAAGGACGTGATCGCGGAATTCGGACCGCGATACCCCAACGGACCGCAGCACCTCAAGCAACTGGACTCGCTGGAGAAGAGACAGACAGCGGCCCTCGGCGACACGCAGGAGCAGAGGCAGGAGATTGACGAGGCGTTGGTGTCGCTTCGGCGGCGGGCACTGCTGGCCCATCCGCTCCTGGATTTCGATAGGCTGCTGTTCGTCAAGCGGACGACCTACTCGTCCAGCCACATCTACAGCGACCATTGGGACGGCAGCAGGACGATGGGGGGCAATCTGTGCATCCTCTCGCCGGTGGCTCCGGACGGCCAGGTCACCGAGATTGCGCCGCAACTGGCCGGCGGGCTGTTCGGCCGCTTCGACCTGTCCTTCGACGCGAAGAAGGTGGTCTTTGCCTACAAGAAGTCGAAGAACCACGGCTACCGAATCTACGAAATCGGCATCGACGGCACGGGCCTGCGGCAGTTGACCTTCGACGCAACGGAAGAGCCGCAACTCATGGCGCACTACGGGGAGCGATTTCGCTACGAGGATTGCGACCCGTGTTATCTGCCGAACGGCAAGATCATGTTCGCGTCCACGCGGCCGCAGCGGCGGGTCTTCTGTTTCGGTTCCACGGTCACGTCATTGTACGTGATGGACGCCGACGGCGGGAACCTTCGGTGCGTTTCGGAGGGGCCGGTCAATGAGATGTCGCCCTGCGTGATGGACGACGGCCGGGTGATTTACACGAGATGGGAGTACGTCGACAAGGGTTTCGGCAACGTGCAGAGTCTTTGGTCGATGCATCCGGACGGCAGCTATTCGGATCACGTGTATAAGAACGACATCATCCTGCCGGCCGGGATGGTCAACGCACGCAGCATTCCCGGAAGCAGCCGAATCATGACGATTGGCGCGCCGCACTGTGGGCTGTCGGTCGGCCCTGTCGTGTTGGTCGACGATAGCATCAGCCGACGCACTGTGGCAGCGATGACCAACATCACGCCCGAACTGGGCTATCCGGGCATGAGCCCTCATCGAAGCGGACAGACGTTCGGCTACTTCAAGGAGCCCTATCCGCTGTCGGAGAAGTGCCTTCTGGTTTCCTATAATCCCCACCCCAGAGACCACGAGCCGGCCGGCTACGGGATCTACGTGTTGGACGCGTGGGGCAATCGCGCCGAACTCTACCGGGACCCGAACATCTCCTGCTTCCAGCCTACCGCTCTGCGGCCGCGCCGCAAGCCTCCCGTGATTCCCTGTCTCGCCCGGCAGAGCGAGGTACAAGAAGAGGCGATGGGAACGCTGTTCATGCAGGACGTGTACCAGGGGATGACGGGTATCCGGCGTGGAAGGGTCAGGTACTTGCGGGTGACGGAAGCCATCGGCACGTCCTGGGATGACGGGTGGCGGTCGGGTCAGCAGGGCGACGGCGCGGGCTTGCAGGCATCGGCGGTGAGCCTTCGGTGCGACGTCAACATCAAGAAGATCCACGGGATCGCCACGGTCCACGAAGACGGATCCGCCCACTTTACCGTGCCGGCCGAGAAGAACCTCTTCTTCCAGGCGCTGGATGAGGATTACATGGAATTGCAGCGGATGCGGACGTTCGTGAACCTGATGCCGGGCGAGAAGAGGTCCTGCATCGGGTGCCATGAATACCGAACGTCTGCACCGCCGGTGAAAGCCGCCGGCCCCATGGCCTTGAAGCGCCCAGCCGAAACACTCCGTCCGCAGCCCGGCGACACCGGCCCTGGCACCGTACACTACGCCCGGGATATTCGCCCCATCTTGGACAAGCACTGCGTCGGCTGCCACGGCAGCCAGGAGCCCCGCGGCGAGTTGGACCTTTCCGGTGAGCTGACCAAACTCTATGACCGCTCCTACGAGAACTTCATCGACAAGGGGCTGGTCAGCCACCTCAACGACGGGTATGGCGCCGCCAATGTCGCGCCCGAGCGGCCGCTGACGTTCGGATCGCATCGGAGCCGGCTGGTCGAGCGGATTCGCAAGGCCCCCTGCAAAGCGAACCTCACTCGCGAGGAGTTCATCAAGGTCGTCACCTGGATCGACTCCAACGCCCCGTACTACGGCACGCACAGGGGCAAGAAGAATATCAAGTGGAAAGATGACCCGGACTTCCGGCCGTTGCCGGCCCCCGGCCAGTAGCCGGACGACGCCAAGGGGGCGCGCTGCGGCCGCTTCGGCCCGGCAGGTCGCGACGTCGGCCCTCGCGCCTCTCGCCGGAGTGCTCCCGGGGCCGGCCTGAACGCGTTGAAGCGCTTCATGCTGGGCTGTGTCAGAGGAATAAAGGAGAAACCCAAAGTGACCAGAAACACATTGAGACGCTCAAGCCGTTTGTTCCCGGTTTGGATGGCGGTGCTGGGCCTTGCGGCCTTGGCGACGGTCGCCGCGGCGGTGCCTGCGCTTGGGGAAACGCCGCGTAAGAACGTCCCGGTGACCGCCGCGGGACATCCGGCCGAGGGGAAGATCGAACCGTTTCTGGGCGAGCCGAAACTGGATATGCAGCAGGTCTTCAAAGGAGACCGGTTCCCCAATGCCGTCGTGGCCCTGGATGGCACAGTGCTGGCGGTCTGGAATGGCGTGAAGGTGCGGCGAAGCGAAGACGGGGGCAAGACCTGGGGCCCCGAAATCACGGTCGGGAAAGGGTTTATGGGCGGCGGCGCCACCGTGAATGAAGCCAATGGTGAGATCCTGGCTTTCGTTGAAGAGCACCACCCACCGGCCCCGCTGACGGTGTACTGCAGCAAGGACCATGGCAAGACCTGGTCTCCCATGGAAGTCGCCATCAAGCCGGACAGCAAAGGCAACGTGCCCTCCATGCACATGAACGAGCACGGCATCACGCTGCGGCACGGCAAGCACAGGGGCCGACTGCTCCGTCCGGCTCGCCACTACGCCGGCCAGAACCATCGAAGCAAATGGCCCGAGCACTACACCACCGCCATCTACAGTGATGACGGCGGCAAGACGTGGCACACCAGCGAGCCGTTCCCGGCCAACGGTACCGGCGAGGCCACGATCGCGGAACTCTCCGACGGGCGGGTCTACTACAACTCGCGCCGGCATTGGGCCCCGGAAGGAGAGAACCCACGCCGCCGCTGGACCGCCTGGAGCGAGGACGGCGGCCAAACGTGGAAAGACCTCTCGATCTGCGACGTGCTGCCCGACGGCGATCAGGTCCGTGACTACGGACTCATGGGCGGGCTGGTGCGTCTGCCGGTGCAGGGGCGCGACATCCTCATCTTCAGCAACATCGAAAGCCCCTCCGGCCGCCGCCACGGAACGGTATGGGCCAGTTTCGACGGCGGAAAGACATGGCCCCTGAAACGACTGGTCCACGAAGGCGGGTTTGCCTATTCCTCGCTCACCGCGGGACGGCCGGCGACGAAGAGTGAAGGCTGGATCTATCTCCATTTCGAAAGCGGCGGGTCAAAAGTGGCGCGATTCAATCTCAACTGGTTGATGAAAGGCGAAAAGACGGGCGACGGCGACCTGCCGCAGTGGCTTCCCCGCCACAAAGCCCCGTGAGGGAAGAAGCCGGACTATCCGAGAAAACAGCAGGTCAGGCCCACTTTTGCGATTGACCCCCTCCCCGTGATTTGATCCAGGTTTTGTGAGAGAATCCTGGCGACGGTGAAGGCAGCCGTACATCACGACCGCCTGTAAGGGCTTACTTCGCGGTCATCGTTCTCAGGGCTCTTGCCCATAGACCGGTCTGTTTTGATGGGCTACAATGCTCGGCGCGAGTTGGCATGCGAGGGAACCGCCGGTGCCGCAACCCGAACCGAAGCGCGCGAGAGAAGCCGGCCTGCCGGAGATCACAGTCAAGGCCGTCATCCTTGGCGCGGTGCTCTCGGTGTTGCTGGCCGGGGCGAACGCCTATCTGGGCCTGCTGGCAGGGATGACCGTGTCGGCGTCCATCCCGGCAGCCGTGATCTCGATGGCCGTGTTGCGGCTGTTCCGCCGGTCGAACATCCTGGAGAACAACATCGTGCAGACGGCGGCCTCGGCCGGCGAATCGCTCGCGGCGGGCGTCATCTTCACGCTTCCTGCTCTGTTGATCCTTGGAACGTGGACGACCTTCGACTACTGGGAAGCCACGGTGATTGCGGGCTTGGGCGGCCTGCTTGGCGTCCTGTTCACCGTGCCGCTCCGCCGCGCGCTCGTCGTGGAGGCGGAACTCGCCTTCCCCGAGGGCGTGGCGACGGCCCAAGTGCTCGAAGTCGGCAACAGAGGCGGGGCAGGCGCCGGGCCGATCGTCACGGGCGGCCTGCTCGGAGCGGCCTACAAACTCGGCCAGACGGGCCTCGGCCTGTGGACCGGATCGCTGGAGGTCGCCGGCCGCGTCGGCGGAACGGTGGCGTACTTCGGCACGAGCCTGGCGCCGGCCCTGGTGGCCGTCGGCTACATCGTGGGCATCAACATCGCGGTGCTCGTGTTCCTGGGCGGGGCGCTGAACTGGTGGGTGGCGGTCCCGATTCTCGCTGCCGGCAGCGAGGCGGTGGAGCCGCAGAAGTTGGCATGGGAGATATGGTCCACCGAGACGCGGTACATCGGCGTCGGGGCGATGGTGGTCGGCGGCCTGTGGGCGGTGGTGCGGCTGTGGCCGAGCCTGGTTCGGGGTATCCGGTCGAGCGTTGTGGCCTACCGGCAGTATCGGCAACAGGGGGCTACGTCGGTGCCGCGGACGGAGCGCGACGCGCCGATGCAGTGGATCGGGCTCGCCCTCATCGTGTCGGTGGTTCCGCTATTCCTCGTCTTTCGCCACATCACGGGCGACACGGGCGTATCGGCGTTCATGGCGCTGGTGATGCTGGTGGCCGGGTTTCTCTTTTCGGCGGTGGCCTCGTATATGGCAGGACTGGTCGGTTCATCGAACAACCCGGTCTCCGGGGTAACGATCGCCACGATTCTGGTCTCGGCGCTGCTGCTCCTTGCGCTGGGGACGGCGAGCGCGACGGGGCCGGCCGCGGCGATTCTCATCGGTGCGGTCGTCTGCTGCGCCGCGGCGATCGGAGGCGACAACCTCCAGGACCTCAAGACCGGCCACCTCGTGGGCGCCACCCCCTGGAAGCAGCAGGTGATGCAGGCCGTCGGCGTGATCGCCGCCGCCTTTGTGCTCGCACCGATCCTGTCGCTGCTGCTTCACGCCTACGGCATCGGCGTGGCGACCCCGACCCACCCTGAGCCGCTCCGGGCACCGCAAGCCACGCTTATGGCCTCGGTGGCCAGGGGTGTCTTCGCATGGGACCTGCCGTGGGACATGATGGCGGCGGGTATGGGGCTGGCGGTCGGCGTGATCGTTCTCGACGTGGTGCTGGAGCGGCGGAAGAGCCGGTTCCGCACCCCGGTGTTGGCCGTGGCAGTCGGCCTCTACCTTCCCCTGGAACTGGGGGTGGCCATTCTGGCCGGCGGCCTCGTTGCCCGGGCTGCAACTTGCCTCCGGCGGAGAAGGCGCCAGCGCGAGGAAGCCCCGACCTCGAACGCTCCCACCGGCCCCGGCGTCCTCTTTGCCGCCGGGCTCATCACCGGCGAGGCGCTGCTCGGCATCCTGCTGGCGATCCCGATCGTGCTCGCGAGCGGCCGGAACCCGCTCGACATGGGGCTGGAGGGCGGCCCGCCGGCCTGGCCGGGCGCCGTGTTGCTCCTTGCCGTGATGGCGGTCCTGTTCGCCGTCGCGAGGCGGGGCATCGGCACAGACAAGCCGGCCGAGTTCCCTCGAAACTGATGCGGTCGCGGCCCTCTTTGGACCCGCAGGCGAGCGCTCTACTCGGCAACCATTGGTGCTGCCGTAAGGACCACTTCGTCGCCGCCATGAAACAGCCTGGCCTGAAAGCTATTTGACAAGGAGCTCGCCATGCGCGATACTCCCGACGTTATGGCCGCGACCACGATCGGACCTCGGCAGGCGCTTTACAGACGACCTGCTGGCGGCATGCTGCGAGAAACTCGGACTGCCACTGGTCACGAGCCACGCCTTCCGGCGGACCTTCGCGACGGCCGGGACGGTCGATAAACTGGTAGTAAACTGGCAAAATACCCCACGCGCGGGTCCCGAAAAGGATGCCGCTGGCGGATGTAAGCGGCTGTGGTGCCAGCACTTACGTTTGGATGGGGCGAGTGGCGAAACGGCAGACGCTGGGGACTTAAAATCCCCTGGGCCAAAGGCCCGTGCGGGTTCGACTCCCGCCTCGCCCACCATGACAGGTGATGACATCTGTGCGCAAGTGGTCGCTTTTTCAAAGGCTTGCGCGCCTCGGCCCCTCCGGCCCTTCGAACCGTGTTCTTGGCGAGTGACGACAGGTGAGGGCGTCCCGGGCAACCTGCGCGCTGCAAATGCGCTGCGCGCGGGACGCCCGGGCTTGCGCCTGCGCCGCCCCTACGGGCCGCGTAACCACACGAACCGCCAACGCGCTACCGGTCGGCCGCCCGCCGCTCCTGGAACAGGATGGGCGCGGGCCGCCCGAGTCCTTCGACCCGAACACGTGCAGGTGCGGCGTGGCCAGGACGGCGGGGTCCTCGGTGCCGGCCCCAGGGGTTCATCCACCCGATGGGCGCCTCGACCAGGAGCGGATAGAGGCCCTTCTCCAGGTGGGCGCAGTCGCCCGGCTCCAGCGGGACGCCGTTCAGGTAGACGGTTGCGTGGCCGGGGTCGGTGGCCACCCGCACCCATCGCGGCCGGTCGTTTCGCACGACGGCGTAGAAGTAGTTGTGGGTGAAGTAGCGCCGGCCGACGGCGTTGGTGATGTCGATGAGCGGTCGGCCGCGAGGATGCGGTTGCCCGCCCACAGCATGTACTGTTCGACGCGCCGGCGGAAGTCGGCCGGCCAGGCGTCGCAGCAGCAGTCGTAGGCGATAGCGGTCTTCTCCAGGCGGTCGCCTACGTTGTGGCCGAACTGGTCCGAGAGGAGTCCCCGGTCCATCATCTTCTCGACCAGGGGGATGATCCGGCGGGCGCAGGCGTCGTCGCCGGTCAGTTGGTGGCGGACGGCCAGGCCGACGGGGCCGTCCATCTTCGCCAGGGCGGCCTTGCCGAAGGGTGTGTCCGCCTTCTTCCGCAGGGCATCGAGGTCTGAGCGGCGGAAGAGGAGCCGCGGGTGCTCGCCGGGCGCGACGGGCTGGAAGCCGGCCGGCGGCCGGCGGTGGGGTGGCAGCACCTCGGCCTCGGCGTCGCCGCGGACCGCCATCCCGCGAAAGCGGCCGCCGTACCGACCGCGGTACAGGCCGCCGGCGTCGCGCTTCAGGTCCACGTCGAACGAGGCCGACTCCCGGAAACGGCCGATGACGATGGTCATCGCCAGCGACAGCGTGAACGTCTTGTCCGTCAGGCGGGCCTTAACGATGCGGCCGACATGGACGTCTTCGGTGAGGTCGCGGGCCACGCCGTAGGCGCGCCGCCAGTGGTCGTTCTCTCTGCCGAGAAGCAGGATGAGCGAGGCGGGTTGCTCGCCCGGCATCTCGCCGCGGAACAGGGCGTCGAACAGCCGGAGTTCGACTTCCCGGGGCGGCGTGGATGCCTCGGCCGGCGAACTCCCGACCGCCAGAGCCGCCGCCGCAAGGGCCAACGCACCCGCTTGCAGTCGAAGGGTCATGGGATGTCTCCCGTACGACCGGCGCCTTTCCTGACTGCCGAGAGGAGTGGGAGTTCGTCATGGGCCAGCCTGCTTCGGCATCATCTTCGCCTGCGCCGCCGCCGGCGCCTTCAGGTTGGCTTTGTCCGTCGTGTCCAGTCCTCGTTCTGGCCCTCCGAGTGTTCTGATAGGTACCCAACTTAGTCTCAGTGGCGCGCCTCACCCCCAACTCGGTCCCGCTGGACCAGTGCAGCTACCGATTCGACCTCAGCCAACCGCTTCGCCCGCCCAACGCCGCGCCGTCGGCCGCGTAACGTTGGGCGTAGACGCCGTAACCCGACCCGTCCTGCCGGTAACTCTCCCAGGCCACCACAAACTGGCCATCTCGAGCCATCGCGACCGTCGGCTGCTCCTGGTTGGCAAACGTGTAGGTGTTGACCCGAAACTCCTCTCCCAAGCGCGTGCCATCGCCCGCGTAACGCTGGCCGTAGATCCCCCAACTGGACCCGTCCTGGTTCTCGCTCATCCAGGTGACGACGAAGTTGCCGGTAGCATCCATGGCTATGGCCGGCAGCATTTGCTCCCCGCCGGTGTACGTGTTGACCTGCGACTCCCCGCCCAACGGGGTCCCGTCCGGCGCGTATCTGCGGGCATACACCCCGTGTTGCGAACCATCCTGACCGTAACTGTGCCAAGACGCCACAAACCGCCCATCCCCTGCCACCGCCACCCTCGGTTCGGCTTGGCTGCTGGCCGTGCAGGTGTTAACCTGGAACTCCTGGCCCAACGGTGTGCCGTCGGCCGCGTAACGCCGACCGAAGACTCCCCAGTGCGACCCGTCCTGACCATCGCGGACCTTCTCAGCCGGAATGCTGGACACGCTGAATGCGTGGCCTGATATCAGCCCCTTGGGGCTGGACCTACTGCGTAATCTCTGTCACCGTGTTCTTCTCAAAGTCGTAGTCCCAGCGGCGGGAGCCGTAGCGCACGGTGACGATGTCACTGCCGACCTCGTTTTGCATAAACGGGCTCTTGTAGTTGTGCGTCAGGTTCAGGTCGAGTTCTTTGCCGTCGATCTTTGGCAGTGTTTTCGGGTAGGGATCCTCGTCCGAGTTCCTGCACAGGAAGAACTCGATCCGCGCTGAGTTCGGCCCGGTGTAATCCAGCTTGTCCGCGGTCAAGGTGAGTGGTGCGGCCAGGATGGCCTTCCTGAAGGCGGCAAAGGAGCCATAGACGGCCTTTCGCCCGGTCTGGATGATGATCGGGGCATACTGGTCCTGCAAGTAGAGGCGGTGACGCGCGGGTTCGTTCCAGTAGTAACCGCCCCTCAAGATCCGTACCGCGGCGTAAGCGTCGTGGTTATCAGCAAACACCCACCCATCCCTCTCTGTCATTTCTTTGACCGCAGCGAAGTCAACCCGAGCGTCGCCCTTGTAGACCGAATCCTTGTAGCGCTGGGCGATCATGACGTCCTTCTCCTGTACATTCCATTTCTCGCCCGTGTAGGGATCCAGATAGACCGCGGCGCCGTCCCGGAATATCACGCCGCTCCACCGGCCGAGGGGCGCGTAGATGAGCGTCTTCCTCTTGCCCTCACCCCGCCACAGCCGCACGTCGAACATGGAGCAGCCGGTGATGTACTCGGGGGTGCGGTAGGCATAGTTAATGCTTCGGGAGAGTGCCTTGTGGAAGCTGTTGCCCTGGGTCATCTGCTGCGGCAACGCTATCGTTTCACCGGGGTGACGATTAACGATCTCGTAGACCTTTTGAGTTGGGCCGAGTCGGCGCAGGAGAATCGCAGGGACAGGTGGTTCATATCCCTTGAATCCCGGCGGCTCGAGCGCATATCCATGATGCTCGCCGTAGAGCCGAGCAAGCGTCTTGTTGAACCGGCTGTCGAGCCCACCATCCTTGGCGCGCGACTTACTGCCGCCGCGCAGCCCGCTGAGTGCGATCTGCTCAATCTCGATCATCGCCAGGTCCATCAACATCCTGGCCCGCGCCGCCACCACCGGGTCCGTTGCGAAATCGAGCAGGAGGAACAATCCGCGATAGGTCTTGTATTCATAGCTGCTGCTGCCGAGTTCGACCCACATCCCGTGCAGCGCCCATTCTTTCAGGCCACGCCGGAAGAACCGCGTGAATCGCTCGTAGCGTTGTGCCACGGTGTCACCTGTCTTAAACTTCCTGTTCTTGAACGTCGGGTCACTATGGAGGGACTGCAGGATCAGGTAATGCTGGGCGTCGCTTCGCAAGGGCCCGTTGGTCGCTTCCACGATGCAGATTGAGTTGTCGAGGGCGAGGATCTTGTCCAGGTCAGATGCGGACTTGGGCACATACCGGGGTTTGCCTTTATGCTCAGCGGGGGGGACGTTGACGCTCTGGAACATGTACTCCTTGGCGGCTTCCTCAACATCCGCCTCAAGACGTCCCGGATAGTGCCGGCTCTGGGCGCCGAACAGGTACACGAATACGTTCAGGTCCTCGCACATCTTCCCGCCACCGAATGATGTCGCCTTCGACGTGCCCTTCAGGTGCTGGGCCACGTACTCGCGCACCCATTGGTTCGACGCCTTCAGGTCGTTGTTGACGGCGAGATGGAACATGGGTTTCTCGGCCTCAGGCGTCTTGTTGTACAACGCCAGCTGCCGCGCCCGAACCTGGGTGGGATCCGTGGGAAAGTGCGTCTGCCATTGCTCGCGGCTCTGCGCAATCTTCGACCGTTTCTTGGCCGCGACAACCAGCCGGTTATGGACGTCAGGAATCCGGTTGGTGAGTGCCGCGGCATCCACGGCCTTGATCTCGGCAATCGCCCGCGCGGCGGCGACACGAACTTCGACGGCCTCGCTTTGGTTGGCGAGTGTCTTCTCGAGTGCGGGCAAGGCGGGCTTGCCGTCGGGGCCGAGCATCGCCAGGATAAACGCCGTGGCCCAACGGGTTTCCAGCTTCTTGTCGTCCAGGAGCGCCGCCAACGGCAACGCCGGGGCCTGGCCCATCGTGCCCAGAATCATGCCAATGTACCGCACACCCTCGTATTGCCGGGTACGCATCATCGTGTCGTTCTTGATGAGGTCCAGGAAGGCGGGGATGTGTTTGGGAACCGGCCTGGCATGGGCCAACGGATACCAGCCACCCCGGTAGTGGATCCAGTGGCGGTCATCGTCCCAGGTCTTCTGGTCGTAGTGTTCGGGGACCACCGCATCGAGCGCTTCCCCGACTGCGGGCCCGATCAATTCGCCCAGACGGCGGATGTTGTTCGCCTCCGCCTTGGATCTCACGCCTTTGGACACAATGCTCTTGGCCTCCCGCTTCAGAACGGGCACGGCCTTGGGGCCCATCAACGCCAGCACGTGGTAATAGGAACTTTTCTGCTTCGCTGACTGCATCTCCTTCTCGAGAGTCGCGACAACTGCATCGGCCAGTTCCGTCTGCGACATCCGCCGCAGAATCTCGGCCGCCCACCACTTCCAGTCGAACTTGTTGTTGCGGTTCACCTTGTCGTTGCCCTTGCCGCCGGACTTCACGCTCAGCAGCGCCACCACCTGCGGCACAGCCGGTTCACCGATCTTGACCAGGGCGTCGATCGTCGCCAGGCGCAACGGGTGCGCCTTGGCGGTGCGCCCGCACTGTTCGTAGAAGAAGCTGTTGGACAGCAGGAACTCCACGGCTGGAGCCGCCTCGGGCCCCAACTCGCCCAGGGCCCGGACCAGGCGGATCTTCTCTTCCAGCTTGGTCCGTCTTGCCTTGAGCTTCGGCAGGGCTTCTGCCATGACCTTCTGAGCCGAACGGTTGACCTGGGTTCGTTCTGCTGCCGAAGCACCGACCATAAGCAATGCCAAGAAGGTGAGTAACGCCGAGGAGTGTCTCATCATGGCTCCTGTGTGCCGGGATTCTCCGGATGGACTGTCGCCGACGACGGCCGTCGGCCTTTCTGGCGATTCTACCACCGATCGCGAGATCAGGGAATACTGCTTCTGCCTTCAAACGGCGACCAAACCCGACCCGCAGCGCTTCACCCATTGGGTTCGTGGGGGCAGCGAGGACGGGTCACTATCGGCTCACCGGTCGGCAGCAGCCCTGACCATGGCCAGGATGCCGACCTCTACGGCTTTGGGCAGGTGGTGCCAGGCGGCGACGACTTCGGCCAAGTCGGGCGGCCTTTCGGGCGTGTTTTGAGGCCTGTTTTCGGCGCGCTGCAAATGCGCAGAAAACGGAGCCGCCGAATCCGTAACTCTCGCGTTGTCAAAGGCTTGCGCGCCTCGGCCCTTCCGGCCTTTCGAACCCCGTTCTTGGCGAGTGATGACAGGTGAGGGACGTCCCGGGCAACCTGCGCGCGGGACGCCCGGGCTTGCGCCTGCGCCGACGCCAGCGCCTTCAGGTTGGCCTTGTCCGTCGTGTAGAGGACGGCCTTGCCCTGGCGAACGCCGTTGACGAGATGGCCCATCCTCAGCAGCCCGAGGGCCTTGCACAATGCCGTGACGTTCTCGATGTCGAAGACGTACTGGTATCTGCTGCCCAGTTGGGCGATCCGGCGGCCATTGGCGAGCGGAATGGCCGAGCCGGATTCGTGCCGTCGAGCAGCACCGATCTCTGCTCGGAGCGCAGTGCGAAACTTTGCCAGGATGCCACCAAGGGGCACCTCGTTATCATCGTGGAAGTCGCGCCCTGCTTTCACGTCGCGTCCCCCGCTCACCCGCGCCGCACAGACAGCCACCCGTGAAGTATGCCTCGCCAGCGGTTAAACGCCATCCGCGTGCGGCGGTTATGCCCCAAACGCCTGCGGTCCAGCCGCTTCGTGGCGGTCTCTCGCGGATTGCTCATCGGTCTGTACGTGGGCGTGCCTCGCCCCCGGGTGACGCTTTGAGCGGCGCCTCCGCAGGCCGCGCGGCCGGCGGGGCTTGCAAACCGCCGGCCGGCCGCTACAATGCAGCGGTAGCGCGTTGCTTTTGTCTCTCGTGACGAGGAGATACCGAATGGTGCGCAGGACACTGTTGGGTGTGGTTCTGGTTCTGGTGACCGGGGGGTTGCTGGTCTGGGCGTTTGAGGCGCCCGGCGGGCAGAGCACCACAGATAAGGAACTGTTCGGCGAAGCCGACCGCTTCGTCGAGATCCTCCGGCTCGTGCAGAAGCAGTACGTGCGCGAGGTGGAGACGAAAAAACTGTTCCGAGATGCCGTCGACGGGATGCTCCGGGGGCTCGACCCGTTCTCGAACTACATTCCCGAGGACGAGATGGCTGAGTTCAACAAGTCCACGCGGGGCAAGTTCGGCGGCATCGGCATTCAGATCGGCATGCGCAGGGGCCTCTTGACGGTCATCAGCCCGCTCGAAGACACGCCCGCTTACCGGGCCGGAGTGCTCGCGGGCGACATGATCATCGAGATCGACGGCAAGAGCACCGACGGCATCCGCCTCGACGAGGCCGTCAAGATCCTCACCGGCGAGCCGGGAACCAAAGTCACCATCAAGGTCCGCCACATGACGGGCGGGCTCGAAGAGATCACCATCATGCGCGCCATCATCGAGGTCCACACGGTCAAGGGCGCCCGCCGCGACGAGAACCACGAGTGGGTGTACATGCTGGACGACGAGAAGAAGATCGGGTACGTCCGCCTCACGAGTTTCGTCGAGAACTCGGTGCCCGATGTCCGCAAGGCGCTGGAGGCCCTGGAGAAGGACAAGATGAAGGCGCTCATCCTCGACCTGCGGTTCGACCCCGGCGGCATCCTCAAGGGCGCCGTCGAAATGGCCGACCTGTTCCTGTCCGAAGGTGTGATCGTCAAGACCAAGGGCCGCACGACGCCCTATTGGGAGGCCACCGCCACCAAGGCCGGAACGCTTCCGTACTTCCCCATGGTCGTGCTCATCAACCAGTTCAGCGCCAGCGCCAGCGAGATTGTTTCCGGCGCGCTTCAGGACCATCACCGGGCCATCATCATCGGCGAGCGGACCTTCGGCAAGGGCAGCGTCCAGAACGTCATCCCCCTCCGGGGCGAGGAAAGTGCCCTGAAACTCACGACCAGCAAGTATTATCTGCCGAGCGGCCGCAACATCCACCGCGAGGAAGAAATGACCGAAGACGACCAGTGGGGCGTCGTGCCCGACATCGTCGTGCCGATGACGCCCCTGGAATACGTCGGCATTATCCGCGCCCGCCAGGACGCCGACGTCATCCACGACAACGGCAACAAGGAGCCGGAAGGCGGACCGCCCAAGACCGACGAACCGAAAAAAGAGAAGCCCGGGGCCGAGAAGCCGAAGTCCGAATCCCAGCCTCCCGAGAGCGAAAAGAAGGGCGACGAATCGGCGCCGCCGGACGGCACGCCGGGGGCAGCGCCGGACGCCGCGCCGGGGGCAGCGCCGGAGGCGAAACCGGCCACGCCGGTCGTGGACCGGCAACTCCAGCGGGCACTCGACGTCCTGCGGAGCATGGACGTTATCGAGAAGTACCTGAAGAAGGCGGCGTGACGGCTTCGGCAGCGCGATGGCATGAAGATTCTTGGCATCGAAACGTCGTGTGACGAGACGTGTGCGGCGGTCGTGGCAGACGGCCGCCGCGTCCTTTCCAACGTTGTCGCCTCGCAGACGGACGTTCACCGCAAGTACGGCGGCGTGGTTCCGGAGATCGCCTCGCGGGCCCACCTGGAAGCGCTCGTTCCCGTGGTCGGCGAGGCGTTGGAGCAGGCCGGCGCCGGCACCGGCGACGTCGATGCCGTGGCCGTCGTCCACCGGCCGGGCCTCATCGGATCGCTCCTGCTGGGCGTAACGGCCGCCAAGACGCTGGCCTGGCTTCACGACCTGCCGCTTGTCGGCATCAACCACGTCGAGAGTCACATCTACGCGGCGTGCCTGGAGCGGGAGGCGCTGCCGTTCCCTTGCGTCGGCCTGGTCGTTTCGGGCGGACACACGAGCCTTTACACGTGCGACGGCCCACGCTCGCAGACCCTCCTCGGCGCGACGACCGACGATGCCGCCGGTGAAGCCTTCGACAAGGTCGCGAGCATCCTCGGACTGCCCTATCCGGGCGGTCCGAGCATCGATGAGGTGTCCCAGCGCGGCTCGCCGAAAGCCGTGCACTTCTCGCGGCCGTGGCTCGGGCCCGATTCGTTCGACTTCAGTTTCAGCGGCGTCAAGACGGCCGTCCTGTACCACGTTCGCGGTTACGGGGCAGGGGCCAAGACGCGGCGGACCGACCTCACGGAGCAGGAGATCGCGGACGTGGCTGCCGGATTTCAGGAATGCGTTGTGGACGTCCTGGTCACAAAGACGCTCCGCGCGGCCGAGGTGTGCGGCCTTGACCGGATCATCGTGGGTGGCGGCGTGGCGGCGAACCGGCGGCTGAGGGCACGTTTCGAGCAGGAGGCTGCGGCCGCCGGCCTCGACCTCATCCTCCCGCCCATGCCGTACTGCACCGACAACGCCGCCATGGTCGCCGGGCTTGCCTACCACTACGCGCAAGGGGGGGACGTGGCCGGCCTCGACCTTGAGGCGCGGGCGTAGCGGGCCGTTCGCGGACGCGGGCCGGGCGTGAGGGTTCGTGCGAGGCTGTTGAAAAACACGTGTGACACCCTGGCACGGCTACGGCTCGTGCCGTGGCCGGTGGCCCGTACGGGCCGTGTGTTTTTCGGGCCGCCCACAAGCGTTCGCACCCCGCGAGAGTAGGCCGGTTTCTGCTTGTCCAGACCTTTGGCCCTCCTATAATCCTGTGCGCACACGCGAGCCCGGCCGCGCTGAATCCGCGAGCGTCGCGCAGGCGGAGTTACCTGTCTCTTGATGATGTTGAAAGATCGGGCCGAACCCGGTCGGCCCCGGTGGCAGATTGTCCTCAAAATCCTCCTGGTGCTCGTTCTTCTGTATTTCTTCCTGGGCGGCATGAGGATGATGGGCCACGGGCTGAAAGGGCTTGGAGAGAACCCCGACTTCAACAAGGCCGAGCCGGTCTCGGACGAGAACCTTGCGTATCGCGGCGCCGTTTACGACATATTCGCTTATGCCGATAATCCGCTCGTCGGCCTGTTCGTCGGCATCCTGGCCACGAGCATCTTCCAGAGTTCGTCCTTCACGACCTCGTTCACCGTCTCGCTCGTGGTCACGACGCCGCTGACATTGCACCAGGCGGTCTTCATCATCATGGGGGCCAACATCGGCACGAGCGTCACCAACGTCGGCGTGTCGTTTACGCACATACGGCGGGCGGAGGAGTTCGAGCGTGCCTACGGCATGGCCATCGTCCATGACTTCTTCAACGTGCTGTCGGTGCTGCTGCTGTTTCCCGTGGAATGGATCGTCTGGCGTCTCTCGGGCAAGGGTTTGATCGAGCGGCTTGCCGAACACATGGCGTCGGTGCTCTACTCCGCCAGCGCCACGGGTCAGAAACCGACGAACGTCATCAAGGAGGCCGTCAAGCCCCTCGTCAACGGGGCCGACTGGGTTCTCAAAGACGGGCTGGGTCTCAGCGACGTCTCGGCCAACATCACGATGACGGTCCTTGGCGTGGCGTTTTTGTTTCTGGCTCTGATCCTGCTGACCAAGACTCTCAAGAGCCTTGTCATGAGCCGGGTGGAGCGGTTCTTCGACAAGGTTCTGTTCCGCAACGCCGTGACGGCCTATCTGGTGGGACTGGCTCTGACCGTCGCGGTCCAGTCGTCGAGTATCACAACGAGTTTGGCGGTGCCCCTGGTGGGGGCGGGACTGCTGACGATCTACCAGGTCTATCCGTACACGCTGGGCGCGAATCTCGGAACCACCGTGACCGCCCTGATTGCGAGTTTCGCCACGAGCGCCGACACCGTCGGTCAGGCCCAGGTGGGCGTTGCGCTCGCCTTCAGCCACATGTTGTTCAATCTGTTTGGCGCCGCGGTGTGGTATCCGTTGAAGCGAGTGCCGATCGGCATCGCGAATTGGTGGGCCCGTCTGGCGGCCCGGTCAAAACGCTATGCCGTTCTCCACTTGATCGTTTTCTTTTTCATCGTGCCGCTGCTTGTGATCGTGTCGCACTGGCTTTTTCAGTAGCCATTTGGTTGCGAGGGCTGAGCCATGTTGAAAGAACTGTTGGCGGCCTGGCGGGGCCGCGATGCCCTTAGCCGCATGTTCGATGAATTCGACCAGATGCTCGACCACACCCACTGGATGTTCCAGCAGGCGGTCGAGGTCTTCTTCAGCCGCATCGATTGGCAGGCCATCGAGGGGCCCCTCTACGAGCGCGACAAGAAGGTGAACAAACTGGAACGCTCCATCCGCGCCCGGATCGTCAAGCACCTCTCGCTGCGAAAGGACACGAACCTGGCTGCCTGCCTCGTCCTGATGAGCGTCGTCAAGGACGCCGAACGCATCGGCGACTACGGCAAGAACATCTTCGAGGTCGGCAAGTTCTACACCCACGAGTTCACGGGCACCACGTACCTCGACCCGCTCGAGCGCATTCGGATGAAGGTCGAGGACGTCTTCAACCTGGCGAAGAAGGCCTTCAGCCGGAGCGACGTGGACCTTGCCCGCCGGGTGCAGAAGGAGTTCGGCACCTTCAGCAAAGACTGCGACCGTCTGATTCAGCAACTGCTTCAGCATCGCCAAGACATTCCCGCCGACGAGGCCGTGGCGTATTCGCTGCTCGCCAGGCACATGAAACGGATCGGGGCGCATCTGGCCAACATCTCCAGCGCCGTCGTCGCGCCCGTCCACCGGCTGGATTACATGGACGAGGCCGCCCCCGGCGAGATGTCCTGATCCCGCCCCGACGCCGCAGACCCGGCCGGGCGTGAGGGTTCCTGCGAGGCTGTTGAAAAACACGTGTGCCACGGCCCGCCTCTGCGAAATCGCTTGTCACGAAACCTGCCGCCTCTATAATCCCGTCTGCCTGACAGGTCTCAGCGGTGGGTTGACTGAGACTGAACCGCGTCTCGGCGCCGGCGCGGCCGGTCGCCTGTGGCGCCGTCGAGTGCGGAAGCCGAGCCGTACCGGCCTGTTTTCCGTGCTGCCGCGCCGGTCCCGGCGGTCCTGGCCGCTGCCTGGCAGCAGGTGACGCCCCGGCCGAGCCGCAGCATAACAGGAGATGCCGCCATGAGTCTGATCAAGGAACTGTTCGGCAAATCGCCGTTCGGCCCCCTCGTGGAGCACACGAAGAAGGTCCACGAGTGCGTGAAACTGGTCGAGCCCCTGTCGCAGGCCCTCATGCAGGGCGACCACGCAGAGATCCACCGTCTCCAGGACGAGGTGTCCAAACTGGAGTACGAGGCGGACCTCATCAAGCATGAGATTCGCGAGCAACTGCCCCGGCGGTACTTCCTGCCCGTCGAGAGGGAGGAACTGGAGAACTTCCTCCGATGCCAGGACAAGATCGCCGACAGCGTCGAGGATTTCGCGGTCGTCCTGTTCATACGCAAGACCGAGATGCATCCGGACCTCAAGGACGATTTCACCGAGTTCGTTCAGCAGGTGCTCAAGGTCAGCAACACGCTGACAGACGCGGCCATCGAACTCCAGATCCTGGCCGAAACCTCGTTCGGCGGCGCCCAGGCCACGTCTGTCCTCGACCGAATCGCCGGCCTGGGCGAGCAGGAGTGGAACGCCGACAGGATGCAGCGCCGCCTGTGCCAGAAAATCTACAGCCTGGAGGCCGACCTCGACCCGGTCACGATCATGTTCTACGACAAGATGCTCCAGACGCTCGGCCGCGTGGCCAACGAAGCCGAGAACACGGGGGACTTGCTGAGGGCCATGATCCTCAAGGGGTAACCCACCGCCCGGAGAACAGTCCTACCCGCCCCATGGGATGCCTGATTATCATCCTGCCGACCGTCGTCCTCGGCCTGTACATGGCGTGGAACATTGGTGCCAACGACGTCGCCAATTCCATGGGCTGTGCCGTCGGGTCGAAGTCCATCAGTATCAAGTGGGCCGTCATCGCGGCCGGCATCTGCGAGTTCGCCGGGTCCGTCCTCGTCGGGGCCCACGTCACGGATACCGTCCGCAAGGGCATCGTGGATCCCACGACGATCGCCTCCCTTCCGGGGTTGGCCCCGAGCGAGGCCCCGGCGCTCCTGCTGCTCGGCATGGCTGCTGCGCTTCTGGCCGCCGCCGTCTGGCTGAACGTGGCCACGTGGTTTGGCATGCCCGTTTCGACGAGCCATTCCATCGTCGGAGCGGTTGTGGGTTACGGCATCATCGCGGCCGGCTGGAACGCGGTGAACTGGGGCGAGATGGGCCAGATCGTGGCGAGTTGGTTCCTGTCGCCGGTGGCCGGAGGCGTTCTGGGGTTTATCCTCTTCAAGGTCATCAGCAAACTCATCCTGGGCCGCAAACGGCCGGTGACGGCGGCCGTCACCATTGCACCCTTCATGGTCTTCTTCATGATGGTTGTCGTCACGCTCGCCATCGTTTATAAGGGCTTGAAGCATCTGACCGGCGAGGGAGCGGAGTGGATTACCGGAAACGGCGCGTTCCTGGTGGCCGGGGTTGTGGGCCTGATGGCGGCACTCGTGTCGAAGATCCTCATCCGGCGCGCCATGAGAGGCAAGCAGGATCTTCCCCTGCCGGAGCAACTGGAGTTGGTCGAGCGGGTCTTCGCGCCTCTGGTGGTGGTCACGTCGTGCGCGGTCGCCTTTTCCCATGGGGCCAACGACGTAGCGAACGCCGTCGGACCGCTTGCCGCCATCGTGGACATTGCTTCGACCTGTACGGTCAAGATGCGGGTGCAAGTGCCCGTCTGGGTGCTCGTCCTCGGCGGAAGCGGTATCGTGTTGGGCCTGGCCACGTTCGGCTATCGCGTGATGCGTACCATAGGCACCAAGATCACGCAGATAACGCCGTCCCGCGGGGTGGCGGCCTGCATCGCTGCGACGATTACCGTACTGGTGTGCACGAGGATGAAACTGCCCGTCTCGACGACCCATACCCTTGTGGGGGCCGTTCTCGGAATCGGACTGGCGCGCGGTTTGGCGGCTGTGAACCGGCGGGTCACACGGAACATCTTCGGCTCGTGGTTCATCACGGTTCCGGCGGCCGCCGTCCTGGCCATGGTGTTCTTCATGCTGGGCAGGGCCTTTCTTCTCGACTATGTACGGGATGCTCTCCTGCGGGGGGCTTCGGGAGCAGGATAGCCGGCCGATGGCGCCGGAGGCGCCGCCGAAAGGGCGTGAAACGGCTTGTTCGGCCTTCGCGCGGTGGACAATCTCGCCCGCCGCGTCACGGCGTGTTGCAGGCAAGACGGGGCCGAGGTGTGGACATCTCGCACCCGTTCTCTATACTGGCGCCATGGCGCGGCCGGGCATCGGCCGCAGAGACGGCGTCCTCTGTGCGCGGCGGGTCTCCTGACCTGCCTCGCGAAGAGTGAAGACACGTGGACAGCGAGCGCTTACGAAAACTTCTCGAAGCCGTCGCCCGCGGCGACCTCTCGCCCGACGAGGCCGCCCAGCGCCTCCGCCACATGCCATTCGAGGACCTCGGCTTTGCCAAACTCGACCATCACCGCGCCATCCGGTGCGGCTTCCCGGAAGTCATCTTCTGCCAGGGCAAGACGGTCGAGCAGGTCGCCGCCATCGCGGACCGCATGGTCGAGCAAGGCAGCATGGTCCTGGCCACCCGCGCGTCGGCGGACGTTTACGAGGCCGTCCACGCCGGCCACCCCGAGGCGATCTATCACGAGAGCGCCCGCGCTATTGTCATCCGGGGCGCCGAGCCGTGTCCGACGCTTGACGGCGTGGTGGCGCTGGTCTCGGCGGGAACGAGCGATCAGCCGGTGGCCGAGGAGGCACGTGTCACGGCCGAGGTCATGGGCTGCCGCGTCGAGACGTTCTACGACGTCGGCGTTGCCGGGATCCACCGGCTCCTGGCCCACAGCGAGGCGCTCTCCAAGGCCGCCGTGGTGGTGGTCGTGGCCGGCATGGAAGGGGCGCTCGCCAGCGTGGTCGGCGGCCTGGTGGAGGGGCCGGTCATCGCCGTCCCGACGAGCGTGGGGTACGGGGCCAGTTTTTCCGGGATCGCCCCGCTGCTGACGATGCTGAACAGTTGTGCGGCCGGCGTGGGCGTCGTCAACATCGACAACGGTTTCGGCGGCGGCTACCTTGCCGCACTGATTCTCCGCGCCGCCTCACGGACAAAGCGCCCGCCGGTTGAGTAGGCGGGTCGTCAAGTTAGCCGCCGCGCTTGCGCGGCGCGTTTCGGGCGCAAGTACCATGAACCGCGTCACCGAAATCCCCAAGCCGCCCCCGCGTCCCGCCGACGCCCACAAGGGCACGGCCGGGCTGGTCCTTGTCGTGGCCGGAAGCCGCGGCATGGCGGGTGCGGCAGCGCTCACCGGTAACGCTGCTCTTCGCGGCGGGGCGGGGCTCGTGCGGATTGCCACGCCCGATGCTGCGCTCGACACCGTGGCCGCCCTGGCGCCCTGCTGCACCACGGCCCCCCTTCCCGACGACGGCGCCTGTGTCAACGCGAGGGCCTCCGGGAGGATCCTCGAACTGGCCGCCGACCAGCACGTCCTGGCGATGGGGCCGGGCCTGGGACAAACCCTCGGCGTTAAGTCGGTGGTCCGCGCGGTACTCGTCGCTCTCAAGATCCCCGTGGTTCTGGACGCCGACGCGCTCAACGTCCTGGCCGGCAGCGCAGAGGAATCGCTCGCCAAGGCACGCGTGCCGCTGCTCCTCACGCCGCACCCCGGCGAGGCGGCACGACTCCTGGCCCGCGACGCCCGCGACGTCCAAGCCGACCGCCGGGGCGCTGCCGCCCAGTTGGCCCGACTCGGCGCCGTGGCCGTCCTCAAGGGCGCCGGTACGGTCGTCTGCGACGGCCGGCGGTTCTACGTCAACGAGACCGGAAATCCCGGCATGGCGACAGCCGGTTCGGGCGACGTCCTGACAGGCCTGATGGCGGCCCTGGTCGCATCGGGCATGGAGCCGTTCGACGCGGCGGTCCTTGCCGTCTGGGCACACGGACGGGCAGGGGACCTGGCGGCCGAGCGCCTGGGCGCTGCCGGCCTGACCGCGCTCGATATCCTGGGTTGTCTGCCGGAAGCCTTGAGGCTATAATAGCCAGACTTTGTCCCGGCCGAATTCGCCGGGTGTTAGAGCAGGGCGGCTTGTTTGGAGGTCAGGATGGCGAAGGCCAAAGCGGCGAAAAAGAAGGCGAAAACGTCCGCCAAGAGGAAAAAGAAGGCCGCCGCTAAGAAGCGGACGCCGAGGGGCGCTAAGAAGACCCTCACCACCGACGAGAAGACTGCGCTGCTGGTGCGGATGATGGAGATACGCGCCTTCGAGGACAAGGTCTTCGAACTCCTCGCACGCAACGTCCTCAAGGGCGCCAGCCACGTCTACGCCGGCCAGGAAGCGGTCGCCGTCGGCGCCTGCTCGGCCATCACCGGCCGCGATTACGTCACGAGCACCCATCGCGGTCACGGTCACTGCCTCGCCCTGGGGGCCGACCTGAAACTGATGATGGCCGAACTGTGCGGCAAGGCGACTGGCTACTGCAAGGGACGCGGCGGGTCGATGCACATCGCCGACGTTGAGAAACGCAACCTCGGCGCCACCGGCATCGTGGGCGGCAACATTCCCGTGGCTACCGGCGCCGGCCTGGCCGTCCAGATGCAGGGCAAGGACTCCGTGGTCCTCTGCTTCTTCGGCGACGGCGCCTCGAACACGGGCGGCTTCCACGAATCGCTCAACATGGCCGGCAAGTGGCAACTGCCGGTCGTTTACATCTGCGAGAACAACCTGTACGGCATGAGCGTGGCGTTCGAGCGCGCCGCCGCCGTCAACGAAGTCGCCAGCCGCGCACCCGTCTATGCGATGCCCGGGGTGGTTGTGGACGGTCAGCGCGTGCTGGAGGTCCGCGGCGCCGTCCTCGAAGCGGCCGAACGGGCACGCCGGGGCGGCGGTCCCACACTCATCGAGGCCAAGACGTATCGGTACCGCGGCCACAGCCGCAGCGACGCCCGCGTGTACCGCACCAAGGAAGAGGAGGCCTACTGGCACAAGCGCGACCCGATCACGCTGTTCAGGGACGATCTGCTCAAGCAGAAACTCCTCACGAAGAAAGCGTTCGACCGGCTCCAGGCCGAGGTGGACTCTGGCATAGCCGCGGCCGAGACGTTTGCCGTCCAAGAGAGCCCGTATCCCGACCCCTCCGAAGTGCTCGACGACGTGTACTGCGGTTGGATCGAGACCGAGAAGGGCCTGGTGCGGACCGAATAGGCTTTGGAGCTGTGCGTGAGGGGTGCGCGGGTCGGCCGGTGAGACACGTGAGAAAGGGGGGCGTGATGCGGACCATACGGGTTCTTGCGTTGCTCACGACCTTCGCTCCGGTCGCCGTCTGGGGCGCGGAATCGCCGGAGGCCGTCGGCCACCCCGCAGCGGCCCCCTACAGGGTCGAGGAGGTTTCCCTCGGGCCGATTCCATCCGGCGTTGTTGGATTCACCACCAGCACAGATGGTTGCCACATTGGTTTTGTGGCGGCCAAGGGCGACAAGTGGTGCGTCGTCATCGACGGACAGGTGGGGCCGGAGTACGACGGGATTATTAAGGGCACACCCGTTTTCAGCCCGGATGGGAAACGGGTGGCGTATGTCGCCGGGAAGGGCGACAAGTGGTTCGTGGTCCTCGACGGCCAGGAGGGGCCGACGTATGACGGGATTCTTGAAAACACGCCCGTTTTCAGCCTGGACGGGAAACGGGTGGCGTATGGGGCGAAGAAGGGCGACAAGTGGCTGGTGGTCATCGACGGCCAGGCGGGGCCGCAGTATGATGGGATTCTTGATCAAGGGATCGTTTTCAGCTCGGACGGCGAACGGGTGGCGTATGGGGCGGGGAGGGGCGGTAAGCAGTTCGTGGTCCTCGACGGCCAGGAGGGGCCGACGTATGACGGGATTCTTGAAAACACGCCCGTTTTCAGGCCGGACGGGAAACGGGTGGCGTATGGGGCAGGGAGGGGCGGTAAACAGTTCGTGGTCCTCGACGGCCAAGCGGGGCCGGAGTACGACGGGGTTGTTAAGGGCGGCCTCGTTTTCAGCCCGGACGGGAAGCGTGTAGCGTATGGGGCGAAGAAGGGCGACAAGTGCTTTGTGGTCCTCGACGGCCAAGCGGGGCCGGAGTATGACGGGATTGGTGATCGCATCTTCAGCCCGGACGGCAAGCGCGTGGCGTATGGGGCACGGAAGGACGGCAAGCAGTTTGTGGTCATCGACTGCAAAGCGGGGCCGGAGTACGACGGGATTCTTGAAAACACGCCCGTTTTCAGCCCGGACGGGAAACGGGTGGCGTATGGGGCGAACAAGGGCGACAAGTGGTTGGTGGTCATCGACGGCCAGGCGGGGCCGGAGTACGACCTGATTGGGGAGCCAGGACCTGTTTTCAGCCCGGACGGCCAGCGCGTGGCGTATGGGGCCGGGAAGGGCGACAAGCAGTTGGTGGTCATCGACGGCCAGGCGGGGCCGGACTACGACGGGATTGTTAAGGGCGGGCCCGTTTTCAGTCCGGACGGGAAACGGGTGGCGTATGGGGCTGGGAAGGGCGGCAAGCGGTTCGTGGTCCTCGAAGGCCAGGAGGGGACCGCGTATGACGGGCTTGCCAGCCTCGTTTTCAGCCCGGACGGGAAACGGGTGGCGTATGTGGCCCAGAAGGGCGGCAAGCAGTTTGTGGTCATCGACGGCCAGCCGGGGCCGGAGTACGACACGGTTGTTAAGGCCGGCCCGGTTTTCCGTCCCGATGGGACTCTCGAGTACCTGGCCTTGAAGGCTGGGAATCTCTTTCGTGTGAAGCACGTTCCTGTGGAGAAGTGATACGCGGTCTTGGGAAGGACTCAATCGCCATGCCGGAAATTATGTATCGCGAAGCCATCCGCGACGCGCTCGCCGAGGAGATGCGGCGCGACCAGCGGGTGTTCGTCATGGGCGAGGACGTGGCCATCTACGGCGGAGCGTACTCGGCCACCAAGGGGCTCGTCGAGGAGTTCGGCGAGACCAGGGTCCGCGACACGGCTATCAGCGAGGCCGCCATCGCGGGGGCCGCCACGGGCGCCGCCATGTGCGGCATGCGCCCCGTGGCCGAGATCATGTACGTCGATTTTATGACGATTGCCATGGACCAGTTCGTCAACCAGGCCGGAAAGAACCGCTACATGTTCGGCGGCAAGACGACTGTGCCGATGGTCCTTCGGACCGAGGGCGGTGCCGGCCGCTCGATCGCCGCCCACCACAGCCAGAGCCTGGAGGCCTGGTTCTGCCACGCGCCCGGCGTGTTCGTCGTCATGCCGTCCACGCCGTACGATGTCAAGGGCTTGCTGAAGACCGCCATCCGCGACGACAATCCCATCCTGTTCATCGAGCACAAGATGCTTTACGGCACCAAGGGCGAGGTGCCGGACGAGGAGTACCTGATTCCGCTCGGCCAGGCCGCCCTGCGGCGAGAAGGCGACGACGTGACGATCATCGGCTATTCGCGCATGGCGCTCCGGGCGGAGGAGGCCGGCGAGGCGCTCGCCGAAGAGGGCATCAGCGCCGAGGTCATCGACCTGCGGTGCCTGAAGCCGCTCGACATCGACTGCATTCTGGAGTCCGTCCGCAAGACCGGCCGCCTCGTGCTGGCGTCCGAAGGGTACCAGGAGGCCAACTTCGTCTGCGAGGTCATCACGAAGGTGCAGCAGTTCGCGTTCGATTACCTGGACGCGCCCATCGAGCGGGTCTGCGCTGCCAACTGCCCGCTGCCGATGAGCCCCGTCCTGGAGAACGAGGCCGTGCCGACGACCGAGAAGGTCGTCGCGGCCGCCAAGCGAACGCTCGGACAAGCATGACAAGGCCGGGGAAGGCCCTTCCATGATTCAGCGAGTTACACTGCCGGCGCTCGGCGAGACGGTCGATACCTCCACCATTGAGCGGTGGCTCAAGAAGGAAGGCGACGCCGTCACGACGGGCGACATTCTCTGCGAGATCACCACCGACAAGGCCACGCTCGAGGTCGAGAGTTACTCTCAAGGGACGCTCCTGAAGATCGTCGCCGCCGAGGGCACGGAACTGCCCGTCGGCGCGCTGATCGCCGTCGTCGGCGACCCGGGCGACGAGATCCCCGACGAGATTCTGGCCGAGGCGGCTCCGGCGGCGGCGGCTGCCGCGCCGCCTGCCGCGGCGCCGGGGCCCGTTGCGGCGGCGGCGCCCTCTGCCGCGGCATCGGTCGTGGCGCCCGTGACGCCGGGCGGCCGCGTCTTTGCCTCGCCGCGCGCCCGCCGGACGGCGCGCCAACGCGGCGTCGCGCTCGCTGGGCTCCGGGGCACGGGCCCGGGCGGACGGATCGTGGAGGCCGACGTCGCCGCCGAGGCGGCCCCCGCCGTGAAGGCAAGTCCACTGGCGCGCAAACTGGCCGAGCGGCAAGGTGTGGACATGGCGGCCGTCCGTGGCACGGGCCCGGGCGGCAAGGTCATGAAGGCCGATGTTCTGGCCGCCGCGCCGGGCGTGGTCGTTCCGCTGACGGCGATGCGGCGAATCGTCGCGGAGCGGATGCTCACCTCCAAGCAGACGATTCCCTGCTATTACCTCGAGATGGACGTCGACATGACGGACCTGGCGGAACTGCGGAGCAACCTGAACGCCGGCGCCACGGACGGCAAGATCTCGTTCAACGATTTTATCGTCAAAGCCTGCGCGCTGGCCTTGAAGGCGTTTCCGCAGGTCAACAGCCGGTGGGTCGAGGGCGGGATCCAGCGCCGCGCCGCCGCGCACGTGGGCCTGGCCGTGGCGCTCGACGAGGGTCTCGTTGTCCCGGTCGTTCGTCATGCGGACGCCAAGACGCTGCGCGAGATCGCCCGCGAGACGGCCGACTTCGCCCGGCGGGCCCGGTCGAAGAAACTCGTCCCCAACGAGTACCGGGACGGGTGCATGACGGTCTCGAACCTGGGCATGTTCGGCATCCGCAACTTCGTCCCGGTGGTCAACCCCGGGGAGAGCACGATCCTCGGCCTCGGGGTCATCCAGGACCGCGTGGTGTACTGCCAGGGCGACGTCCGGGTCCGCAAAATGATGAGCATGACGCTGTCGGTGGACCATCGGCTGGTTGACGGCGCGGTGGGCGCCCAGTTTCTCGAGATGATTCGCGACCTGCTGGAAGCACCCCGGAAACTAGCGGCGGAGTAGGCGCGCGGAACTCCGACGGCACGGCTTCCGGGCAAGACGCGGCGGGTGGCTGGTCCGGACAGAAAACAGGCCCCGATCCTTGCGGTCGGGGCCTTTTGCCATGCGCGGTGTGCAGCGCTACGGAGCAACCAGAACCAGATAGGCCACGCAAGCGACGCCGCCGAGCGCCGCCGCGGCGACCAGGACGGCCAGGGCCGCCAGCCGGCCGAGACGCCGGTGGGCTCTCAGGAGCATCGCCTGGTATCCGAGGAGGATCTGGCGATGCGACGCTTCGAGTTGGCCCAGTGCGGCGGCGTGCCGCCTGGAACTCTCGTCCACCGTCCGAAACGCCGACCGAAGCGAGACAAGCGAATCGAGGATCGATTCGAGCAGAGCCGACTGCCGCTCCAGCACCTTGTTGGTTTCGGTAGTCAGGTCCGCCTGGTTCGACGCCAGGTTGGGCAACTGCTGGACGGCATCCATGATGGTGCGGTTCGTCCGACGATGCCCGTCCAACTCGCGGCCGATCTCTTCGAGCGAGGGCATGGCCTGGATCCACTCGGGGTCGAGCGGGTCGAGGCAGGTTTTCGCGGGGGGCGGTTGCGTGAGCACGCAGGTTTCCGGGGGCGCGGCGGCCGTTGTCTCGGCGCCGGCGTCCGGCACGGACTCAAGTGCCAGGGTGTCCCGGGGAACGTGCGGCGCCGGAGGCGCACGGCCCGTGGCGGCGGCGCCGGCCAACGCCAGTTCGGTGCGTGCGCCCGGTCCAAGCGGCCACGGTGCGGCCGAGGCTGCCGCCCCGACCGTCTCGGCCTTCCGCCCGAACCAGGAGCGCACACGGTCTACAAGAGCGAGTCTGGTCATAGCAACATTTCTTTCTCTAAAGGAAGTGCGGGGAACCTGCACGGGCAGGGCACAGACTTCCCCTCGCTGTGGCGTATTATCGGACGGTGTGAGGACGACCTTGAGGGAAAGTTGCCGGCGCGGCGGCGCGGCGGTCAGACTTCCATGATCTCGTCGGTCTTGAGTTTGAGCGTCTCGCCCAGTTGCTTCTCGTAGTTGTGGACGAGGTCGGTGGCGTCGTCGCGTGCCTTTCGTGCGTCGTCCTCGCCGAGTGCCTTGGCTTTTTGCTCGGCGTCGATGTGCTTGATGGCGTCGCGTCGGAGGTTGCGCAGGGCGATCTTGGCTTCCTCGGTCTGCTCCTTGACCTGCTGGACGAGTTGCTTGCGTCGCTCTTCGGACAGTGGCGGAATCGCCAGGCGGATGACTTTCCCCTCGACCATCGGCGTGATCCCCAGTTCCGACGCCTGGATGCTCTTGGCGATGTCGTGGATGCTGCCCGGATCGTACGGTTTGATGAGGATCATCAGTGTGTCGGGAACGGTGATGGTGGCCAACTGCCGCAGCGGCGTCGGGCTGCCGTAGTAATCGACCTTCAGGTGCTCGACCAGTCCGGCCGACGCCCGTCCGGTTCGGAGCGTTCGGAGGCCGGCTTTGAGGTGCTCGACGGCCTTCCGCATTTTGTCTTCGGTTTCGATGAGTATCTCGTCAATGGGCACGGTACCTAGTCTCCAATACGGGTTCCGATGGGTTCACCCGCAATGACCTTGCGGATGTTTCCTTCGTGTTTCAGATTGAAGACGATGATGGGGATCCGGTTTTCCCGGCACAGGCTGATGGCCGCAATGTCGATGATCTTCAGATCCTGCCGCACGACGTCCTCGTACGTCAGGTGGTCGAAGCGCGTGGCTTTCGGGTTGGTCTCGGGGTCGTCGGAGTACACGCCGTCCACTTTGGTGGCCTTCAGCAGAACCCGTGCCTGTATCTCGCTGGCCCTGAGGGCGGCCGCCGTGTCGGTGGTGAAGAACGGGTTGCCCGTGCCGCCGGCGAGGATGACGACGCGTTTCTTTTCGAGGTGGCGGATACAGCGCCGGCGGATGAACGGCTCGGCCACGTCCTGCATCTCGACGGCCGACTGGACGCGCGTGTCAACGCCGGCGTTCTCGAGGCAGTCCTGAAGGGCCAGCGCATTGATGACCGTTGCCACCATGCCCATGTAGTCGGCGGTGGCGCGGCCGACGTTGGCTTCCTCGGAGAATACGGCGCCGCGAATGAAGTTCCCTCCGCCTGCCACGATCGCGAGTTCGCAACCGGTGGCCGCCACTTCCTCGACCTGGCGGGCGATCATCCGGACTTCCTCCGGGTCCACGCCGAGGTCGCCGGGTTTGCAGAATCCCTCGCCGCTGATCTTCAGCAGAACCCGTTTGTAGGCGCCTGTGGCCATGGGCGGCCCCCGCTCAGTCTGACTGGGTCTCGCCGACCTCGAACCGTGCGAACCGCTTGATGACGAGGTTCTCGCCGATCTTCGCAATCTGCTCCGTCAGGAGGTCCTGCACGGTTCGCTGGTCGTCCTTGACGTAAGGCTGCTCGAGCAGGACGCACTGGGCGTACCATTTTTTGAGTTTCCCCTCGACGATTTTCTCGATGATATTGTCGGGCTTCTTGCCCTCGATCTGCTGGCGGGCGATGCGTTTCTCGGTCTCGACGAGGTCCTCGGGCACCTCCTCGCAGCGGACGGCCAGCGGCGCTGCGGCGCAGATGTGCAGGCACAGGTCGTTCAGAAATGCCTGAAACTCGGGGTTCTTGGCGACAAAATCGGTCTCGCAGTTGACTTCGAGCAGGACGCCGACCCGACCGTTATGGTGAATATAGGAATGAATGCGTCCCTGTGCGGCGGCGCGCCCGGCCTTCTTCGCGGCGGTGGCGAGGCCCTTCTTGCGGAGGACCTCGACGGCCTTGTCGGCGTCGCCGCCGGCCTCTTCCAGGGCACGTTTGCACTCCATCATTGCCTGGCCGGTCCTTTCGCGGAGTACCTTGACCTGGTCTGCACTGATGGCCATCGATTCGGCTCCTTGCACCAAGAGTAAACGTGTTCGTTCTCTGCCCGCCGGGGCGTAGGACGCGGCCGCCTGCGGGGAGTCAAGAGTCGCCTGCGCCGGCGCCGGGGAACGGCCGGCGCCCCCGGCGGGCCGACGTGGAGCCGGCCTTACGACGTCTCGGGCGAAGCGGGCGCGGCGGCGTCCGGCGCGGCGGCGTCCGGCGCGGCATCCCGTGTTTCGGCGGTCTGTTCGGCTTCGGTGGCGGCCGGTTCAGCGTCGGCCGGCTGAGCCGTGCCGTCTTGCGTTTTCTGCATCGCCGGATGGGGCGTCGGGAGCGGCATTTCGGGAACCGGCCGCTCGCCCGGCGGACGGCGAGGCGTGCCCCGGGCACGGGGCCGGCTGGGCGCGCGGGTCAGCGCCTGGCCTTCGCCCTCGACCGCAGCCCGGGCGGCGCGGTTCGCGAGGCCCTCGACGCAGGCGTCGGCCAAGTGCTTGACGATGACTTCGATGGCCCGCATGGCGTCGTCGTTGCCCGGAATGACCACGGTCAGGTCGTCGGGGTCCGCCTCGGTGTCGGCGAGGGCCACGACGGGTATGTCCAGTTTGATGGCTTCGCGGACGGCGTTCTTTTCGCGGACGGGATCGACGACGACGAGCGCGCCGGGCAGGCGTTCCATTCTTCGGATGCCGTCGAGGTTCCGCTTCATCTTGCGATGTTCGCGCTGGAGTGCGGCGATCATCTTCTTGGAGTACCGGTTGATCTGGCCGGACTCCATCAACTGGTCGAGTTCGTCGAGGCGGCCGAGCCGCGACCGGATCGTGCGGAAATTCGTCAGCGTGCCGCCCAACCAGCGATAACTGACGTACGGCATCAGGCAGCGCCCAGCCTCCTGCTCGATGGCGGCGCGGGCTTGGCGCTTCGTGCCGACGAAGACCGCGTCCTTGCCTTCGGCCACCAGACGGATCAGGAACTTCCTGGCCCGCACCATGCCCCTGACGGTTTCGGTGAGATCGATGATGTGGATGAAGTTGCGACGGCCGTAAATGTAGGGGGCCATTTTCGGGTTCCAGCGGCTGGCCGGATGGCCGAAATGGATACCCGCATCGATCAACTCCTGTACCTGAAGCCTCGCCAAATGCGGCTCTCCTCTCTTGCTTCGCGCACACACTCTCTCTGTGGACCCGTGCGAACTGCAAACCATACGGCCGGGCCGGGCGACTGTCAAGGGTTTTCCGGCTCTTCGGCCTCGGCCAGGGCTTCCTCGACGGCCGCGAGGATCCGGGCCTCAACCTGATCCAAAGCCCCGGTGGCCCGCGCCCCGGCGGCCCGGGTGTGCCCCCCGCCGCCCAATTGCTCGGCAACGTTCAGGACGTTCAGGCCCGGCGTACATCGCAGGCTGACGCGCACCTGCTCGCCTTCGGTCTCCACAAGCATCAGGCCGACCTTGGTTCCGCGGACCCGCATACACTCGTTGATGAGGTTCTCGGTGTCGCCTACGTCGGCGCCGGTTTCGCGGAACATGGCGCGCGTCAGGTGCATGACCATGACGCGGTCGTCGAGGGCCGGGTGGAGCGTCTCGACGGCGCGGCCCCACAGCCGCATCTTCGCCAGGTCGTCGCTGAGGTGCAGGCGAGCGTGAATCTCGGTCGGGTTGGCGCCGGCCTCGACCAGCGACGCCGCCAGCCGGAACGTCTCGGGACTGACGTTCGGCAGCCGGAACCAGTCGGTGTCGCCGACCAACCCGGCGAACAGGTAGCCGGCGGTCGCCTCGTCGATGCTCGCGCCGGCTTGCATGAGCAGGCGGTGGACGATCACGACGGCGGCGGCGGCATCGGTATCGACCAGCACGATGTCGGCCAGGGGATCGACCGTCTGGTGGTGGTCGATGACCAGCACCGGCGCGCCCGACTCCGCGACGAGCGGCTCTACCCCCTCCAACTGCTGCCAGGTGGCCGTGTCGACGATAACGATGAGGTCGGGCGGTTCCAGGGCGGCCAGGTCGACGTCGCGCCCGGCCACTTTCACGTCTCGGTCGGGGTCCATGAACGCATACTTGTCGGAGACCGGCGTGGGGACGACGACATGCACGGTCTTGCCGGCATCGAGCAGCCACCGGCGCAAGGCCGCGGCGGAACCCAGCCCGTCGGCGTCGGGCTTGACGTGGGTCGTCAGCGCGACGGACCGCGCGCGCCGCAGCGCCGCGACGGCCGCTTGATAGTCGGCGTCGGAAATCATCGTGAGGTCGCCTCGTGGCAGGCCGATAACCGGGCGAGTTGAACGGGGAAGCCGCCCGACGCACCTCGGCATCGGGCAGCCTTGCGGCGTCGCTACCGGTTTGCGCTATGCCTGGACGATCGCCTCGCTCGGACACACCTCGGCGCACGCGCCGCAGTCGGTGCACTTTTCGGGGTCGATGACGTACTTGTCATCGCCTTCGCTGATGGCCTCAACGGGGCATTCCGCCTCGCACGAACCACACGAAACACAGTCGTCGGTGATCTTGTACGCCACGTCTTGCTCCTTTCGGTATCGAAAGATCTAAACGTCGGTTCCTTGGGGCGTCACGTCGGCGACGAGTTCGACGCCCTTCACCTCCGGGATCTGCTGTTTCAGACGGCGCTCGACGGCCATCTTCAACGTCATGTGTGCGCCGGGACAGCCGGCACAGGCCCCATGCATCCGTACTTTGACGACCCCGTCTTCGACATCCACCAGTTCGATGTCGCCGCCGTCCGCTTGGAGCATCGGACGGATCTCGTTAATGACGGCCTCGACCTTCTCTCTCATTGCGGAATCCTCCCCGAGTCAACGGTCCCGGCCGGGCCGCCCGCTGCGGTCCGGCAGTGGCCGTAGAGCGTGAATTATATCCCCGGCCGCCCGAATGTCTACCTTCTAACCTGCGGAATCGGTGCTGGAAGAGACCGGAATGGACGCCCCCTAATCCCCTATTTTGCCCAAGGTTACATTTTTCGGGCCGCGTTTGCTTTTCTTCCCTTTTCGCGTATAGTCTAGTAGGTATCCATGGTGGAATCGGTCAAATGTCACACGCAGAACTCATCAGGCGGATCAAGATTGTAGTTCTAACGCTCGCGACGTATCTGGCGCTTTGCTGAGGAGGCCATAGCCAGAAAAACCGCGCGAGCGAGGGCGTACCCTCCCGGGTCGGGTGCCCGGGAGGTTTTTTTGCGCCCGGCAAGAGCCCCGGCCTACCCTTTCGCATCGGCTCCCGCCAAGTTCAAGACGCCGCCGGCCAGAAGGATGTTGCGCTGGCGCGGCGAGAGGTTCAGCCTTGTCTCGAACTCGGCGCCCCGCGTTACGTTGCGGACGGTCACGGTGTCGCGCTCGGCGACGGCCGTTCTCAGGTCCGCCAAGTCCAGTTCATCGCCCTGTCCGATCGTTTCGGCGTCCGCCGTGTCGGCGAAAACCAGCGGCAGGATGCCGAAGTTCACGAGGTTCGCGTGGTGGATGCGTTCGATGCTCTTGGCGATGACCGCCCGGACGCCGAGAAACCGCGGACACAAGGCGGCATGCTCGCGGCTGGACCCCTGGCCGTAACTCTCGCCGCCCACGATGAAGTTGGCCTTCCCGGCGTCTCGTGTCGCGGCACACCGCGACGCGAACCGGCCGTCGACCCGGCAGAAGACGTACTCGGCGTACTTCGGGACGTTGCTCCGGTAGATGGCCAGTTTCCCCGCGGGCATGATGTGGTCGGTCGTGACATAATCGCCCACCGCCAGCGCCACGGGGCCGGCCAGACCCTCGGGCAGGGCCTCCATGGGCGGCGGGCCCACCAGGTTCGGGCCGCGGAACACCTCGACCTCGGCCGGGTCCGTGTCTTCGGCGGGCGCCAGGATCATCGAATCGTCGATTACAAGTCGGCGCGGCCTGCGGACCTCCGGGCATGGGATGCCGAGGTCGCGCGGGTCGGTCAGCCGCCCCGTCAGGGCGCACGCGACGGCGGTCTCGGGGCTCGTCAGGTAAACCTGGGCGGACTTCGTGCCGCTTCGCCCCTCGAAGTTGCGGTTCGACGTGCGGACGCTGACGGCGCCCGTCTGGGGCGCCTGGGCCGCGCCGATGCAGAACCCGCAGGCCGCCTCGTCGATGCGTGCGCCCGCCGCAATCAGGTCCTGTAGCGCGCCCGTCCGCGCGATGGTCTGGAGCACCTGCCGCGAACCCGGCGCCACCACCAGACCGACCTCCGGACGGGCCCGGCGCCCCCTCAGCATCGCCGCGACCGTCAGCAGGTCGCGCACGCTGGAGTTCGTGCAACTGCCTATGCAGATCTGGTTGACGGTCAGGCCGGCGATCTCGCGGACCGTCCTGACGTTGCCGGGCGAGTGCGGGCAGGCGACCATCGGCTCGACGCGGGCGAGGTCGATCTCGATGGTGCGGTCGTAGGCGGCGCCGCGGTCGGCCTTCAGCGGCCGCCAGGCGTCTTCGCGCCCCTGCCACGCGAGGAACCGCCGCGTGACCTGGTCGGACGCGAAGACGCTGGACGTGACGCCGAGTTCGGCGCCCATGTTTGCGATCGTCGCGCGCTGCGGAACGCTGAGCGTCCCCGCGCCCGGCCCCGTGTACTCGACCATCCAGCCGACGTTGCCCTTGGTCGAGAGGAGGGAGAGGAGTTTCAGAATGACGTCTTTCGCGCCGGCGAACGGTGGGAGGCGGCCTGCCAGGCGCACTTCGAGCACCTTCGGGCACGTGAGGTGAAACGGCATCCCGCCGATGGCGCAGGCCACGTCGAGGCCGCCGGCGCCGATGGCTATCATGCCCGCCCCGCCCGAGGTCGTCGTGTGGCTGTCGGCGCCCAGGAGCGTCTTGCCGGCCGCGCTGAACCGTTCGAGATGCACCTGGTGGCAGATGCCGTTGCCCGGCTTCGAGAAGACCATGCCGTGGGCGGCCGAGAACGTGCGGAGGAACTCGTGGTCGTCGGCGTTCTCGAACCCGAGTTGCATCATGTTGTGGTCCACGTAGTTGACGCTCAGGTCGGTGGCGGGCGGCGGGGCGCCCATCGCCTCGTACTCCATCATCGCCATCGTGCCGGTGATGTCCTGGGTCAGCGTCTGGTCGATGCGGATGCCGATAGGCTCACCCGCAGCCAGGTCGCCCTCCACGAGGTGGTCTTCGAGGATTTTGTAGACAAGCGTCTTTGCCATGGCACTGCGTTCCCTGTTGCGGTTACGGGCGTGGCATTATAGGACCCGGCAGGAGGGCACTCAAGGCGAAAGGCCCGGTGGCCATGTGACCTACCGGCGCCCCGTCTGCGGCGTGGTCCGAATCGCCTTCTGCATCTCGTCGCGGCTCCAGGCGGGTGCTTTGAGGCCGTCGTACTTGAGCAGCGCCGCGAACCAGTTTCGGATGGGTTACCGCGGCGTTGCTGCAGCCCTCATTACTCCGACGGAGGGGACGGCGCAGCAAAGTGGATGTTTGTGAACCGTGCGGCGACCGTTGCCTCGAACGCCTGCACGACCCACTTGTGTTGGCAGGTCGTCTCCTGGGAAATGAGGATCGGGTGATCGGCCCTCAGGCCCAGTCTCTTGAGCCCTTCGAGCGCCGCCCGAAGCGCATCGAAGTCCTGGCCAAGGTTCTGGTGCCGGTTCAGCACGATGATGACGCCGCGAGCGTCGTTCTCGGGCACGCGGAGTTCGATCAGGACGCGCGGTACGTCTTGCTGCCCTTTACTCTCCGTGTAGCCGAGCACGCTCCGGACGGCCTGCTGCATCTCGTCCTTGCTCCACGCGGGCACGGCCAAGCCGTCCCGGGCGAGCAGGCACTCGAACCAATGCTGTGCCATGACCTCCGCGCCGATCTGGTTGGGATGGACCTTGTCGCCCGCGAAGGCCTGAGGCCAGAGTTTGCTGGTGGGCGTCCACACGTCGGGGCCGGCTGCGACGCCGGGGACCTTTCGCTTCAGGAGTTCCGCCAGGGCCAGCCGCTCGTTGCCGATCTCCGGTTCCATCGGCTTCTTGTAAATGTGCATCGCGATGAAGACCAGATCCGCCCCGTCCTTTTTCATGAGCCGCGCGTACTTCTCCAGGGCGTCGGTGCCGCTGCGGATCCGCTCGGTGTCCTGCGCGTTGCGGATCCCTGCCCGCCGGTCGCCAAACGCCCACTGAAGCGACTGCTGCGCGAGGACGATGACCGGCGCGCCCTCTCGCCGCGCGAGCGCCGGCCGCACGGTTGAGATCCATGCTTCTTTCGGCCCGCCGGTCGCCACGTCGATCCACTTGGCGATGGGCGTGCCGCCCTTGGTGGCGGAACGGACCTCGATGACCCGCTTGCCGAAGTGGCGGTCGAGTTTCCGCTGCAGGATCTTCGGCCAGTGGAACGACGTGGAGTAGCCGTTTACGACGAACGTCTTCGGCTTGCCGTCAAAGAGTCGGAGTCTTGCAGATGCGGTCTTCCCGACGGGGAACCCCAGGTCCTCGCCCTCGTGGCTCGCCAGGCCGATCTGTTCGACGCGCTTGTGCCGACCGTTGTACCAGAGCATCCACCGGCCGCCGCCAAAGATGGCGAACGGCTTGTAGCACGCGTCGCCGTCCCACTTGCCCGCCCCGGGTCGGATGATGGGATTGGCGGGATGGCGCTGCCAACCGGTCAGACCGTCGCGGGAGCGGGCCAGGCCGATCTGCGCGTGGTGCTCGTCACGGAAGCCGATGTAGAACATAACGTGCCAGCCACCGTGCCGCACGACCTGGCACGCCGTGACCTTGTGCTTCTCCCACGGGCTCTTGGGGTCGGCGCGGAAGATGGGGTTGGCCTGGTGCTTGGTCCACGTGCGGCCGTCCGGGCTGGTAGCGTAGCCGATGGCGTTCGGCTCGTACTGCTCGCCAGCGGAGTACCACATCCGGAACAACCGTCCCTCGTCGTCCCAGATGACGTGCGGGCACATGACGGCCACCTTCTCCCACGGCGCTTCGGACGAGAGGACGGGCTTCGTGCCCGTCCGCTTCCACGTCACGCCGTCAGAACTGGTCGCGTGCCCGATGAAGGACTCAGTGCTGGTCTGGCCCGTGTACCATAGGTGATAGCCGTCGGGGCGCTTGACGACGACAGGGCGGTTGATCCTCCCTTCCCAATCCGTGTCCTTGTTCGGCCCGAGCACGATGACGGGTTTGCTCCAGTTGACGCCGTCATTGCTTTCGACGAGGGCGACGCTTTGCTTCGGGCGCCACGAGAACCACATGCGGAACCGTCCGTCCTCCTTCAGCAGGGCCACGTCGAAGCATGTGCCCAACTCACCGCCCAGGACAGGGCTCTCGGGAGCCTTCACCCAACCGGCGCGGGTCTCGGCTTGCGCCTGCTCCTTGCCGGTGGCACGCCTTGCCTTCGTCGAGTCGGGCGCTGCGGCGCACGCGGTCGTCAGGAGAAGCACCACGAATGCCGGCAAGATGGCAGCAGCGCATCGCATCGCGGATGCCTCCATTCACGAGGCCCCAGCGAGGCCGGGCCGAACCGGTTCTAGCTAACGACGTTCTGCGGGCGGCCGTCGAGGAAGGCTTTTACGTTCTCGACGACCGTTTTCATCAGCCGCGCCCTGGCCGCACGGGTGGCCCACGCGTAGTGCGGCGTCAGAAAACAGTTCCTCGCCGCCAGGAGCGGATTGTCGCGGCTCGGCGGCTCGACGGCAAGGACGTCGAGACCCGCGCCGGCCGGCCGGCCCGAGTTCAGCGCATCGGCCAGCGCCTGCTCATCGACCAGCGGCCCGCGGCTGGTGTTGATGAGCAGCGCGGACGGCTTCATCAGGGCCAGACGCTCGGCGCTTATGAGCCCCTCCGTCTCCGGCGTCAGCGGACAGTGCAGGCTCACGACGTCGCTCTCGCTCAGCAGGCGGTCGAGGTCCACGAACCGGATGCCGTCTCGCGGCACCTGCGGCGTCCTGGTGCAGGCGAGGACGGTCATCCCGAACGCCCGGGCCAGATCGGCCACGGCCGAGCCGATGCGGCCGAGGCCCACGATGCCCATCACCAGGCCATTGAGTTCCACGAGCGGGAAGTCCCAGTAGCAGAAGTCCGGGCCGTCGGACCAGCGCCCGTCGCGGACCGTTTGGGCGTGGTGCGCTACGCGGTGCGTCAGTTCCAGGATGTGTGCGAAAACCGCCTGCGCGACCGCCGGCGTGGCGTAGTCCGGAACGTTCGTGACGACCACGCCGCGCTCGCGCGCGGCGCGGGCGTCCACGACGTTGTACCCGGTGGCCAGGACGCCGATGTACCCGAGGTCCGGCAGGCTTTCGAGACGGGCGCGGTCGAGAACGACCTTGTTCGTCAGGACGATCTCGGCGCCGGCGGCGCGTTCCGCGATCTCATCCGGCGGCGTGCGGTCGTAGACCTCGCAGTCGCCGAGCGCCGCCAGAGAATCCCAACTCAGGTCGCCGGGATTCAACGTGTAGCCGTCGAGGACGACGATCTTCATGGTGGCATCCAAGCGGTTAAACAGGTCCTGGCGCGGTGGGCAGTCTTGCCCGCCGCGGCGCAATCCGGCAGTCGCCGCGGCAGGCAGGACTGCCCGCCGCGCAGGCGTGAAACGCGCTAACCTTTGACCTCGACAATCATCTCCAGTTCAATCGGCGCACCGAGCGGCAGTTCGGCGGCGCCGAGGGCCGCGCGGCTGTGGCGGCCGGCGTCGCCGAAGATCTCGCCAACCAGTTCGCTGGCGGCGTTGCACACTAGCGCCTGGTCGGTAAAGCCGGGGGCGCCGGCGACGTGACCCGTCAGACGGACGACGCGGGCGACGTTCTCAAGGCCGCCGACCTCGGCCGCCACGACCGCCAGGGCGTTGAGCGCCGCCTGGCGGACGCAGTCTTGCGCCTGCTGGGGCGAGACCTCCGCGCCCACGTGGCCGGTGGCCATCAACTCGCCGTCCTTCATGGGCAACTGGCCGCTGACGAAGACGAGATTCCCCGTCCGCACGGCTGGGACGTAGGCGCCGACGGGCTCCGGCGCGGCGGGGAGTTCCAGGCCCAGTTTGCGCAAACGTTCTTGCGGTGTCATGGCGAGGCCTTTTGTTTTCGGGCGACGACAAGAAGGTGGCGGCTGGTGTCGGGGTCGAACGGCTTGGGCTCGTAGCCGCCGTAGAACTGGATGCGGTTGAATCCGGCGTCCGATACCATCGCCTCGAGTTCGCTCCGGCCGGCGGCCCAGGCGCGGTCGTGGGTCTGGAGTTTGCTCCACTCGCCGGCCTGTTTCTCGAGGACCAGGATCGTGATGTCGCACAGGCGGCGGGTCTTGCGGAGGATCTTGACGAACAGGATCTCGCGGTCGTCCACGCGGCGGATCTGCGGGTCCTCGATGACGGTGCGGCCTTCACGAATCTGCGCGAAGTTCAGCGTGTCGAGGATCAAGAGGCCGTCCGCCCGCAGGACGTCGCGCATGCCGGCGAGGGCCTGCCGCACACCATCGGCCGAACCGACCAGCGGCAGGCTGTTGCCGGTGCACGTGACGGCATCGAACGGGTGAGGAAAACGGCCGGGCAGGTTCCGGAAATCGGCCACCTCGAACCGGACGGGCGAGCCCTCTTCGCGGGCGTCGGCGCGGGCCTGCTCGACCATCGACTCGGCGATGTCGGACCCGACGGCCTCCATCCCCCACCGCGCGAACAGACGCACGTGGTGCCCCGTGCCGCACGCGCAGTCCAGCACACGCTTGGCCGACACGCTCGCCAGCGCCCGCTGGAAGAACGGGGCCTCGTGGCCGATGCGGCTCTCCCAGTTGACCATGATGTCGTAGTAAGGTTGAAATGCGTCGAAGTCGGAATCGGCTTCCGCCATCTCGGGTCTCCCCACATGCGCGGCGATCGACTCGCCGCGATTCTAGGCCGCGCCGCGAACGCTTGCAAGCGTTTCCGCAAAGAAGCGCGGTGGGCAGTCGTGCCCACCGCGCGGTAGCACGTTGGCGGTGATTTCGGAGGGGAAGCGCGGCGGGCAAGACTGCCCGCCGCGCATGGCGTCAACGTCGCCGGCGCCGGCGAGAAGCGCTTGACACGCTTCGCCGGTGCGTCTATTCTTTTGGATGGCGTGCGCGGGTGGTGGAATTGGCAGACACGCCAGCTTGAGGTGCTGGTGGCCATACAAACGGCCTTGCAGGTTCAAGTCCTGTCCCGCGCACCATTTCTCTGCGCTTGATCTCCGACAGCCACGTTGCGCGGTGGGTCTCCCGACCCACCGCGCTTGGCGCTAGCGCGGTCGGGTGGCATGGCCACGCTTGCGTGGCCATGCCACCCGCCATCGGGGAGGAGGTATGCGAACATGGCCACGCAAGCGTGGCCATGCCACCCGCCTACTCCGTGCCGGATGTCTTTCTCAGCGCCTTCGGCCCGAAGACGATTACCATCCACGCGGTCACGGCCGCGCAGGCGATGAGGAACACCGGCAGGCTGCCCCAGATCGCCAGCAGCGGTATCGCCGTGCTCGTCCACAACCCGCCGCCCATGAACGGTTCGTGCAGCAGTTGCTTTGACGCGAAGGCGTCGGCGGCCGGCGTCTCGTAGTCCGGATCCACGACACGCAAGAGCAGCAGCCCCGTTGCCGTCACGCCCATCGACTGTCCCATCTCGGCAATCGACCGCTCGAACCACGCGTCGGGCAGCATCCGCCGCGCCAGCACCGTCACGCAGAAGACGTTCCAGGCGATGCCTGCCGCCACTACGATAACGAACGGCGCCAGCAGCGCCGTCACCGCATCGAGGCGAATCGTCGCAATGGCCGCCACGACCAGGAAATCGAGCGCTGCATTCTGGACCCGCCGCGTCAGGCCGGGGTCGATCAGATCGTGTTTGTCGAAGCGGTCCTCGATGAACTGGACGACGAGGCCCCCAATCATGCACAGCGGAAAGAGCGGGAAACTCTTGATCATGATGTAAAGGGCCGACCCTTTGCGGGCCGCCACGTCGAGACCGGTGCTCAAGCGGCCCTCGACCGCCCACGCGCCTTCCTTGATGAGGTAGCCGATGAGCACCGCCACACCGATGACGACCAGGTGCAGCGTCAGCGAGCCGATGGCGTCGGAGGAGACGGTCAGCCGCCCGGCGCTCTGACGCTTCTCGCGCGGGATGATGCCCGCCCGTTCGAGGGTCGAGAGAGCCGACGGTTTGCGGCCGCCGGCCAGTCGCCCCCGCCGCGCGGCCCAGTTAACGAGGACCATGCCGACGATGATGGCGCTGGTGACGCCGGCCGTGGCGCTGGCCAGGGCGAGGTCCTTGCCCTCGGGCCATCCGCGGTCCTCGAACGTGGCTGCCAGGCCGCCCGCCGTCCCGTGGCCGCCCTCGAACCCGACCGGGATGATGCCGCCGAACATCGGGTCCACGCCGAACACGGGCCCCAGCAGCACGAGCACCAGGCCGATGCCGACGACGTACTGCCCCCACGCCACCACTTGGCCGTACGCCAGTTGCGGACCGGCCCGCCGCCACAGCGTGCCCACCTTCGGCAGCGCGTGTCCCAGGAACAGGCACGCGAAGACGACGTTGATCAGCAGGCCCGGCAGTTTGCTCCATCCAGCCGTCCACTCATCGGGCAGCGGGTTGCCGGTCCACCCGGCGACCTGGATGATCGCCAGCGCCAGCAGGCCCGCGATCACCGGCGACGGCAGGTACAGCCACTGGAGCAGGCGCACCTTGCTCCGCAAAAGGTACCCGGCGTACAGGACGACACAGAGTGCGATGAATGCGATCATCTCGCCCCGATCCATTCGAGGAACTTCCGCCTGAGGTCCCGCAGCGGCGCCCCGAAGGCGCGGTGGAGCCTGAGGAACCACGGCGGCCGCTTGCCGGCGGCGCGCTCCTGGGGCGTCATCAGGTCGCCGCGGTAGAGGCGCTTGAGTTTCCGCACGTGGTAGAGGTCGGCCTCCTGGAGCATTGCCAGCACCCGCCGCTTGACGCTGCCGAGCGGCCCCCACGACGGCCGCGGCGCCCAGGAGATCTGGAAATCGATGAGCACCGGCCGCCCGTCCTCCGCCACCAGGACGTTGTCAGGCTTATTCATATCAACGTACGCCATGCCGCGAGTGTGCACCGCCCGCACCAGGGCCTCGAGTTGGTCGAAGAAGTTGTCGGGCGGCGGGTCCGCCAGGTCCAGCAGGTCGCTGCCCTCGATCCACTCGTGGACGAAGGCGCTCCGGCCGATGCGTCCGACGAGGCGCGGCACGCCGCCGGTGTCGTGGAGCAGCCGGTAATGGCGGACCTCGCGGTCGGCCATCAGCCGCCCCGCCCACTCCAGCGGGCAGCCGAGCCACGGTTCCGTGTGATAGTGTTTCAGGCAGACGCGGTGGCCGTCGTCCGAGACGTAGCGGCCGGTGGCGGCGAAGAAGTCCTGCTTCAGCGTCTTCTGGAGACGGTAGGTGCGCTCGCCCAGGTCGAAGGATTCGCGCGGCAGCGTGCCGCGCAAGATTCGCTTGGGAACCCGGCCCTTTTCCTTGCGTGCCATCGCCCGACCCGTCCCGCCAATGGTGCGGCGGCATCGTAGGCGAGGGAGGCCGCCCGGTCAAGGACGGTCCCGTGGATCCGTCCCCAGCGCAGGATTGCGGTAGCGTTGTTGCCTGCACCGCGTCGGCCGGCAAGGGACGCGCCGCGGAAGAGCGGCATGGCACAGGGCGGCGGAGTTGATCGTGTTTTTCGAGCGTTTTTCCCGCGCGCTCTGCAGGACACCCAAGCAAGTGCCGGAGACGGTCTCGGGGCGCGGTTTCCCTATCTCTTGGTTTGGCAGGCACTTAGGCCGCTATTCCGCCGCCGCCGGCCCTGCGGCGCCGGCCCGGTTTGACTTTGCACGTTCCATGTGTATGATTCCAGTGGAACTCAAGGGTGCCGGGATACGGGTCAGGGCTCGCCCTACGTATGGGGGACTACGGTGTTACGACCACCCTGGGCAGGTCGCGGCCCTGCCGGCATCGCGGCTTGATACACGAGGGAGGAACAACGATGAATCGTGTGCAGGAACTGCGGCGGCACGAACGGACCCCGCTGGACTGCTCGATCAGGCTGCTCGACAACTCGGGCAAGATCCTTGTGCAGGGCCGGGCATGCGACGTCTCGAAGGGGGGGATCCGCGTTGATGGCGAGCGGAGACTGCCGTTCCACGACGGACAGGCCTGTTGGGTTGAACTGAGCGTGCCTCGTCCTTACAGGGGAGGGGCACGACGCCGCATCATCAAACTCAGGGGCGACATCCGGCGAGGCAGCGGCAGGGGCGAAGACAGACACGTGACCGTCACCGTTGTTCTTCGGAGCAACTTCTCGCCGGACCTTCTCTCGCCCGTCGGGTAGGGGCGAAGCCGATTCGCGTCGTCCTCATGCGGGCGCAGGAGAAGCCCTGCCCGGATGTCCCAGAGCCACGTGCGCCCCGCGTGGAACACACACCGGATAGGCTCTGTCGTGCGTCGGCAGGCATCCGCCCAGCGCGTCGGTAGCGACAGGACACGCAATTCCGTCATCGCGGTGTTCCGATGTCGTATCCCCACTCGCGTTTGCTGGGCAGTTCGTCGTGGTATTCGACGCGGCCGTCGGCGTAGAGGTAGTTTGCCCCCTTTCCCGGTTCGTCGGCGAAGGGGTCCGACGCCCGCCGCGGGTGCCATTCCCACCGTTCGACGAGGCCGCTGGTGCGGAACGGTATGTTGAACTGGCTGCCGACGGTCTGCCCCGCCGCGCCGCAGAAGAACAGGATGACGCGGGGCCACTGGGGGAACTGCCGCCGCTGCTCGCCTTGAGTCGTGCACGACTGGGGGCCGCTGAAGTCGGAGTCGCCGCGGGTGCCCCACTCGCACTCCGCCTGCTGCCGCATGTTGGGGGCCGTCCGGAAGAGGATGACGTTCAGGGCATAACTTTCGGGTGGTGCGTCGAGCAGCGCCGCGCCGGGCTGGCTGTCGGGCGGCAGCACGTCGGCGCCGCGCAGGCCCGCTTTGGGATCGGCCGGGCAGGTGTACACTTCGAGCGACTGGATGTACGGCCACAAGACGATGCTCCAGTGCGGCCCGGGCTGGCCCCATCTGTCCTCCGGTCGCTGCGGCGCCATGACCAGGCCCGTCTCGGCTTCGATCCGCTTGAACAGTTCCTCGGGCGCGTCGGTGGTCATGATGGGCGGCCAGACGCCGCCGGAGTCGGTCATATATCGCTCGTAGGCGGCGGCGATGGTGTGCAGATTGCCCTGGCACTGGAGCGCGCGTGCCAGCCCTATCGCATCGAAGAGCGCGGGTACCAGCAACGCCGCCAGGACGGCTATGATGGCGATGACCACGAGCACTTCCAGGAGCGTGAACCCGCACGGTCCGCCGCAGGCGTTGCGCGGTGGGTCTCCGGACCCACCGCGCGCCAACGTTGAGAGATCGGTGTCGGGCCGCTCGGCCATCACGGCACCAGGAACGAGTCGGCGGGGGCCCGCGGAACGTTGAAGGGGTCGTCCGGCCGGCCGGCGTCGGGCCGGTAGATGTTGTCGCGTCGCCCGTGGGCCCGCAGTGCGCCGCAGAAGGGGGTGTCGTGCCACTCGACCTCGCCGCTCAGGTACAGCACGTTCTGCCCGGTCCCGTGATGGTTCAGACTGTTGGCTTCGGGATGCTCCTCGGGAGAGACGATGGGCTGGCGGACGAGGTCGGTCCGCGTGTACGGGTTGCGGTCGGCCAGGATGGCGAGCCTGTGCGGATGGACCGCGCGGAGGGTGGTTGGCGGGCCGCCCGCGCCGCCGGATTCGGTTTGCGGATGGGCGAACTGGTTCTGGTACGAGTAGGAGCATCGGCCCGCGTGCACGCGTTTCAGGAAGCGGTCTTCGGCCGGAACGGCCTGCCCGGTGGCGGGGTTCATCGCCAGGAACCCCATGACGGCCGGCGAGGTGTCGGAGTTCAGGCTGGGCCGGTCCGCCGTGGCGGGGCAGACGAAAATCTGCGGCAGGGCGTAGCCCTCGCGGGCCAGCAGCCAGAGGTTCGCCTGGTTTCCGACGGCCCGGACGTGCGGCCAAGCGCACGTTCCGGGGGCATCGAACCGGCTGGGGAAGTGCCACCCGTCCTTCGGCACCTCGCCGCCCAGCGGCGACGCGGCGCCGCAATCGGGAAGCCGGTCGTCGTGATCGATGGCATACAGCACGATGGCCTTGCCGAGCGACGACAGGTGGGCCGCGCACACCGTCCGATCGGCAACGTCTTTGGCGCCTATGACGGCCGGAACCAGCGCAGTCGAGAGGCAGAGCAAGCCGGCGATGGTGACGAGAAGTTCCGTAAGCGTGACGCCTCGCCGGGCCCCCATGTGCCAATTCCGTCGAGAACCGGTGACTCAGTGACAGCCAAGTGGCACACCTACCGCGGCCAAGACAAACTATGACACCGGCATCTTGAGTTGCAAGCGGCTTCGATGCAAGGGATTTTGGGCGATTCTTTTGGCAGAATCTGAAAGGCGCCGCCTTGGCCCCGGGCGTGCCGAGCCGTCGCAAGGCCGGCCCTGCGCCTTGCCACCGGGCGTGCGTTTCTCATTGACCGCTCGTGGCATTGGCCTACAATACGGTCTGCACTTTCATAGTAGAGGAGAGCGATGGCGGATCAGGATTCGCCGCTGGCGTTTGTGACCGGCGCCACCGGGATGGTCGGCAGCCACCTTGTCCGGCGTCTGCTCGACGAGGGGTGGTGCGTGCGGGCTCTGGTCCGAACGACCAGCGATACCCGGCTCCTGGAGTCCTGGGGCGTGGACCTTGTCGAAGGCGACGTCAGCGACCCTGCCGGATCGTTCACGCCGGTGCTGGAAGACGCCGACTACGTCTTCCACTTGGCGGCGATGGTCTCGGACTGGGCGCCGCTGGCCGAGATGGTCCGCGTCAACGTCGAGGGCACGCGGCACCTGGCGGAGGCGGCGATCGCCTGCGGCCGACTCAAGCGGTTCGTGTATCTGAGTTCCATGGTCGTCTTCGGGATGCACCCGCAGCGGAATTTTGACGAGACCGCCCCCCTGATTCACGCCGGCGACAATTACAATCTGACGAAGATCCGCAGCGAGGAACTCATCCACGGGTTCGTCCGCGAGCGCGGCCTTCAGGCCGTCATCATCCGGCCGCCTTACGTGTACGGGCCGCGCGACCGCCAGGTCTTGCCGAGGATTCTGACGAATCTGAAAGCCGGAAAGTTCAAGTTCATCGGCTCCGGCCGCCATCCCCAGACACTCGTCTATGCGGGGAACCTCGTGGACGGCCTGTTCCGTGCGGCCACCCGGCCCGACGTCGTTGGTGAGGTGTTCCTCGTGACCAACGGCGAGGCAATCACCCGCGTGCGGCTGCTGGAGATCATCTGTGAAGAGACGGGGTATCCGATGCCGACGGCGCACGTGCCGACGTGGCTGGTCCGGATGGTGTGCCCGATCTTGGAGGGGATTTACTCGCTCCGGCGGGGCCGCGAACCGCCGCTCGTCAACAAGGCGCGCCTGAAGTTCATGGCCACGCCCCTGACGTACAACATCGACAAAGCCCGGCGCGTGCTCGGCTACCAGCCGCACGTCGGCACCGAAGACTCGCTCCGCGAAACGCTGACCTGGTTCCGCGAGAACCGGCCGGCCCTCATGGCGGCGGCCGATTGAGCGGCCTCAACCGCGCGTTGCCCGCGCCATGGCGTTCGCCAGGCACAGGATCTCCTCGACCGAGTACGCCTCGCCGCGCGCCTTCGGGTCGAGCCCTGCCGCCGTCAGCCGTTCCGCCCAGACCTCGGGCGAGGCGCCGGACGGGTCGGCCAGCGCAAGGCTTCGGGCCGCACGCTTCCGCCGATGGCCGAACAGACCGTCGATGGTTTGGCGGAACACCCCAAGGTCCGCCACCCGCGCTCGCTTCGCTGCGCTCGGCCGGATGCGCACCATCGCCGACCAGACGCGCGGCCGCGGCCAGAAGACGCTGGGCGCCAGGCGCCGCAGCACCTCCGCCTCCGCCAGCGCCTGGACCAGCACGCCGGCCGGGCCGTAATCGGACGTGTCGGGCATGGCGACCAGGCGGTCGGCCACTTCCTTCTGGACCGTAAAGACGAGCCGCTCGGGCGGCGGGTCGGCCCGGACCAGTTCGGCCACGAGCGGCGTGGCGGCCTGGTACGGCAGGTTCGCGACGAGTTTCACCGCTCCGCCGAGTTCCGCGCGGCGCCTCTCCACCCTTTCCAGGACGGCCGGCGCCACGCGGTGCTTGTCGGCCAGGACGTCGGTGACCAACAGGTCGAGGTTGGCGGCGTGGGCGAGGCGGTGGCGTGCGATCTCTGCCAGGAGCGGGTCCACCTCCACGGCCACCACGCGGCCGGCTCCGATGAGGAGCAGCCCCGTCAGGTTGCCCACCGCGGCGCCGACCTCCAGGACGGTGTCGGCGGGCGAGAGGTCTGCGGCCGCGACGAGCATCCGCATGAGGTTGCCGTCGATGAGGAAGTGTTGTCCCCATCGGCGGTCCGGCCTCAGCCCCGCCTCGGCCAGCATCGCCTTGATCTCGCTCTGTGTGGGAGGATGGTTCATTACGGCCTTCTGTGGTGTGCGGCCACAGAGATTGTAACCGTCCACGATGCATCGCGCGCAGGCAAAAAGGTTCCAGGAACCTTTTCTGCGTAGCACCCTCCGGGCCCTTCAGGGAAAAGGTTCCTGGAGCCTTTTTGCCCTGCCGCAGCCGCGATTGCGCCTTGCTCTTTTTCCCGAAGGTGGTACTATTCGCGTGGGAGGTGTTCACGATGGCCAAGACCTTGCATCTGACGGCGGTGATCTGGCGTGAAGGCAACCGCTTCGTGTCGCGGTGCCCCGAGATAGGGGTTGCCTCTTACGGCAAGACCCCCGTGGCCGCTCGCAAGGCCCTTCAGGAAGCCGTCGAACTGTGGATCGCCAACGCCAAGGAACTGGGCATTCTCGCTGAAATCCAGCCGTCCCTCGAAAAGACGGAACGCTACACCGCGCCGCTGGAAGTGGCCGTCTGAGCCATGAGCAAACTGCCCGCGCTGTCCTCCAGACAGATCATCGCGGCCCTGCGCCGAGCGGGGTTCGTTGAGGCGCCGCACCGAGGCAAGGGAAGCCACCGTGCCTTTTGCCGCGTCCAACCGGGGGGTGAGACGCGCCTCGTCATTGTGCCGCAGGGAAAAGACATACCCAGGGGCACGGTCCTCGCCATCCTTTACCAGGCGGGCCTGAGCCGGGAGCAGTTTCTGAATCTTCTGTAGGGGTGGGGTGAATCTCTGACATGGCTACAGGCATTTCCATCGACCGCGCCGCGATTGTCGAATTCTGCCGTCGCCGGCATATCCGCAAACTGGCGCTGTTCGGTTCCGTGCTGCGGCAGGACTTTCGCCCCGGCAGCGACGTGGACGTGCTTGTGGAGTTCGAGGCGGGCCACGTGCCCGGGCTCGCGTTCGTCTCTATGGAGATGGAACTGTCGGAAATCTTCGGACACAAGGTGGACCTCAACACTCCGAATTCGCTGAGCCCGTATTTCCGTGACCGTATCCTTGCCGAAGCCGAGGTGCAGTATGTCGCGCCATAGAACGGATATCGCCCTCAGGCAGATGCGCGACCACGCCAAGGAAGCGCTGGGCTTGGCCAAGGGCAAGCAGCGGGAAGACCTGGACGCGGAGCGCGTGCTGAACCTGGCGCTGGTTCGGTTGCTTGAGATTGTGGGCGAAGCGGCCAACCGGATGCCGCCTGAGGATCGCGACCGGTATCCGCAGATCCCCTGGCCGCAGATCATCGGCCTGCGCCATCGGCTCATCCACGCCTACGACCAGGTGGACTTCGACATTCTGTGGGAGATCGTCACTCGCGACCTCCCGCCGCTCGTTGCCGAACTGGAGCGAATCGTCTCGGCAATTGATGCTGGCGACTGAAGCGGCTGACACGCGCGGTGCTGGTCCTCGCTCGTGGCCCTCTGCCGCTCAGTCCACCTCGCGCCCGCGGCCGACCATCTCCACCGCCATGCGGACCGCCGCCTTCATGCTGCCGGGGTCGGCCGCGTTGCGGCCGGCGATGTCGTAGGCCGTGCCGTGGTCGACGCTCGTCCGGACGATGGGCAGGCCCAGCGTCACGTTCACCGACTCCTCGAACGCGACGGTCTTGATCGGAATCAGGCCCTGGTCGTGGTACATTGCCACGACCAGGTCGAACTTGCCCTGCATCGCTTGGCGGAACGCCGTGTCGGGCGCGAGGGGCCCGAACGCGCACAGGCCGGCGGCGTTGGCTTCCTCGACGGCCGGGCCGATTGTTTCGCGTTCCTCGTGGCCGAACCGCCCGGCTTCCCCCGCGTGAGGATTCAGGCCGCACACCCCGAGGCGCGGCACCTCGACGCCAAACCACCGGTGGACCGCCTCGGAGCCCAGGCGGCAGGCGGTCAGAATCCGCTCGACCGTTATGGACCGGATCGCCTCGGCCAGCGCCACGTGGATCGTCACCAGGACCACCCGAAACGGGCCGCCCGCCAACATCATGGCGACCTCGCGGGCGCCGAACTCGTCGGCCAGCAGTTCCGTGTGCCCCGGCCACGGGTAACCCGCCATGCCGACGGCTTCCTTCGAGATGGGCCCCGTGACGATGGCGTCGATCCATCCGCGCTTGGCCGCCTCGATGGCCGCAAGGACGTAGGCGATACTCGCCTCGCCGCTCGCCTTGCTCGGCCCGCCGGAGGACACTCCGTCGAGGTCCGCCTTGACCTGAACGAGTTCGATGCCCGCGAGAGTTTCGTCCCACGCGTCCCGGTCTTGCGACCGCGTGAGGAACGACGGCTGGGCGCCTGCCAGTTCCGCCCAACGCTCGCGCGACGGGCCGAAGACGGCGAAGCGCGCGAGGCCCCGCACCGTCTCGTCCGCAAGCGCCTTCAGGGCAACCTCCGGGCCCACGCCCGCCGGGTCGCCCAGCGTGATGCCGATGCGGTGTAATGACGCGTCGGGCATGATAACCCCACAACAATGACGCGCCGCGCCCATACGGGTCCGTACTGGGACAAGCGCGGCGGCTAACCGGGCATAGCCGAGTTCACTCGGCGCGTGCCACGCTCAGTCGAGAAAGCCCGACCGTTCGAGCGTCTCCATCAGCCTGTGATTGGCTGCGTCGGCGTCCTCGCCGGCGGCAAGGGCGCGGCGAACGTACTTGGCCAGCAGGTCGGTCTCGAGGTTCACGAGGTCTCCCGGCCTCAGCCGCCCGAGCGTCGTCTCACGGAGCGTTGTCGGAATCAGCGCGACGCTGACGGCCGCCGGCCCGGCCTCGACCACCGTCAGGCTGACGCCGTCGATGGCGATGCACCCTTTCGGGGCGATCTCCGGCAGAAGGTCGGCCGGCGTCTCGACGCTCAGCACCCACCCGCCGCCGCGCTCGCCGTTCTCCAGCACCCGCGCGGTGCCGTCCACGTGCCCGGCCACGAAGTGCCCGCCCAGACGGTCGCCCGGCCGCAAACTGCGCTCGATGTTGACCGCCGTGCCCGTCCCCCACGAGTTGAGGGTGGTTTTGGCGAGCGTCTCGGCGACCGTGTCGAATGCGGCCACGCGTCCGTCAATCACGGCTACGGTCTGGCAGGCGCCGCTGAGGTTGATGGAATCGCCGGCGGCCACACCCTCGGCGGCGGCCTTCAGGTCCACGCGCAGGCGCAGCCCCGCCGCCGTCCGCTTGGCCGAGACGACTTCGCCGACCGTTTCCACCAGTCCCGTAAACATGGCGCCGCCATCGTAAGGTGAGCCGCGCCGTCCGTCAAGCCGCGTGTCGATGGTTGCAGCGTCTCTGCGCCCCGCTATACTGGCGGGCCGCTGTTGCGCCCGCGCCGCGTCGGCGGGTGGCATGGCCACGCTTGCGTGGCCATGAGCGTCAACGCGCAGAAGGCATTGCATGGCCACGCAAGCGTGGCCATGCCACCCGGCCATTCCGAGAGCCGAGCCGATGCTCAACGACGAGACACCGCGTCTTGCGGACCGCGACCACGACCCCGCCCGTTGGTGGGGCGTCGGGGAAGTCGTGCGCCTGGCCGTCCCGACGGTCCTGAGCACCATCAGCGTGACGGTCATGCAGTTCGTGGACGGGTGGATGGTCTCGACGGTCAGCAAAGAGGCGCTGTCGGCCCAGTTCATCGGCGGCATCTCGGCGTTCGTGCCGGTCTGTTTCTTCATGGGCCTGCTCTCGTGCGTGAGCACGTTCGCGTCGCAGAACCTGGGCGCCGGTCGGCCGGAGCGGTCGTCGGTGTACGGCTGGCACGGCCTGTGGGTGGCGTGGGCGGCGGCGGGGCTGCTCGCGCTGCTCATCGTGCCCGCACCGCAGGTCATGGCCCTGTTCGGCCACGAGGCGCACGTCACGGCGCTGGAGACGAAGTACTTCCGGATTCTCTTGAGCGGCGCCCTGTTCTGCCTGTCGGCCCGGGCGCTCGCCGCGTGGTTCGTGGGCGTTCATCGGCCGGGCATCAACCTGGTGGCCGGTGTCATCGCGAACGTCGTCAACGTCGTGGGCAACTACGTGCTGATCTTCGGCAAGTTCGGTTTTCCCGAACTCGGCCTCGTGGGCGCGGGCATTGCGACGGTCATCGGCTTTGCGGTCGAGGCCACCATCTTCGGGGCGGTGTTCGTGGCGGGCGTGGCGGGGCCGCAGTTCCAGGTGCGCCGCCAGTGCTGTTTCCGGTGGTCGGCCGTGCGCGACCTGCTCCGGATCGGCAGCCCCGCCGGCATCATGTTCAGCGGCGACATCCTTATGTGGACCATCTTCATGGGCCGCATCCTCGGCGGTTTCGGGACGGCCCACTTGGCGGCGGCCGCCATCCTGAACCGGTACTGGCACCTGTGTTTCATGCCGGCTATCGGCGTCAGCGTCGCCGTTACGGCGATCGTGGGCCGCTACTGCGGGGCAGGGCGGCCGCATCTGGCGTGGCGGCGGGCCCATGCGGGTTTCATCCTGGTGGAGGTCTACATGGTCGGGATGGGCGTGGCCATCTGGCTCTTGCGCCACACGCTGGTCGGCATCTTCAACGGTCAGAGCCTCGCGCTGGACTGGGCGTCGCTCGTGTACCTCTCGGGCGAGGTGGCCGACCCGCTGGTTCAGTCGATCGCCACCCGTGCGGCGCTGGTCATCCTCGTTTGCCAGGCCTTCGACGCCATGAACGTCATCTTTATCGGGAGTTTGCGCGGGGCGGGCGACACCCTTTGGCCGGGCGTCGTCCAACTGACGCTTTGCTACGGCCTGGGACTGGGTGGCTCGTGGCTGGTGGCTTCGCTGAGACCCGAGTGGGGCAGTTTCGGACCGTGGGGCGCCGTGACCGTCTATATCGCGGTCCTGGGCCTCGTGATGTGGGGCCGCTTCCTTCGCGGCAAATGGCGCTCGATGCAAATCGTCGAACCGCCGCCGGCCATCCCCATCACCGACGAGCCGACGTCGCTGCCGCCGGGGTGAGACCTCGCGGGGGCCACCCGGCTGCGGGGTGGCATGGCCACGCTTGCGTGTGCATGCCGTGGCGAGACCTGATTGGGCTCGTAGCCCAGGGGCTTGCGCCGCTTACTTACGTGCGCGGCTAGT
>CAZIJC010000009.1:0-61867 GCA_964539385.1 uncultured Anaerolineales bacterium | reverse complement strand
CTTCAAGTCACAGGCATCCGGACGTGGGTTCGATTCCCACCGCCTCCACCATTTCTATATCTACATCCGCGTTTTTGCTGGCGTCAGGGCCGGCGGCCGCGCCCGTGTGTGCCTGAGTGTGTCCGGAAAGGACGGGAAATGTCGTACTTTTCGTCAATACTTTCCGGCCGCCCGAACCGACCGGCCTGTCATACGTGCCCGTCTTCTTGACCGCCACCTGCTCGGCAGTCGGCTTCGCAAGCGACGGCATCCGTCCGCCGCTCCGATCTTCAGGAAGCGGTGCGTCCGCTGGGTCAGCCAGCGTTTGGGCCGCCCGGCGGCGCCGGCGGGTCAGTCGGCGGGAGGCAGCGGCTGCACCTTGAGGCCGTCGAGTTTTCCGCCGTCGGCGCTGCGAATGCGGAGGCAGAACTCCCACGGGCCGGTGTCCTGGGTGATCTTCAGCATCAGGGCGTTCCAGCTTTTTCGCAGGGCGACAGGCACCTTGTGCTCGCCGGGGATGGCGGCCCCGCCTGCCCCGTCGGCGTGCACCAGTTTCCCATTGAGCCAGACCTTGCTGCCGTCGTCGACGCCGAACTCGAGGCGGGCCCGCCGCTCGGTGTCGCAGTGGACATAGGCACGGACGTAGCACGCACGGCTCTTGCCGCCCAGGGCGGCCGAGAGGTCCATCATCCAGGGCTGCTTGGCCCCGCCGGGCGGCAGAGCCTTCCACTGGGCCTTGGCGGGATCCTTCTCCGGCGGATAGGCGGTGGCGAACACGTTGCCCTTGGTGTACGGGCCGCTGACCTGCCAAGCCGTCACGTAGTCCTCAAACTTCTCCATCTGCCGGATGACCTGTGCGGCCCGCTTGCGGACGGTGGGGTTCTTGGCCTGCGTCCTGAGCATGTCGGCGGCAGCCTGGGCCTCCTGTCGGTTCGAGCCGGCGATTCCCTGGGCGATCTTGAGCATGGCCAGTTCGGCCTCGGCCCGGACGGCCTCCTGCTTGAGCAGCGGTTCCACGATCTTCAGGGCGCCGGGGTGAGGGAACTCGGCCAGGCTGGCCAGAACGAGTTTCTTGTCCTCGGGCCGCGTGATCAGCGGCAGGATCGCGTTGACCTTGGCCAGCCTCTCGTCGTCCTTGAGTTTGCTGGTTGCCTGGACGCTCTGGAGGTAACCGCGGAGCGCCAGGACCCGGTGCGGCGCTTTCTTGGCGGACTTGGCCAGGGCCAGAAGCGGTTCGGCCACGCCGTCGTCCTCCGGCCACCGGCTGGGCCAGGTCGACAAGGTGCGCACCGCTTCATCCCGGACGGTTTCATCGGTGTCGTCGAACGCTGACCGGACGGCGGCCAAGGCATCGGGCCCGCCCGCGCAGGCCAGTGCATGCAGCCCGATCACGCGAAGGGCGGGCGCGCCGCTCCTGGCGAGGGGCATCAGGTGCTGCCCGCAGGCCGTGCCCGCGCGGCCGCCGATCGCCATGAGCGCCTTCTCGATGGCCGCCTGCTCCTTGGGGTCGTCGGTCTTCTGAAGGACCCTCACGAGGTCGGCGGTCTGCTTGGCGCCGCCGATGGTGCCGATGGCGTCGACGGCGGCGCGACGGACCCCCGCATCGGGGTCTTCGGCGCACCGGACCATGGCGGGAAGGGCCGCCTCGATTCGTCGCAGCCCTGCAACCTCGATGAGGACCTGGCGTTTCCTGCCGGTCTCTTTCGGCAGGCGGGCTGCAAGGTCCGCGTCCACGTCCCGGCCGGGCAGCCTTGCCAGCGTCCCTTTGGCCACTTGAGCCAGTTGGGCATTCTCATCGAGCGCGGCATCCAGGAGCACCGGCACGCAAGAGGCGTCGGCGAAGCGTTCGAGCGCGCTCATGGCCGCCGTCCGCACGTGATCCGCGCCGCTCTTTACTGCCTCGAGCACGGCGGGCAGCGCCTTGGCGTCGCCGCGGTCGGCCAAGGCAAGGAGCATCAGGGCCTGCCGATCCGACGCCGCGTTGCCCAGTTCGGCCGCCAGGGCCTCGGTCGCTTCGGGGCCGGGCAGTTCGCGGGCCGTGCGAAGCGCGATGCCGAAAAACGCCTTGTCGGTTGACCTGAGTTGTTCGACCAGCAGCGGCACGCCGGCGGCCTGGCGGGCGAGAATGGCCCCGCGGGTCGCCTCGAGCACTCTCTGCTTGAGCACGGCGGCCTTGCGGACGACGTCGTACAACCTCACGGCTTCCGTGCGATTGCCGTCGGCGAGGAACCGTTCCGCGCACAGGATGCAGCCCTCCGCCACCGTCGAGCGGACCGCGGCCGGCGCAGTGGCCAGCAACGGCTCCAGGGCCTTGGAAGCCGCAGGGCCGCCGATGCGGCCCAAGGCCGCGGCCGCAGCCGACGCCACGTCCTCGTCGGCGTCCTTGAGCCTTGACACGAGCCCGCCGACGGCCTTGGCGTCGCGCCGCACGCCGATCGAGTTGATCACGCCGACGAGCAGCCTGCCCTGTACCTTGCCCATCGCCTGGCGCAGGGCATCGTCGGCGGCCGGATCGGGAATGGCCTCCAGAGCGATCCGCGCCCACGACGCAAGTTCCTTGTTCGGCAGGAGTGCCGCCAGGGCCGGCACCGCGTCACTGGTGCCGTAGATGGCCAGTTGCTTGCAGGTGATGGCCTTGTCCTGCGGCGGCCCGTCGGACTGGAGTACGCCGATGAGTTTGCGCTGCCGCTCTGCGGCGGCATTTTTGTCGGCGGCATTCTCGGCGGCGGCCGAGGGGGCCCCGGCGGCGGCCATCGCGCAGAGGACCGACGCGGCGAAAGCGGCACACAATGCGAAAGCCCGAGTCTTGAACATCATCACTCTCCTTGGAGAAGGTGGGTTCCTGCGGATACCCGATCCTAGAGCCGCCACGGTTCGCGCAGCGCCTCCGACCGCAACCGGTTCGCTTCCTCGTCGCCGACGAACGTGTAGGTCCGGGTGTCAAGCGTGACCTTGCGCTTCAGGAATATAGCGATGTTTGTGGCATGGCAGGCAATGTGGGTGTGGCAGGTCACGTCGTGGTTGGCCCGGGGCAGCCCCCGTGTCTTCACGCAGTTGAGGAAGTCGCGGATGTGGTTGTTCGCCGGATAACCGCCGACCTTGGCGCCCCTTGCGGCCAGCAACGCGGGCGAACTGGCGACCATATCGCCGTTATCGCCCGTCTCGACCCAGCCTGTGTCTCCCTCGAACCGGACTGGGCACGATCCGAGCCCAAGCCACCCTCCTCCGCGCATCACCAGTTTCACGCCGTTGACGTAGTGGGCAACCGCCTGGCCGCCGACCGGCGGCTCATACTCCACCGGTGCCGTGTCATCGGCATTGTTGGCCCACTGGCAGAGGTCCACGCAGTGGGACCCCCATTCCAGCACGCCGCCGCCTACCAGGCCGCCGCCTTTCTCGAAGTTGAACCCGTTCAGCAGCCGCCGGTTGAACGGCCGCCAGGCCGCGGGCCCGAGGTAGAGGTCCCAGTCCACCTCTTCCTTGGGCGGTTCGGGTTGGGCCGGCAGCCAGCCGCTGCTTCCGGTTCCCATGCCACCGGGGTGGGCGTGGACGGTATGGAGTTTGCCGAGTTTCCCGGTGCGGGCCAACTCGACCGCCAGCGCGACATGGGGCAGGTTCCGCCGCTGCATGCCGCCCTGGAACACGCGCCCCGTCCGGCGGAACGTCTCGGCCAGCATCAGGCTCTGCACGATGTTCTTCGTGCAGGGCTTCTCGCAATACACGTCCTTCCCGGCCTTGGCCGCTGTAATCGAGGCCGTCGCGTGCCAGTTCGGCCCTGTGGCGATGAGCACGGCATCGATGTCGGGCCGGGCCAGCAGTTCGCGGAAATCGCGGTACATGGCGCAGTCCTCGTTGCCGTACTTCGAGTCGGCCATCTTCTTGACGGCCTTGCGGCGGGCGTCTTTCACGTCGCAGATGGCCAGGAACCGCACGTCCGGTTCCCGCAGGAAGCATCCCAGGTCATACGAACCCCTGTTGCCGATGCCGATGCCGCCCAGCGTAATCTGTTCGCTGGGGACCACGGCGCCGTTCTTACCCAGGGCAGTACCTGGAATCACATACGGCGCCGCCAAGGCGCCGCCTGCCGCTGCCACAGCCCCCCGCAAGAACTGTCTCCGGCTGAAGTGTTTGGCCCCTGCAGTCTTCATCGCTCGTCTCCTCCTGGATCGAGAGCCGTCGCTGACTCTGTGTCCGTGTTCCGCGCGCGGTCGCGATGGTCGCCTCGGCCGGCGAGGGGTGTTCCCCCCGCCTCGGCGCCCGTTGCGGGAACCGCACCGGCCACATTGTGCAGGAAACCGCGCCGATTGTCCACAGGAGTCTTGACGCAAGACGTTCTTATCGGCAGACCAGGAGGCCGGGCCGGGGGGAATCCCCCGGGCCGCCGGCATCCCCTACTGCGACGCCTCGGACCACATGGCGGACTTCCACGCCCTGCGGCACACGTTCATCACGCGGCTGGCGAGGTCGGGCATCGCGCTGGCTGTGGCAAAGAGTCTGGCCCGTCACTCAGGCCCCACGCTCACGATGGACCACTCTCGCGCACACGTTCATCGAGGATGAGCGGTCGGCGCTTGCGCGGTTGCCGGAACTGGGCGTGAAGGCGGGCGAGAGGGAGTCCGCCCGCGCTGTCAGGACCCGAGACGCTTGAAGAAGTCTCGCCGCCGCTGGTCAACGGTCTCCTGGGCATAGAGCCTGAGGACGAGGTCCCGAAGGCCTTGACGGAGTTCTTCGACCGTCATGTTCTGCGGGCGATAGTTGACGTCGAACAGCGTGCACTTCCTCCAGTTCCGCGGTTCGAGCAGCCTCCCTTCCGCCAAGAGGCGCTCGTACAGCGGTGTGCCGGGGAACGCCGTCTGGACGGTCACCTGGACCTCGTACAGCCCGCTGTCTCTGACGAACTCGTAGACGTGGTCGAAGATGTCGGAGGTCTGGTTGTCCAGTCCGAGGACGAAGCAGCCGTTGACGGTTATCTTGTGGGCCTGGATGCGGGCGATCATCTCCCTGTAATGTGGGCAGCGTTCGTACTTCCAGTTGGTGCGTGTTTCCAGGCCGTCCAGGTCCTCAGCGACAGGGCTTTCCAGACCGATGAGCAGCTGGGCACACCCGTGGGCGCGCATCAGTTGTAGGAGTTCGTCGTCTTCGCCGACCGAAACGTCCGTTTCGGCGAACCAGCGGATCCTCCTGGGACCCAGCGCCGACAGCAACTCCTTCCAGTATGCCTTGTTGACGAAGGCGTTGTCGTCGGCGAACTCGATGAACGGATGATCCCAGATCTCGAGGATCCGGTCGATCTCGGCCAGCACTTTGCCGACAGGCTTCTGCTTGTAGCGGTCGGTCAGCGTGACGCTGGCCGCGCAGAACTCGCATCGGTGGGGACACCCTCGCGAGGCCTGAACGAGAAGGCGGTTGTACCGGTCCGCATCGAGCAGTTCGAACGCCGGGATCGGAGCGTCCGCCAGGTCGAAACCGCCGTCCGGCGGCTCGTAGAAAGGCTTGAGCGCCCCCAGCCCGCAATCCCGGAGGACGTCAAGCCAGTGGCTCTCCCCCTCTCCCATGACGACGGAATCGCAATACGCCTTAGCCTCCTCTGGTAGAGCAGTGACGTGCGGGCCGCCCATCACGACCGGTGTGCCGGCTTCCTTACAGCGCGAGGCGAGTTCGTAAGCCTCGTCGATCTGGGCGCTGTAGCTGGAGATCGCCACGAGGTCGAGGCCGTCGGGCAAGCCCCCGCATGTCTCCAGGTCCGCAACTTCGAACCACTGGACCTCATGGGCCTCAGGCGTCATCCCCGCCAGCGTCAGCAGCCCGAGGCTCGGCAGCGACGCGATCGTCTTACTCCGCTCCACGAAGCCCGGAAGCGTAAGGCCTAACTCCAGGAGTTCCGTGTCGCAGCACCGAATGCCGCTCATGGCCACTAGGCCGATCCTCATCGCAGCAGCCCTCCCCTTAGAACAAGGAGCGCTGCGGCTACCACAAGACTCAGGACCGGGATGAAAAACAGATGCCGGAAGGGCTTCCAGAATGCGGAGGCGTAGCAGCACAGCGGCATCGTCACCGCGCCGACGATGAGAAGCCAGGACGCCCACGACAGGCTCTGGGTCGACCTCACCTGGGCGACCGTGAAGGCAAACGCCAAGTTGATGAAGCCAATGCCGAAGAACGAGATATGCCCCAGCCGCAGCATCCGCCGAGGCCACGACGAGTAACCGCCCAGCCACTCATCCTTGTGAAAGAACAGCCCCGCCGCCGCTCCGGCGAGGAACCCCAGCACGATGCCTGCCCATCCGGCGAGAAGGTTCGGGCTTGCCACGTCGGCTACTCCCTGCCGGGCGATGCTGCCGGCCTCTTGGCCCGAGATTTCCCAGATAAGCCCGTGCCCACGGCCATCGTGGGCCTCTTCGATAATTCTACCACGTATCCCGAGATCGGCAAGCTTGTTTCGGACTCCAACAAGCGGGCATCGGTCTGCCGTCGGGCCGTAATCCTGCCCAAAGCGGCCTTCAACCGCCCTAATTCTCTCAGCGCATTTTCAGCGCGCAGATACCCCGGTACGCCATCACCTGTCATCACCTGGCAAGACGGGGTGTTAGGTAACGCAAGCGTGAGGAACACCGTAAGTCGCGCAGGTGTTGCCACTTGGCACGACTTGTCCCTGCCTGACGTTGGTGGGCCCAGCAGGATTCGAACCTGCGACCAAGGGATTATGAGTCAATTTCCCCGAAAACGTAAGACTCGATAAGACAAAGCCTTATGACCCGCCGCCGACGACCCTTCAGCGCATTTGCAGCGCGCAGAAAACAGACCTCCAAACACGTTGGAAATCCCGCCCGACCTGGCCGAAGTCGTCGCCGCCTGGCACCGCCTGCCCGAGCACATCAAGGCAGGCATCCTGGCCACGGTCAGGGCTTCTGCCGGCGCGTGAGACGATAGCCTCACCGAGACCCGGCCACCGCCTTCCCCCAAGACCAGTGTGAAGGAGTTGGTAGCAAGGGCCCGCCATGTACCCTTTCACATCAGAGCGGCGTTCTGGCGGCGGTTCCGCGTCACCGCCTGAGCCCAGCTGGCAGCCGCCACCATACACCAATGCTGGAGGGAACGTGACGCTGGGCGAAACCACCTCTGTGTGCACGGAAGGCCGACTCGCCCGGGGGGGACGCGGCGCGCACCAGAGGCCACACGCCGGACCGCGGACTTGCACGTGGATGATAGCCCGGCAACCGCAGGGGTCGGCGATTGCGACGCCGGTGCGCCTCCCATGGTCCCATGCCTACCCTGGTTCTCGGCGGCGCAACCCACTTCCTCCACACGCATGGTGCCGCAGACACGCCTCCGGCAGAACAAAGGCTGGTCCCTGCAGCACGTGGGACGCTACAATCACCACCCCCAAGGCCCCCTGGCGGTGTTCAACTGCCACATTGGGCCTGTATGCATGCTCAGGGAGACGGTCCCATGCGTCCGCTGGCGAGTGCGCTTCTCCTTCTCGTCCTGACCGGTGCTGCCCTCGCCCAGGAGGCCGGCGTCGAGCCGGTCGTTACCGTTCCGCGGGGGGATTACCAGATTGTTCGGCTGGATTTGTCCGAAGGCCTGCGAGGCCGACCGCAGGCACTCCTCCTTGGTCTTCGCGACGCTAGGCTTGCGAACTTCTGGTTCGTGATGCCGGATGGGGGAGACAGCCGTCTGAACCTGCGGCAGTCGACCGTGGAACTCAAAGGGACGATACTGGCGGGAACGGTGGAGATCCGCACCGCGCCCGGGCGCGGCAAACCGATGGTGGGCGCGCGGCTGAAGTTGGCGCTCGAGGTCAGCGGGGGGAAGGTCACCGGTACCTTCGAGGTCGGCAGTAACGATCCGGCCGTCCTCAAGCCCTTAAGGGGCATGGTCACGGGCACGCTGTTGACCAAGCCCCCGGCGGACGACGCACTGCCGCCGGAGGCGGCCTGGCCGTCCTTCTGGGGCCCGGGCTACGCCATGACCGCCGCGAAGCAGCCGCCTTTGATCGACGACCTGGCCCAGGCCCGACCGGTCTGGCGCAGCGAAGTCTACGTCCCCACCGCCTACGGCAACGCGCCGGACAACCGGTACTTCACCCGCGCCCTGATCAGCGGCAATGGCGGGGGCGGCAGTTCGCCCGTGGTGGCCGACGGCACAGTCTATATCTACTTCTACGTGCCGAGCCCCGGCGCGGCCGTGAACAAGGAGAACCCCTACTGGCAGAGGACCTTTGCGGACGACGCGGCGTTCGCCAAGGGTATGGAGGCCCTGAACGCCACGCCCGAGGAGGCCGAGCGCGTCCGGGCCCACTTCCGCGAGTCTGCCGACGACCACGTGGTCGCCATCGACGCGACCACGGGCGCAACCCGGTGGACCCTCGTCCTCCCAAGGCGGTCACCCAACCTCCAGACGCACAAGCACCGGGGCATCTCAGGCGTACCGCTGGTGGCAGGAAAGACGCTCTTCGCCCCCAACCTGGCGAGCCGCCTCTACGCCATCGACGTGGCCAACGGAAACCTCAAGTGGGAATCGCCCCCGTTCGGTCCGTCGAGTCCCGTTGGCCAGGCCGGCAAGGGCCCTCACAACCCCTCGCCCCTGCTACTGGGCGGTACGCTCATCTGGCCACGCGGGGGCAAGGCGTACGGCCTCGACCCCGATACGGGTAAGGCGCGATGGGTGACGCCCGGCGGGTACATGATGCCCTGGGTCGGCGGTGGCAAGGAGCGGGTGCTCTTCTTCGCCGGGACAGGCGGGGCGGGCGCGCTCTCGTGCGTCGACCCGACCTCCGGGAAGGAACTCTGGCGGCAGGAAACCGACCTTGCCGCCTTCGCACCGCTGAGCGCCGCCGTCGGTGAGGGCATCCTGGTGGCCAACTCCGCGCCGGTGAAGACCGGCGACGCGATCACGCGCACCTACAGCGGCTGGAGGCTCTCGGACGAAGGCATGCGCAAGATCTGGCAGGACGAACCGATCCGGCCCGACGAGAACCTGCCGGTGACCATCTCGGGCGGGAGGGTGTACTTCATCGGCCGGGACCTCGTCCGGGTGCTCGACCTGGCCACGGGCAGGAAGATTGGTGAACGCGCCGACTTCAGCGACATCGCTCCGCCGCACAGCAATCCATGGCTGGGTCTCTTCGGGAATCGCATGTTGTTCTCGCCGGAGGGCCAGCACGGCAGTTGCCGCCTGGCATGGCTCGATGTCACGACGGCGGACTTGAAGACCAGCGGCTCGTTCTGGACCCCACCCCACACGAGCACCACGGCGTACAACTCGCAGCCCATCGTCTACCCGGTCCTAGACGGCCGGTTGTTCATTCGCGGCGGAGACGGAATCTACTGCTACGACCTGCGCAAGCGATGAGGAGACGGCGGTACCACAGCCCAATCGGCACTCCGTCCGTTACGCCCGAAACCGCCTCGGGCCCGGATGTGCCGTCGTCGTAAGTGTTGCCTTTGTAGCGACTTCCTGACATCCGGACGTCCCCGGGGAGGTCCGGACGTCCTGGAGGTTCCGTGGCCGGAAAACGACAAGGCGGCCACGCACGGGCCGACGGAGCCTGGCGTCGAGTCCCCATGTCATCACGAGGCGTCGCTTGATACCATGGGGCCGTCCCCATAGGCTCCGTAGGCTGGCTGTGCAACGTGAGAGACTCTGCCGGCGCGGCAGACATGAGGCAACGGGTCCCTCGGAGACCCCAGGGCGCGGGAAGGTCAGGCGCTTCCGCTTCGCCGGGACGGCGGGTGCTCCCGCCCGCAAAGAGATTCTGATTTTCTTTGCTAATTCCGCCGGCGGGGCGGCAGTCCTCTTATGTAATGACAGATCACGCTCACCATAACCCGGACGACCACGCGCTGCACGTCCAGCAGCTGTTCGTGCGGCACCAGCAAACCGTTCTGGGATACGTATTGTCGATCGAACCGAACTTCGCGGATGCCCAGGACATCGTCCAGGAGGTCTTTCTGGCTGTCAGCCGGAAGGCGCAGACATGGTCAGCCGGCACCAACTTCCTCGCGTGGGTATGCACCGTGGCGCGATACGAAACCCTCCATTTCCAGCGCACGCGCGCACGCCGCACCGCCCGTCTGGATGAAGACGTGATCGAGCTTCTGTACGCCGCTGAGGCGATGGACGAGTCCGACTGGCAGCACCGCGTCGACGCCTTGCGGCGCTGTCTGGGTCGTCTGGCCCCTAGGGCGAAAGAGCTGGTCTGGAGGCGCTATCACGGCGCGCAGATGCCAAAGCAGATCGCAACGGGAATCGGCTGGACGGTGAATGCCGTACGCGTGGCCCTGACCCGCGCCCGTGGCGTGCTCCGCGAGTGCATGGAGAAGCAACTGAACGCTAGTGGTTAACCGCGATGAACGTCCAACGAACTCACGAACTCATCGACGCTTGGCGTGATGGCAGACTCACCGAAGCAACGGCTGCCGAACTCAGCCAGTTGCTTCGTGATTCCGACAAAGCGCGCCGGATCTTCCGCGCCGAATCGCAGATGCACGGCCTGCTGCATCTGGCCGTCATGGCGGCGGCTGTGGAAGAGGCGGCAGGCCGAGGAGCGTGGCTGAAGCATCCTGCCGCAGCGGAGGGAGTGGCGACGTCGCGGCGGTGGGGAGCCCGCAACGCCTCAAGGAAACTGCTGTTGGCTGGAACCGGTGTGCTCGTGCTGAGCGTCGTGGCGGCCCTGGTCTGGCTCTACCTTGCCCCGCCGCAACCGAAACGGGCGGAGTTTTTCGCGACGTTGACCCGTGCGACCGACTGCATCTGGGACGGGCCCGCACGTCCGGAACCGGGCGATCGTCTGGCCGCCGGCGGGCTGAGTCTCCGCAAAGGGATGGCCGAGATCAGTTTGGCCAGCGGCGTCAACCTGCTGATGGAAGCGCCTGCGACCATCGAGCTTGTTGATGCCGCCAGAAGCGTACTGAATGTCGGGCGAATCGTTGCGCGAGTGCCGCCCACGGCCGCGGGCTTTGCCGTCGATACGCCCAGGGCGAGGATTGTCGATCAGGGCACCGAGTTCGGTGTGGACGTGCAGGCAGATGGTGAAACGGTCGTGCAGGTGTTTGATGGTGCCGTGGTTGCCGAACTGAAGAAGCCGGATCCATCCGACAAGGGAAGCCGGCGGCTCGTGGCCGGCGAGACAATGCGTATCGACGCGTCCGGTGCGGTCGAGTTGCAGAAGGTCGCGTTCTCGCCCGAGCGTTTTTTGCGCACGTTCAGCACGCCCAGCGTCCATGAGGGAGACGAACTGATTCCGTTCAAGCCGAGCCGGATCTCATTGCTGAACGTCGTTGCGGCCCCCGGCCGTGTGATCGTGGACGGCGATCTGTCGGACTGGGACCTGTCGGGCAGGTTTGAGGCCCGATGCGCCGAGCCGTTTGCCGAGTCCTATCACGTCCAGGGGAGCATGGCATACGACAGGCAGTACCTCTATGTCGCGGCCCGGGTGGGCGATCCGATGCCGATGCGAAACGTCATCGATCCGGAAACCGATCCGTGGTCCGCCTGGATGGGCGGCAGCGTGCAGTTGCGTCTGTCAACAGATCGGACTTTCGGCTGGCCCGTGAAAGCCAGGAAGCCATCCTATCGCCGGGACGGAGCCAGCCCGCAGGACACCAGCGATCGCATCGTCCATCTGACCCTGTGGTATTTCCAGCCGCGCGAGCAGCCCTGTCTGGAAATCCGCTACGGGATGAATCTTGATCGCGGCATGGTGAATCCGCCCGGTTGGCAAGGGGCTTTCCGCAAGGCGCCGGACGGCAGGAGTTACACCGTCGAGTGCGCCATCCCCTGGACGTTGTTAGGAGCCGGAAGCGATCCGCCGCGGGCCGGCGACGAGTTGGGACTTTGCTGGACGGTCAACTGGAGCGACGCCAGCGGAAAACGCTGGAAAGGCCAGTTGATCGAAATCAAAAACCCGGCCTACGCCGCTCGTGGCAAGGCCTTGACGTTCATGTATGCGGAAACGTGGGGCAAAGCGGCTTACAGATGACCCAGCACGCGCGCAGAGAGGTACCGAGGATGCATACACACCTTCCGATGGCAGCCATGGCATGCCTGCTTGCGCTGACGGGCACCACAACGGCGGCGGCTGCGCCGATCACGCTCGTTAAGGACGGCCAACCGGCAGCCACCATCGTGATCGCGGATCAACCGACCGCCATCCCGGTCGGGAAGCCGCGTAACATCGCCTATGCGGCCGAAGAGCTCCAGCGGTTCGTCGAGAAGGCCACCGGCGCCCGCCTGGAGATCGTGCCGACCGCCAAGGCGCCGGCGGCGGGTACGCTGGTGCTGGTGGGTCGGAGCGCGTTGAGCGAAAAATACAAGTTGGCGCCGCCGACCGAACCGGAGGGCCTGCGCATCGTGACCTTCGCGCGCGGCGTGGCCATCCTGGGCGAGGTGAAGCCTGTCGGGGCGGGCAATATCCCCCACGAGGTGGACCGGGGCACATTGCACGGCATCTACGAGTTCCTGGAGCGCGTCGTCGGATATCGCTTCTACATTCACATCCCGAAAGACCCGGATCTTGGCATCGTGACGCCGGGGGTGAAGACGCTCACGGTGGCGCCGGATTACAGGCTGGAGTTGGCGCCGGATTTCCCCTACCGAGGCGTGGCGTTCGAGACCTGGAGCGACCCGGTGAACTGGATGCGTGTGACGCGCGAAGGGACCGGCACAGGCTCGGGCACCGGCTTTCCCGGCATCAACCACACGGACCGGTGGTTCGGGAAGCGATTCTTCGATGACCATCCGGACTGGGCCGCGATGATAAAATCAGATGGCACGCGGAGTCGAAACTACATCTGCTACTCGCAGCCCGGCGTGTTGGCCGCTCGCGTGCAGGTGACGCAGGACGTCTACGACGGCAAAGGAGGCTGGTTCGGCGAGCACTGCCATCCCGGACCCAAGTGGATCGGGTTCGAGCCGATGGACCTTTGGGACATCAAAGGGTTGTGCCTGTGTGAGCGCTGCAAGCCGCAGTACAGGATCGAGCGCGGCCGCTTCGGGAGAAACTCGAACCTCATCTTCCGCCACGGCGTGGAGTATGCCGCCGAGATCGCCAAGCGCTGGCCGGACAAGCGGTTGGGCATGCTCGCCTACGAGGGGCATATGCTGCCACCCGATTTCGACTTGCCGAAAAACATGGACGTCCAGGTCTGCATGATGTGGTCCACCACCATGGGCAAAGAGCCCTACTGGCACGAGCGAAACCTGCAACTGATGCGCGATTGGAGCAAGAAACTGGGCGGCAAGCGCGAGCGGCTGTATGTCTGGAACTTCTACTGCTATCCCGCGTATTTCACCACCGCGCCGATCTTCTTCCCGCATAGCCTCCAGAGATGGCTCCAGGACACGTACCCCATCTCCGGCGGCGAAATGGTCTGTCCCGGCGGCAGCCCGCCGCAATACGAACTGGTCATGGCCTGGCTCTGGCACCGCCTGATGTGGGACCGCAACGCCGATGTGGACGCGTTGCTGCGCGAGCAGTGCCTGACCTTCTTCGGCCCGGCCGGCAAGACGATGGAGAGACTCTACAGGACGGTCATCGATCGCTACGAGAATGTCAGGTGGAGCCGGCAGTTCGACGAGACCTACGTCCCGCCGGACCAGATGTACGGCGAGACGTACACGCCGCAGGTCATCAGCACGCTGAAGAAGCTCTTCGAGGAGGCGCTGGCCGCATGCCCGCAGGGCGAGAGCAACATCTACCGCCGCCGCGTTGCGTGGATGCAGGAGGGATTCGCGCCGTTTTTCAGGGACGCGGATCTCGCGCACCCGTGGCTTGGGAAGACTCTGTCTTACACCGTGCGCACCGTGGCGGCGGCTCCCGCCGACGCCGACGCCTGGTCGGCTCTGCCGGCGGCGACTCTGGTGCAGGGGAACTTCGGGCGGGCGCCCGAGTTGGCCACCCGGGTGCGGGTCGCGCGCTGTGGGAACGATCTGCTCGTGCGGTTCGAGGCTGAGGAGCCGACCGGACCGATGTTGCCGGATCGGCTGGCCGTCATCGTGAAGCCAGGGGATGAGCAGCGCGCGCTCGCCGCCAAGGTCGAGGCAAGGCCTGCGTGGATTCCGCTGGGGATGTTGCGCCAGGACCCCCAGCGCTCCCTTACCGTGAACGGTGAAGGGATGCTCGAGGGTACGTTGCAGCCGACGCTGGTCAGCAGGACGTATGCGGCCGGCGTGTGGACGGTGGTGGTGAAGTGCCCGGCCGCGGCGTTCGGCATCGCTGCGGGGCAGGCGAACACGGTGGAGGTCCAGTTCGAACGACACCGCGCGGCCCGAGGGAAGGTCCGGGCGAGCGATTACCACTGGATGGCCCCGATGAGGCCGGGGTGGCTGGCGCATTTCCGCTTCGGCCGGCTCCAGGTGGAGGCCAGGTAACTCGAAGACATCGGGACAAGCACGGAACGACCCATGCAACGACTCATTGCCTTCGCGGCTTTGGTGGCTGCGATGGGGTTTCCGGCGCGGGCCGGAGACGAACTCAAACCGCGCGACCTGACGCCGGTGACCTGGATGGAGGCACCGGCGCACGCGCCCGTCGAGATCGTGCGGGACGGGCAGGTGCGGGCTGTGGTCTATGTGGTCGATCCCAAGGGAAGGGAGCCCTTCGTTCGGAAGAGGCGTGGTCAGCGCCCTCCGCTGTTCAAGCAACTGGTCGACCAACTCGTTGAGACGGTCCGCCTCGCCACGGGCGCAACGCTCGACTTGGTTGGCGAAGCTCCGGCGGCCGGGCAGCCCGCCATCGTGATCGGCGACTGCGAGGAGACAAGGCGGGCCGGCATCGATGCGGGGCAGATTCCGGCCGAGGGGTTCCTCGTCAAGACCGCGACGAACCGCGTCTATCTGGTGGGCAGCACGCGGCAAGGAGGCAAGGACGGGACGGCCTGGGCCGTGGCAGACTTCCTGGAGCGTTTCGTCGGCGTGCGCTGGTACTGGCCGGCGCAATACGGCGGACGCTCCATCCCCCGCCGCACCTCGCTGGCTATTGCCCCGGCCCATTACCGGGATCAGCCTGTCTTCCGCTATCGGACCATGTATCAGGACTGGTATTGGCTTCAGGCGCGCTCGTTCGATGAGCAGTTGCTTCCCATGGCGCCGGGCGTGCTGGGAGAGGAGCGAGAGACGCTTTGGATGGGCGACCATTTCCGGCTCATGCGCCAGGGCAACAGTTGGCCGTACGAGGCCGTACAGCACGGGGCGCGCATTTACGAATTCATCGACAAGGTGCCAAAGGCCAGCGAGGCGCTGTTTGCCGTCAATGAAGACGGGAGCCGGAACTACGAGGTGTTCTGTTATAGCGCGCCGGAAACGCTCGCTTGCTATGTCGATAATCTGGAACGGGCCTGGGATAAGGGCGGCAAAGGCGTCTACCTGGGAGGTATCCGGCACTCCAGCGTGACCGTCTGGACTCCCCTGGACTTGGGCGGCAGGTCTCTTGGCGCCGCCTGCCACTGCCCGGCCTGCCGGGCAACGTTGGCCAGGGGCGGCGAAGAACTGCTCATGGGCCTGTTCGTGCAGCGATTGTGCGAGGAGGTCAAGCGGCGCTGGCCCGACAAGACGGTGATCTATGTGCCCTGGGCCATTCCGAAATGCCCCGAGGAGCTGAAGTTCCCCGGCAACCTCGTCGTGAACTTCCTCAATCTGGACGTGATGGGGCTGATGCACCAGCCCTCCATCCGCCGCGAGGAGGAAGGCACATTGCGCGCCTGGAGTGCGAAGTCCGGCCACCCGGTCACCACGTGGGTCGACTTTGCCAGTCCCGGCGACTGGACGTACGGGCCGGTCCAGTTTCCGCACCTCGTGCAGGATTTCTATCTGAAGAACCGGGGCCTGCTTGATGGGGGGATGGTTCTCTCTTACGGCGGGGCCTGTTTCATCACGGCCGCGCCCACGTACTACGTCTGGAACCGCGTGCTGTGGAACCCCGATCTCCACGTGGACGTGGTGCTCGACGAGATGTGCCGGCGCCTCTTTGGGGCGGGTGCGGCCAGCACCCGCGAGCTCCTACGGCTTCAGTGCGACCGCTGGGAAAGAACGGCCCTGTCGCGTCCACTGCGTATAGGCGAGAATCGCATCCCCCCGAGACTGTTCCGGGAGATCTGGCCGCCGGACGTAGTGGTCCGGATGAAGGCGCTGCGGGACAAGGCGCTGTCGGAAATCGAGCGGACCGGCGACGCGGCCGCCCGGAAGACCTTCCTCTACTGGACCTGGGAGTTCGACGCTTTCGTCGAGTACGCCGAGATGGTCGAGAAGGTGCTCGCGCGGGGCGCTGAAGTGACGCAATCGGCGGACACTTCGGGCGCGGTCGCGAACGACAATGCAGCCGCGCGGTTCCGGGGGGGAGCGGCGGAGATCAACCACGTCCGTATCGCCAACGTCCGCCGGCAGGACGGTCCCGTCGACGGGCAGAGCCATGTTCAGTTTGACCTCTCCTGGGGCCACACCTGGCGGGCAAAGTGGACGGAGCCCGCCGCGAAGAACGTCACCGGCAAGGACCTGCCCGCCGAGAACTGGAGCGCGGCGTGGGTGTTCGTGAGGTTCCTCACCGAGAAGGACCGGGAGAGCAACGACTGGCGCCACGCAACACTCTCGGCCGACGCCGCCGACCATCTGGTTCCCGCCGCGGCCACGCTGGATGTTGGCCTGACCGGCGGCAGAGGCACGGGGGTGTTCATCTACCGCGCCAGTCCAGGACACGGCCCGCTGGACCTCAGGAATGTGAGGCTGCGGTGGCTGCACAGCGCCGACGGGGTGACTGACCCCGGCACGACCGACCTCAAGGTCTTCGCCATCGAGATGGTCTACGTCCCGCGGGGAGCCTTCAAGGTGGGCTCGGGGGGCGTGGAAACCGGCAGTTTCACGGACGGTTCCTGGAAGGGCGGCGCCGCGATCCCGTTCCTGGTCGACGGGAAGTGGAGCGGTCCGGCCGCGGAAGGGACCGACGTCCGCCGCATCGGCAAGGCGCCCGGCCGGCTCTGGGGCACGAGCGAGGAAGGCCTCGCTGCCATCGGGCCTGAAGGCGCGCTTTCCGATGGTTTCCCGACCGGCTACGAGGCCTTCTATTGCATGCGGTACGAGGTGACGCGGGGGCAGTTCACGGATTTTCTGAACACAATCTCGAGGGAGGCTTACAGCAGCACCTCAGCCGGAGACGACCAGCATGCCGGGGCTCACTACACTGCCGCGGGACGCTACGCCCTTTCAGGCGTCTGGCCCAACCTGAAGCCCACAAGGCCGTATCAGGCGTGCAACCTCCTGTCGTGGTGGGACGGCGCCAAGTTCGCGGCATGGGCGGGTCTGCGCCCGATGACGGAACTGGAGTACGAAAAGACCTGCCGCGGACCGCGCAAGCCCGTGCCGGGCGAATTCGCCTGGGGGACGGCCGGCATCGCCACTGCCGAATATATCCTCGCCGGTGAGGGCCAAGCCGACGAGCATGTGGCCGAGAACTACGGCACGACGGTCGGCAACGCCAGTTACGACTTCACCATGCCGGACGTACATAGCCGCGCGGCGCGCGGAGGCGTCAGCGCCGTGCCGGGCAGCCCGATGCGCGCGGGGATCTTCGCGACGCGGGACAGCGGACGTGTCGCGGCGGGGGCTTCCTACTGGGGAATCGTGGAGCTCAGCGGCAACGTGCGCGAGCAGGTGGTGGCGTTAGGCCACGTCAAGGGACGCGCGTTCCGGGGCACGCACGGGACGGGAACGCCGGAGATGCCGGAGGATTGGCCCGAGGCGAGATACTCTGCAGGCGCGGGAAGGACATCCGGCAAGGATGACGGCATCGGGTCCGGACTCCGTGGCGGCTTTTTCGGCGACATGCCTTTCGGCCTGCGCGTGTCGGACCGCAGCCGTGCGGCCTACAGGACGCGGCCCGGGGCTTTCAATGCGGCACGGGTGCGGCAGGACCAGAACGGCTTTCGCGGCGTCCGCACGGCGCCGCAGGGGTAGAGCCGAAACAGACTGTGGCAAACCAACGACGGCAAGGAGACAACCCATGAAACGACTCTTGGTCTCTGCGGCCCTGGCGGCTGGGTTAGCGTTTCCCGTCGCCGGAGCCGAAGTCCAATTGACCCCCGCCGACGACGTCCAGAAGGCGCTCGACGCGGCCGCACCGGGGGATACGATCGTCCTGGCCGACGGCGTGTACTACCAGAACGTCGTGATTACCCGCGGGGGGACGCCCGGGAAGCCCGTCACGCTACGGGCGGCCAATGGCGGCGGCGCCACGCTCAGCGGCGCCGTGCCGTCCGACCAAGCGAAGTTGAGGTTCGAACGCGTCGAGGGCGACCTGTACAAGGCTGCCGTGGGGCACCGCGTGTGGTGGGTGATGGCCGGGGGACGGAACCTTGTCAACTACGGTAACCTCGCACACCTGACGCAATTCCAGTTCCCCAACCTCTACAAGAAGGCCCTCCAACCCTGCGCCCCGGAGGGCTTCGCCTGGCAGGACGGGTCGCTCTACGTCCGCCTGGAGCGCGGGGCCGAATCGGATGCGGCCGCCATCGAGATCAGCCGCCCCGGGGGCCACTCGACGGCCGAGCCGGAGTTCGCCAATGAGTTCTACTGCAACCCGGACACCGGTTTCTGGGTCCCCGGCACCGGGCACCTGTTCTCCAGGACGCTGGCCAACATCATCGTGAAGGCCGACCACGTGGTCATCGAGGGCCTGAGGCTGCACATGGGCGTGGGGGCCGCGGTGGTCGTTCACGGCAACGAGGTGACGGTCCGCGACTGCTACATGAGCGGGACGCATATGGGCGTCTGTCAGCCCGACGAGGAGAGGCTCCCGGCGCACGAATCACCCGGCCAGCGCCCGATCGGACGTGCCAACCGCACCTCCCGCGGCCTGACGGTCGAGTATTGCGAGTTCAGTTGCCACCCCGCCTTCCGATGGTGCCCGAAGTACTGGAACGGTCTGTACCACAGCAACCTCGCGGCGGTGTTCATGAACTACGGCGGGCCGCGGGCCGCCTGCCGACACAACTGGATCTACGATTCGGCCAACGACCTCCTGGAGCCGCGAGGCAACGGCACCGACTCACCGGCCGACGCCTCCGAGATCGCCTACAACCTCATCCAGAACTGCGGCGACGATTCCATCGAGTTCGACAGCACCACGCCGATGAACCTCCGCGTGCATCACAACGTCATCGTCGACGCCCTGTGCCTGCTGGCCCTGTCGCCGGTCATGGGCGGGGGACTGACCATCGACCACAACATCCTCTACGTCTCGCCGGAGAGCGGCCTCAAATGGTGCGGCCTGTTCAAGGGGGGCAGCCCCTGGGGCAGCGGCCTGCCGACCCAAGGCGTGCGGATCGTCCACAACACGATGGTCAACACGAAGGGCCAGAATATCGGTCTCTGGTGGGTCGGCGGCCACCGGTACGAGAACATGGTCCTGGAGAACAACATCTTCTACGTCGCCCGGTCGCAGAACTTCGAGGCGCCGGGCCTTGTGTTCAGCCGCCACAACTTGTACTGCGGGCGCAAGGTCGATCCCCGCCACATACCCGAGATGATGCACCACGAGAGCTCGCCGTTTGTGTCCATGAAGCCGATGGACTTCAGCCTCCGTGCCGACAGTCCCGCCGTGGACGCCGGCGCCGCCGGCAAGAACTACCATCACGAGCCCCGCGGCAAGGCCCCGGACCTGGGGGCCATCGAACTGGGCGATACCTGGCAGTTCCCCCGCCCGGGACCCCGCTGGGCCCGGGGCGACGAAATCGCCAACCGCCCCACGATCCCGGCCTCATTGCCTCGCAAGTGGGTCGGGCTGCAGTAGGGCACGGCGTTTCGACGATCGGTTGTACGTTCTCGGAAGGGAGGCGGCCATGAGGCGGTCAGCCAACGGGCATACACTCATCTTCTTACGGCCGGTTGTGGTCACCTGCGGTGTGCTGCTGGCAGGCGGTCTGTCACTGGCGGACGACCATGCGGAGGCGCGGTTCCAGGGCACGGGGGAAGCCGATCCCATCAGGGTCGTCGGCGTGCGCCGGGTCGACGGGCCGGTCGCTGGACAGAGCTCGGTGCAGTTCGACCTCGCGTGGAACCACTCCTGGCGCGCAGCTTGGGAGGTGGGCGAGAAGGAGCACGGCGGGACCGGCACGCTGAAGCTGGAGAGCTGGGACGCGGCCTGGGTGTTCGCCAAGTTCCGGAAGCCAGGCGCTGACGGGTGTTCGCACGCTACGCTCTCAACGAACGCCCCTGACCATTCGACTCCCGCTGGGGCGAAGCTGGACGTTGGCCTTAGCGATGACGGTAAGCGGTGCGTCGGCGTGTTCGTCTACCGCTCCGCGGCTGGCAGTGGCGCGAACGACTGGAAGGGCGTGAGGTTGCGCTGGTGGCACAAGGCGGACGGCGTGGACGATCCTGACGCCGTGGACCTCAAAGTATTCGCGATCCACATGGTCTACGTGCCGCAATGTGCGTTCTGGGCGGGTGACGGTGCGACGAACAGCCCGCAACCCCACTTCTGGGGTGCGAAGGCCAACTCGGTGGCCCAGTTCTCGGCCGGGCGCACCGAGGATCCCTTCCGGATCGAAGGAGAGGGTGCGATCACGCTGGGCGGCGAAAACCCGAAGAACCTGGGCAGCCGTGAGTCTATCGAGATGGCCAGGGCCGAGGACTTCACCGGGAGCAAGACGCGAACGCTCCCGGCGGCTTTCCCGAAGGGGTACAGGGCATTCTATTGCATGAAGTACGAGATTACGCAGGGCGAATACGTCGCCTTTCTCAATACGCTCGACAGTGCGCGTCAGAGGAAGATGGTCGGCGGGAATCCCAATGCCAAGGCCGGCACGAAGGTCCTTGGCGCTGCGCGGACCGCGATCGAGATCGCGGCGCCCGGCAGGGAGTATCCCCTGGCGGAAGTGTCCACGCGCGGCGGCGTGTCCCGGCTTTTCCGAAAGGCCGCCTCGCCGGCGAGGTATGAGACCGATTCACCCTACGTGCCGTGCTGCGGGCCCGGCATGCGCGAGAACGGGGCGTACCTTGCCTGGGCCGGCCTTCGGCCGATGACGGAACTGGAATACGAGAAGGCATGCCGCGGGCCTCTCAAGCCCGTACCGAACGAATACGCCTGGGGCACGAACCAGATCGCCGGCACCAACGTCAAAGAACCTCCGCGCGACGGGTACAAGCTTCACAATGCCGGCCGCCCGGACGAGAACGTCACCTGGGTGGGGGGAAACGGGCCCAGCGAGACGCGCGGCAACGCGGCCTGGAACGGCACCGTCTTTGAGGGCAGGGGATCCCATCCCGCACATCATATCGGCGGGCCGCTGCGCGTGGGGATCTTCGCAACACCGGAAAGCGACCGCGTTCGGGCGGGTGCCTCCTATTGGGGGATCATGGAGCTGAGCGGCAATCTGATGGAGAGCACCGTAACCGTCGGCAAGTTGCCGGGGCGCCGTTATAAGGGAACACACGGGGACGGCACGTTGGCCCAGCCCGCGGACTGGCCCGCCTGGAGCATCCAGAACGTCATTCCCCGCGGCGGTAACTATGGCGGCAGGAACGATCTCCATGCAATGCTGGCCGTCTCAAACCGCAGTTTCGGTGGCCAACGTCCTTTTTGGGGGGGATACGCCTTTCGCGCCGTGCGCACTGCTCCGGGAGGTAGATGATGATTGCGAACCGATTCGACGCGGACCGCGGTCGATTGCGGTCGACTGCTTCCGGCAGCTCTCGGCACAACAAGGGAGACACCATGACACGACACGCGACGCGCCCCACGCGCTACGCTCCAATCGCCTGCGCACTGTTACTACTCGCGGCGAGGACAGTGCATGCAGGCGAGCTGAAGATCGAAAACGTTACGGTCGCCCAGCGCGACAAGAAGCGTGCCACGGTGACGTTCGACATTTCCTGGACCAACTCTTGGCGTCATGGGAGCTTCCACGACGCGGCCTGGGTGTTCTTCAAGGCGCGGGCCGGAGAGAAGGCCCAGTGGCGGCACGTCCGGCTGGTCGCAAACAACGTGGTTAATCCGGCCGGCTACGGCCAGGGAAAAGACGGAACCCTGCTGGAGTTCATCGTGCCCGACGGCGAGGACGGCTATGCCGGCCTGTTCGTGCGCCGGGCCGAGGACGGCGTCGGCGCGGTAACGGCCAGGGGCATCACGGTTCCGTGCGAAACACAATCACGGAACACTGAAATCCGCGCGTTCGGCATTGAAATGGTGTACGTGGCCGAAGGACCGTTCTACCTCGGAAAGGGCGGCGACGGAATGAAAACGAGCGAGTTCCACACGTCCATGTGCGAGGATGAGGAACCGTACGCGGAGCTGTTCGCAAACAAGGTGATAACCAACCACCATGGGCCGCCATATCACGTGACGGGTCCGGGCGCGATCCCTATCGGTCGCAAGAACGGCATGTTGTGCGCGCTCGGTCTCGAGGCGGAAGACGGCGAGAAAATTCCAGCCTCGTTTCCCAACGGCTACGCCGCCTTCTACTGCATGAAAAGCCACTGCTTCACTCGAGGGATCTACGCGGCATTTCTGAACACCCTGACCGAGGAGCAGGTGAAGGCGCGCTATCACGAATTCGGGCATGGACCCGAGATCGAACGCTCCGGGAAGGCCCCGGACTACGTCTATTCGGCCGCGAGTCCCGGCTCGCCGTGCCCGTGGCTGTCGTGGGCCGACAATGCGGCGGTGGCGGCCTGGGCAGGGCTGCGCCCGATGACGGAACTGGAGTATGAGAAGATGATCCGCGGCCCCCGGAAACCACCGCCCGGCAGGGATGCGCAGCTCTCATACTGGGGCGCAGCACAAGTCAACCTGGGGGGGCACTATGAGCGCCCGGTCTCGGTCACCAAAGCCGTGGGGCGCGCCTTCAAAGGGACACATGGTGTGGGCCGGCCGACGCCGCCTGACGATTGGCCGGTCGATATCGGCGGCGCAATCCTACGCAATCAGCCGGGCATCGGCTATCACCTCTGCACGTCGGGCCGCCAGGAACCAGACAGCGCGTTTGCGGACCGGCGTCTCCACCAGTTCGCAGCATGGCGCGCCGCGCGCTCGGCGCCCTCCGGCGATCCGGCCATGAAACCGATCGCCAATCGCACCCTCAACTTCCAGGCGCCGCGCTTGAAGGAAACGTTCCCCTTCAAAGGCGGTGCGGACGGGTGGGGCAAGCCCTTGACGGTTCTGAGCGGGCCCGGGGACCTCTATCCGGTCGATCGACGCTTCACCCCGTCGGGAGACAAGATGTCCTGGCAGGGGCCCAAGGATCTCACCGCCACGATCTACCTGGCCTGGGACGGCGAAGCCCTCTGCGTAGGCGCCGAGGTGACCGACGACCGGCACGTGAACACGCAAACCTTCGGGAACATTGGGAACGGGGATGCGCTGCAAATCGGGCTCGCCGTTGAGGGCGGTGCTGCGTGGAACATCGTGCTGGCACTGACCACCAAAGGCCCCGCCCTTCTGCAGGTCGAGGGTGCCGACGACGACACGCTGGTGAAGACCGCGGATTGCTCGGTGAAGCGCGACGACGAGACGGGAATCACCCGCTACGGCATGCGCCTGCCGCTGAGCACCATCGGCCTGAAGCCCGGCACGGAGTTCGCCTTCAATGTGATGGTGCTTGACGGCGATGACCCGGGCGGCATGCGCCAGTATCTGCTGATAGCGCCGGGCATGACGTATCCGACGAAGCCCGAACTGTATCCGCGCTTTGCGTTGGGGGAGTAGAAAGAGGGTCAACGAGATCGGTCGGAGCAGTCTGATCGATCGGACCAGTTGACAAGCAGAAAGGCGGACGAGATGAGACAGCAAATAGGTCTGCTTGTCGGCGTTTTGCTCCTGATTGCAGGTGGGGCTCAGGCCCAGGACCAGTCGTGGCGGGAGGCAACGATCGAGAACGTGGCGGTGCGGCCGCATGATGCGAAGACTGCGATCGTCACGTTCAACATCGCATGGAAAGCATCATGGCGGCACGAGGTCAATCATGACGCCGTCTGGGTGTTCTTCAAGGCGAGAGCCAAAGACACAGCAAAGTGGCAGCACGTCCGGCTCGCCGCCGACAGATTGCTGAACCCGACGGGCTACGGCCAGGCCGAAGGTGACTTGCCCGCCACGGAAAAGCGCGAGGCGCGGGCGGCCACGCCGTTGGAGTTCATCGTGCCCCGCGGCGACGACGGATTCACCGGGGTGTTCGTGCGGCAGGCGAAATACAGCAGGCGGAGGAACATAGCGGCACACGGCGTCACGGTCGTCTGGGATTTGACAGCCGCACCCCGTACCCGACAGCCGACACCCGACACGGTGGAGATACGGGCGTTCGGCGTCATCATGGTCTACGTGCCAGAGGGACCTTTCTACCTCGGTTCGGGCGGGACGGAAGCGCACGGTTTCTACATGTACACGAACGGCGGCCAGGATTTCCCGCCGTATCGCGTGACAAGCGCCAACGCAATTCCCACCGGCCGACAACCGGGCCGCCTGTGGGCCTCGAATGCGAGACCGTTCATAGAGAGCGACTCGCAGCCCCCGGACGGCGGCGAGATTCCGGCTGCCTTTCCTAACGGCTATACTGCTTTCTATTGCATGAAGTCAGAGATTACATACAGGCAGTACGCCGACTTCCTGAATACGTTGCCCCCAGAGGAGGCGGAGAGGCGGTTCAGTGAGCAAGCGGGCAGCCGTTCCGGAGAAGCGCCGAACTTCACCTATTTGCCGAAGAACATCGGCAAGTCCGGCCCGCTCGGGTTCTCCTGGGCGGACGGCGCGGCCTGGGCCGCCTGGGCCGGGTTGCGCCCGATAACCGAGCTCGAATACGAGAAGAGCATGCGCGGGCCATGCAAGCCGCTGCCGGGCGAGACTGGCCCCTCGTACTGGGGTGTCAGGGGCTCGAATAGCTGGGACTGGTACTCCTTCCATCCCGCCTGGCTGTGCGAACGTCCGGTGACGGTTGCCAATGCTGAAGGACGCCGCTTCCGAGGCACGCACGGCCTCGGGACGACGGTGCTGCCCAAGGACTGGCCGCAGGACGACGCCGTGGGCGCCGGCTATCGGGCGGGAATGGGTAGAATTCAGAAGTTGAGATGCACACGTATTGCCGACCGCTCCTACACGGCCTACGCCAACCCCGAGCGGTACGCCAGAGACAAATGGCGCGGCGTGCGCACGGCGCCGAAAGGGGTGGGGCCGTGATGGTCGAAGCGCTCTGTAGCGAGGGGCAACTGAGGCCGGAATGGTGAGACAGATCATGAGAAAGCAAGGAGACGACCTATGAAACGTCTTCTGGCCTCGTCGGTCCTCACAGCGGCGATGGCGCTTCCGGCGCTGGGTGGAGATTCTGCCGGCATGCTGCAAAAGTTCCTCGACACGTCCAAGGCCTATGACGCGCTGCCGGTGGTGAAGCGCACCCCGGCGTTCCGCCTGGAACCCGTCGGCAAGCGCAAACAGTGGTACTATATCTGCGACGGCGACCGGCACGTCGGGTTGATCGGGGAAGACGTGCAGCTGTTCGACAAGGAGGCGGACTACTGCGGCTCCAAGGTCGACAACACGTGCTTCGCGGACGGAGCGAGACTGTGCCTGACGATGGGCTCCTTCGAGCCCCACCGCAACAACGAGATCCCGCGCAGGACCTCGCGGAAGCTCACGATCACGAAAGACCGGGGCGACTGCATCGAGTTCACGCACGAACAAGTCCACTCCGAGGGCTACGCCGGGAGCATCGAATTCCGGGTGGTGTGGGACGAGCGCCTCGGTCACGTCATCTACGCCACCAGCCACTTCGTCATGCCCGAACCCAAGGAGATCGAATTCAACAACTTCATGGCCGGATGGGTCTCCGACCTCCGGGACCGGCAAAAGCGGTGGCAGAAGACCGTCCGGGGACGGCTGGCCGACGGCCGGATCGTCTTCGTCTACCACAGCCCCGTCAACCTCCCGCGAGACGAGGTCCGGCCGGGCGGCTTTTTAGGGTTCGTGACGGAAGAGCGGATGAATCCTTTCGTGGAACTGATCGAGACCAGCGGCCCGGTCTTTTTCGCCACGTGCAGCGTCTGGTACGACCAGCACATGGTGATGAGATCGCCGCAGGTCAAGCAGACCGACGGGATGTACCATCTGCGGGCCCGCTACCGGCTGCTCTCCGTGCCCGCCGCGGTCGCGCGGGAACTGGAGGCGGTGGCCGTGGACAGTTCGACATTGCCCGGGGCCCGCCCCCGCCGGACCAGGTCCGGGTTTGTGCTGAACAAGGTGAACGACTTCGAGACCTTCCTGCCCTCCGATCGAGTGTGCAACGCGGCGATTTGGCAGCACATCGAGCCGTCGGCGGGAGAGGCGTACTCGGGCCAGTATTCGCTGGCCGTGCATGGACCGGGGCCGGGCAAGGTGAAGGCGGCATCGCCCGTCGGCGGCGGCCCGCCGCTGCCCGGGACAAAAGGCAGGTCCTATCGCCTGTCGGCGTGGGTCAAGACCAAGGGGCTGACCGAAGGCGGCGCCTACCTACTAGTAAGCAGCTGGCGAGGGCCTCCTCAGGAACGCTTCACGATCGTGACCGAGCCGAAACTCGCCGGCGATCATGACTGGACCCGGCTGCAACTCGAATTCGGCCCGCTAACCGGCGGCATGTCGATCAGGCTGTGCGCCGAGGGCACCGGCACCGCCTGGTTCGACGACGTGGAACTGATCGAAGTGGCACGATGAGGCAGGCGATGTGCCGAAGGAACTGCCAAAGAGGAATCCCGAACAATCGCAACTCTAACGAGCAAAGGCTCCAGTCATGAACTCTCCTTTATCCTTCGCTTTCGTCAGCTTGTTGCTCGCCGCGGGCCCGCTCGTTGCGGAGACCGTGACCGTCGAGCCCGGACGGAGCCTCCAGGAAGCCGCGGACGGGCTTCGGCCGGGAGACACGCTGCTGTTGGCCGAGGGGACCTACTACCAGAGCCTCAACCTGACGAAGAGCGGAACGCCAGGCGACCCCATCACGATCAAGGCCGCCGCGCCGGGCAAGGTCATCATCACCGGAGCGATGGAGACGCCTCCGCGGCTCGAGCCGGTCGAGGGCGAGATCTACAAGACCACGTGGGTCCCTGCAAGGAAGTGGAAAGGCAGCGGGACCGGCCAGGCCTGGGTGATCGCCGACGACCGGAATCTCTACAACTACACCAGCATGGAGGAGATGAAGACCTGCCGGCACGGTAAAGGCCGGAATACGACCCCGCTGGAGGGCTTCTACTGCCAGGGCGGGGAGATGTACGTCCGCCTTCTCGGCGGCGGCGATCCGAACAAGGTGAAGGTCGCCATCAGCAGGCCGGACACGACGATTCTGGTGGATATCAAGGGCCAGGAGCACATCGTGCTGGAAGGGCTGCGCTTTCACGTGGTGCCCGACGTCGCCGTCCGCGTCGGGATTCGTCGTCATCCGCATACGGTCAGCAAGCACATCGCGATTCGGGACTGTTATTTCTTCGGTTGTCACAGGGCGATCGTGGGGCAGAATGTCCGGGTGGATCGTCCGGGCGGGGCGGTGGAGTTCGGGCCGTCTCACGTGACGGTCGAATACTGCCAGTTCAGCAACTACCCGACCTATGACTGGATGCACTATTCAACGGTTCTGGAGCAACCGGCGTGGCGCGCGCTATACAACAGCGTCCTTGGCGGGTACGCGATCGTGCCCGGAGGGAACACAACCGCCTGGAAGATAAGGCACTGCTACATTCACGACACGTTTGACGGGATCGGGCCCGCGAGGACGCGCGACAAGGACCCCGCCCTGGACCACGAGTACGCCTACAACCTGCTGCACCGTTGCGCGGACGACAACATCGAGTTCGACGCCATCGACTATGCGGGCGTGCGGGCGCACCACAATGTCATCCTGGAGGGACAATGCCTGCTGGGCCTCTCGCCGGTACAGCGAGGCGGCGTGACCATCGAGCACAACCTCGTGTACGCCTCTCCCGAGTACGGCATCCCGTGGTCGGTGATCTTCAAGTTCAGCACGCCCTCGGCCAGTGCTTTCTGGCGCGGGGGATTCAACCCGCTGAGCGGCATCACCATCAGGAACAACACGCTCATCAACGCCAAGAGCGGCGTCTCGTGGGGCACGAACACCAGGCACGGAAAGTACTTCAAGGACGACAACACGGTCGCGGACAATATCATCTACGCCCGCGACTGGGACTTCTGCAGCGGCCTGCCCTGGCATGAGGGGCTGACGGTGGAGAAGAACAACCTGTGTGTCGGGCCGGCGATTGAGGCCGGCAAGCCCAAGCATTCGCCGCCGGGGGTGCTCTGCAGCCGCAGCAAAGAGCCCCTTGTGAAGCAAGACACGTACTTCTGCGACGTCATGCCGCCGTCGCTTCCCGGCCTGGTTGCCGAGGAGGAACTTGGCGAGGAGAAGGAGATCGGCCGGGTGAGTTTTTCCGTCAGCGAGGAGTACGTGCGGGGGACCATCAAGGAGTGCGGCTTCGACGGCGCCGAGTACAAGGATGTCCACAAGAACCTCGGGGCGATTCCGCCGGGAACGAAATGGGAGTTCCCTCGTCCCGGCCCACGCTGGGCCGTCGGCAAGTCTGCGCTGTTCCGTCCTCCGCTTCCGCCGTCGCTGGATCCATGGTGGGTGGGGTTCGCGGACGAGCCGAGCGACGCGAAAACGGTGAAGATCAGGCCCTGGCGAGGGAAGTTCTACAAGAAGTTCCAGAACTCTGGTGACGGTTCTGATCCGAAATGAGCGGGTGCTCGCACTCAGAAAGGGACCGGTTATGAGTTGCCCCCGTAACCTAATGGACACCGATTCGCGCGCGCGGGCGGTCGCGATCGCCTGTGTGCTGCTGCTGGGCACTGGCGCGGCTCGCGCGCAAGATCTTTGGAAGGCCATGTACAACGTGCGGATCGAGAACGTGACGGTCGCCCCGCGCGACGCGCGGACTGCGATCTTGCGGTTCAACATTGCCTGGCCAGATTCCTGGCGCGACAAGACCAATCACGACGCCGCCTGGGTGTTCTTCAAGGTGCGGGCCGAAGGCAAGGCGGACTGGCAGCACGCCCGGCTGGCCGCGGACAAGGTGCTGAACCCGACGGGCTACGGGCATGAGAAGGGCGGCACGCCGCTGGACTTCATCGTGCCCGACGGCGACGACGGGTTCACCGGCATGTTCGTGCGGCGGGCGGAGGAGGGCAAGGGCGCGCTCTCCGCGCGCGGCGTCACGGCCATCTGGGACCTCACGGCCAGCAAGAGGATCGCCAGGAACCTGAAGGGAGTGAGCATCCGTCCCTTCGCGATTCAGATGGTGTATGTGGCCGAGGGGCCGTTCTGCCTGGGCTCGGGGGGGGCGGAGCTCAACGGGTTCTACCAGTACACCGACGGCAGCCAGGCCACGCTGCCGTACCGGGTGACGAGCGCCGGCGCGATTCCCACCGGCCGGCAGAAGGGCCGGTTGTGGGTGCGGATGCGGAAGGGCGACATGCCGGCCGACGGCGGCGAGATACCGGCGCGGTTCCCCAACGGCCATGCGGCCTTCTACTGCATGAGGTATGCAATCACGATGGCTCAGTACGCTGAGTTTCTGAACACGCTGCCCCCGGCGCAAGCCGAGGCGCGGTATCCCGGACCTCGCTGGAAACGTGCCGGAGAACCCCCGGATTGCACCTATTCGGCGGAAGAGACGGGGGGCCGAAACATGGGCCCCGGGGCCCACGGGTTGTCCTGGGCCGACGGGGTGGCATTCGCGGCCTGGGCCGGGTTGCGCCCGATGACGGAGTTGGAACTCGAGAAAGCCCTGCGCGGGCCGCGCGAGCCGGCGCCGGACGAGGTCGGCTCGTCGTACTGGCACGTCGGCGGCTTTGACACGTGGGACTGGCACGCGTTCAAGGGCGCATCCCACAGCGAACGCGCGGTAACGGTCGGTAATGCCGCGGGGCGCAAGTTCGCGGGCACGCACGGCCGCGGCACGCTCGCCTTGCCCGCGGACTGGCCGCAGGACGATGCCGTCGGTGCCGGGATGCGCTGTAGCTGGTATACCCCCAGCTATCCCCGAGATGCGAAGCCCTACCCCCGTGGCGTTCTCTTCATAGGCCTGGACCTGCCGCGCACGCGCACGTCGGATCGCCTGCACGCAGCGTTCGTGGACCCTCATCGGCATCCACACCACAAATGGCGCGGTGTGCGCACGGCGCCGAAGGGGCTGGGGCCGTGATCGTCGCTTGGAGATGTGAGGTTGATGCTTCGAACCTGCAAAGAGGCAAACGCATGATGAAGACACAAGCGAGCAGACCAACGCTGGAGCGCGGCCGGGCCTTTGCGGGCATCGGCTGCCTGCTGGGGGCCATGGCGCTGCTGGCGGGCACCTCGACCGCATTTGCAGACGACCATGCGGAAGCGCGGTTCCGGGGCACGGGAAAAGCCGATCCCATTCGGATCACCAACGTGCGCCGGGCGAGCGGCCCCGTCACAGGCCAAAGCGCCATCACGTGCGACCTGGCCTGGGACCACTCCTGGCGGGCGGCGTGGAAGGTGGCTCCTGCGGAGCATGGCGGAACCGGTACGCTCAAACTTGAGAGCTGGGACGCCGCCTGGGTGTTCGCCAAGTTCCGCAAGCCTGGCGACGAGGGGTATTCGCACGCGACCCTATCGACCAGCGCCGGCGACCATTCAGTTCCCGCCGGGGTGACGCTGGACATAGGTCCGAGCGACGACGGCAAGCGCGGCCTCGGGGCGTTCGTCTACCGAGCGACAACTGGCAGCGGGGCGAACGACTGGAAGGGCGTGACGCTGCGCTGGCTGCACAAGGCGGACGACGTGGACGACCCCGGCGCCGTAGACCTCAAGGTTTTCGCCATCCAGATGCTCTACGTGCCGCAGTGTGCCTTCCGGGCAGGCGACGGCACGACAAGTAGCACTCCAGGCCAGTTCCCGGTTGGCGACACGGATCTGAAAGGACAGCACCACGGTTACGTCCATCTTGTTACCGGCCAGTTCTCGGCCGGCGATACGACTGAGCCGTTCCGCATCGAAAGCGAGAATGCGCTCACGCTGGGCGGACAGAGCAAAAGGAACCTGGGCAATCGCGAGGGCCTCAGGATGCTGCGGCCGGACGACTTCACCAGCTTCGTGATGCGAACGCTTCCGGCACGCTTCCCGAAGGGCTACGCGGCCTTTTACTGCATGAAGCACGAGATCACGCGAGGGGAGTATGCGGCGTTTCTCAACACACTCAGCTTCGAGCAGCAGGGCCGCTTGACCGCGAAGGGGAACCCGAAGTGCAAGGGCCCCGACGCCCCCGCCGGCACGCTCGTGTACTCCCCGGACGACACGCAGGGGATCAAGATCGCCGCTGCCGGCAAGAGTCCCTCCGAGCCGGCGGTGTACGGGACCGACGCGCCCCACTTGGCGTGCAACTATCTCACGTGGACCGAGGGCTTGCAGTATGCGAATTGGGCGGGGCTGCGGGCGATGACGGAGCTGGAATACGAGAAGGCCTGCCGCGGGCCGCTCAAACCCCTGCCGAACGAATTCGCATGGGGGACGGACCGGATCGTCGACGCAAACGCCCCAACGTCGGGCAGCGGGCGCATCACCGCGGGCGCCTCGTACTGGGGGATCATGGGGCTGAGCCAAGACCCGGGCGAGCGCACGGTGACCGTAGGTAACCGCTTTGGCCGCCGTTTCGTCGGCACGCACGGCGACGGGACGTTGGCCCCGCCTGCGAGGGCGGAGGAACTGCGCGACGGACAGCCGCCGGGCTGGCACGGCCTCAGCATCGTCGGCATCGGCCACCGTGGCGGAGCTCGCTATGGCGGCGGTGTCATAAGCAAGATGGATCATGTCTACGAGAACCTGAGGCTGCGCACGTCGGATCGCTTCCGGGCGACATGCGAGCACCCCTCTCTCCTGTTCCATCCTCGGCAGCAGTACAGCTCTTCCGGTTTTCGCTTCGTCCGCACGGCCGCTGCGTACTGACGCCTCGGCGTCAGTAGTTCTCATTTAGAGGAGAAGGAAATGACGAACGTGCCAAGCGTCACCACCTGGGTTGCCGTCTGGGGCGGGGTGGTTGCCCTGGCTTTCGGGTCGTCCCGCGCCTCCGCCGGTGAGCTTCAGAACATACTGGATGAGTCCAAGGCCTTCGCGGCGCCGCCGAGGACGAAGCACACACCGGCGTTCCGCCTGGAGCCGTTCGAGCCGGTCCAGGTGCGCCCCGAGGCCAAGGGAAAGCAATGGTGGTACCTCTGCGACGGGGACGAACGGATCGGACTTGTCACGACCTGGCTGAACCACGTCGAACTGTTCCGGTTCTCGCCCGAGGTCGACAAGGGGGCGAGGTACGAAATCCCCGAGGTCTACCACTGGGCGAACCTCATCGGAGCCAGAATTCCCCTCCAGATGTCCATGCAGTGGAGCGGCTTGCCGCCCGTCACGTCGTTCAAGATCACCTTCACGAAGGACCGGGGCGAGTCGCTGGAGTTCAAGGCAGAAGAAGAACGCCAGAGAGGTTACAGCGGGAGCACCGCATGCCGCCTCGTATGGGATGAGCGGCTGGGTTACGTCCTCAACTGCACCAGCCACTTCGCCATGGCCGAGCCGAAGGAGATCGAGTTCAGCAACCTGTATGCCGGAGGGGTCTCCGAATCGCGCGACGACCACAAGCGATGGCAGAAGACGGTCCGCGGAGGGCTTGCGGACCGCCGCATCACCTTCGTCCATCACAACCCCATCAACATCCCCGTGGACGATGTTCAGGCGGGTGGCTTTGTCGGTTTCGTCACCGAAGATGACATGAACCCGTTCGTGGAAATCCTCGAGACGAGCGGCCCGATCTTCCTGGTCACGTGCAGCCAGTGGTATGACCAGCACATCGTCATGAAAGCGCCCAAGGCCAAGGAGTCCGACGGGCTGTACCACCTGCGGGCGCGATATCGGCTCCTGTCTCTGCCCGATGCCGTCGCGCGGGAACTGGAAGCGATGGCCGCAGTGAGGGATGCGGCCACGGGCGAGTCGAAGTTCGCCGGATTTCTCCAGAACAAGGTGAACGACTTCGAGGCCTTCGTGCCCCACGGCAAGGTGTACAACGGGCCGATCTGGCAGCACATCAACGCGACCGAAGGGCCCGCACATTCGGGGAAGAGGTCGATCGCTGTCGGCGGGCCGGGGCCCGGCAAGGTGAAGGCCGCATCGCCCATCGGCGGCGGGCCGGCCGTCTACGGCGAGTCGAGCAAACGCTACCGCCTGGCGGCTTGGGTAAAGACGCAAGGGCTCAAGGACGGCGGCGCCTACTTGCAGGCGGACGACGTCTTCTTCAACTGGGAGGACGTCAAGGCCACGCGCCGGACCGGGAAACTCGCCGGCGACCACGACTGGACCCGGCTGGAAGTCGATTTCACTCCCTCGCCGAGGGATCCGTTCCTGCTGATCAAACTGTGCGTCGAGGGCACAGGCACCGCCTGGTTCGACGATCTGGAACTGGTGGAAGTGGCACGATAATGCAGAAGGTAAGATCTCTTCGTACCACGTCTATTCTGCTGCGGATGATTTCGGTTGCCGGCATCCTGCTGGCGACAACGGCCCCGGCTGTCTTCGCTGGCCCAGCGGATGAGGCCAAGCGGGTCACCTCTCTGGCCGGCTTCCACGGCGGCCTGGTCATCCACGTCGGCTGCGGGGACGGGCAACTGACGGCGGCGCTGCGCCTGGCGGACAACTGCGTCGTTCAGGGACTGGAGACCGACGCCAAACGCGTCGAAACGGCGCGCGCGGCCATCCGCGCGATGGGACGGTATGGACCGGTTTCTGTCCTGCACTGGAACGGAGAGACGCTCCCGTACGTCGACAACCTGGCGACGCTCGTCATCTGCGAGGACGCCGGCGCGGTCCCGGCAGGCGAACTCCTGCGCGTGCTCCGGCCCCACGGTGTCCTGGCCGTCAAGCGAGACGGAGAATGGACCGTGTCGGTCAAGCCGCAACTGGAAGGCACCGACGAGTGGCAGCAGCACTTTCACGGCCCGGACAACAACGCCGTTGCTCAGGACGTTGTCGTTGGTCCGCCCCGGCGGTACCAGTGGCTGGGCGAGCCGCAGTGGCAGCGCTCGCACCTGGCGATGCCTTCGCTCCACAGCATGGTCTCGGCGAAAGGTCGCTTGTTCACCATCGAGGACCTTGGCTCGGCCGAGCACCCCGCCCTGCCGGGCAGACCGGCGCTGGTGGCCCGCGACGCTTACAACGGGGTCATTCTCTGGCGGGCTATGTTTCCGGATTGGCAGCCGATCTACGTCAGCCCCGTGACGTTGCCCGTGCAGATCCAGCGGCGGCTGGCCGCCGTGGGGGACGTTGTCTATTGCACCCCCGGATACTCGGCGCCGATCACCGCGCTCGATGCGGCAACGGGCCGCGTGATGAAACGATACGAACGGACGGCGGGGACCGTGGAGTTCGTGTATGACCGAGGCGTGTTGTACGTTGTCACGGGCGATCCGTATGACGTACCACAGGCGATGCTGGGAGGGTCGAGGGGGAAGGCCTTTTGGTTCAAAGCCGGTGCCTATGGGCCCGCCGTCAAGAGATCCAAGGATCCCAGGAACGACGTGCTGGCCATTGACGCCGCCTCCGGGAGAGAGCTTTGGAGAATCTCGGGCGGTGACACGAAAGACTACGAAGGGGCGACGCTCGGGGTGATCGGCGACCGCGTCATCTATGCGACCACGAAGGAACTCGTTTGCCGGGACCGCGCGACAGGCAAGCCGCTGTGGCGCGCCGCCGCCCCCATCGTCCTCAAGGGGGGATTGAGGGGCATGGCCCTCGTTCTCTCGACCCGCGCCGCCTATGTCGGCGACGGCGAGCAACTCCGGGCATTTCGCCTGATCGACGGCCGCGCCCTCTGGGCGGTGCCCCTCAGGGGGGGCAATCGCCAGATGCCTCCGGATGTTTTTCTGGCAAACGGCCTCGTCTGGACGGCGGCGTGTCCTGTCTCAACGCAAGGGGCAAATCCCGCCCCGAGACGGAACTGGAAGGGCGGCGCTAACGGCCTCGATCCCGAGAACGGAAAACCGGTCAAACAGATCGAACAACGGATGACCGGCCCTATGGGTCATGACCGCTGCTACCGGAACCGGATCACGACGCGGTATTACATCAACACAGCGACCGGCGGCAGCGATTTCCTGGATCTAAGCGCCGCCTCCGAGTTTCCCAATCCCTGGATCCGCAGCACCTGCGGCATTGGCCCGCTGCCGTGTAACGGCCTGTTCTACGTCGGGCCGGTCGCCTGCTCGTGCTGCAACAACGTGATGCTGAACGGAGTGAATGCGCTGGCGGCGGAGCCGGGCCTCGTCAAGTCGGACCAGCCTATTCGCGTGGCCGCGGTGGCCGCCCTGCGAAAGGGCCCCGCGTACGGTCTTGCCTTGTCGGCCAAGGGCGACCCGCGCCCCGGCGACTGGCCCGCCTATCGCCACGACAACGCCAGGACCGGGGCGACGAAGACCAAGACCCCAGCCGCTCTGGCCAAACGCTGGGAGGCGAGAATCGGCACCCGCGCCAGCGCCCCGGTCATTGCCGCAGGCCTGGTGCTCGTGGCGGACGTGGATGGCCACGCGGTCTGCGCCCTCAGCGCCGCCGATGGCAGGATCGTGTGGCGATTTACCGCCGAGGGACGCGTGGACTCGCCGCCGACCTACTACCAGGGTCTGTGTCTGTTCGGGTCGCGCGACGGATCGGTCTATTGCCTCCGCGCCTCCGATGGCGCGCTCGCCTGGCGGTTTCTCCCGCTCGAGCGGCGGCTGATCTGTGCCTATGGTCAGCCGGAGTCGGCGTGGCCGGTCTGCGGCAGCGTCCTCATCCGGGACGGGCTGGCGTATTTCGCCACGGGAAGGAATTCCTTCACCGATGGCGGCATCTTCCTCTACGCGCTCGATCCGCGCTCCGGCAAAGTCGTCCATCAGAAGCGGCTGTACGGCCCCTTCGGCGCAGGCGGGTTCCCCATCACTACCGGGCCGTGGAATATCAGGGGTTTCAAAAACGACGTCTTCGTCGCCGACGACCAACTGCTCTATCTTCGACATCAGGCTTTCCACGCCGACCTCTCGCCGGCCAAACCTGAGGATGTCAAGCAGCCGCACCTGATTCCTTCGCACGGCTTGCTCACGGCGGTCCCCCACCATCGCTCGTTCTGGACCATCGACACCGCGTTGTACTACGACATTCCCACGGGCGCGGGCGGTGTGCATGGCGACATCCTCGTCATGGACGGCGATCGCTTCTACGAGGTGCGGGGCTACACGCCCGGTCGCCACCCCTTGTTCGATCCTCGGACGAATGGCTATACGCTGTACGCGGGGAAGTACAGCAGCCCGGTGACGACGGGGAAGGCCGGAAGGAGCGAAAAGTCGCGAATCATCGCATCCGAGAAGCTCTGGGGCACTTCCATTCCCCTCACGGGCAAGGCGATCGCGCTGGCGGGCGACGTGCTTTTCGTCGCCGGAACTCCTGTTGCCTTCCCGGAGGGCGATCTGGCGAAAGCCTATGAGGGCAGAATGGGCGGCATCCTGTGGGCGGCGTCCGCCGCCACCGGAGAGAAACTCGCCCAGTACACGCTCGAAGCGCCGCCCGCGTGGGACGGGCTTGCCGCCGCCAACGGCATGCTCTTCCTTTCGCTCGCCGACGGGCATGTGCTGTGCATGGGGCCACCGCGAGGCGGAGATTGAAGGAGAGAGAGATGAAGCACGCCCTGACGGCCCTGATGCTCGCTTGGCAATGCCTGACGCTGCCGGCGCTGGCGAAGTCCCCTGAGCTTGCCGATGGCAAGGGCCGGCAGTTCTCGCGCGACATCCGCCTCACGGACGTGCTCGATCACCGATGGGTCGATGAACTCGTCACGTATCGCCTGGACTTCCCCGCGAAGCAGGCCACGCCCAACTCCATCCGGCTGTACGATGTGGAGCGCGGAAAGGAACTGCCGTTCCAACTCTCGGAGATGGTCTTCCACGACGAGCAACGGCAATTCGTCAGGTCGGCGATGATCGCCTTCTTCGTCGATGAACTGCCGGCCATGGGCGCGCGCAACTACACCGTGTTGTGGGATCCCGGCACGTTCGCCAGTGCGAGCCGGTCCGCGGCCGCGCTGAAGGAAACCGACCTGAAGGCCGAGACGTTTGAGGTGACCAACAGCCTCTTCAGCGTGCGTCTTGCCGGCGAGAAGCGTTTCGATACGCCGGTGGAGGCGGCCACCGTGCCCGGCCCCTTGCGCGGCTTCAAGGGGCCGGACGGCGTCTGGCGCGGCACGAGCCGCTTCGTCACCGACGCGAAACTGCTCGGATGGACGAGCGAACTCGCCGAGCAGGGACCGCTGTGGAAACGCTATCGCGTGCGCTTCGAGTTCGACGGCGACCGCTTCTACGAACTCGATCTGAAGATGGTCGTGGACCATCCCTACGCCTACGTCACGGAGCGCAACAACTTCCTCCTGCGCCTGGCCGAACTGCCCCAGCCCTTGTGCGGAGAAAGCGGGCACATGGCCCACGGCCAATGCTACACCCGCTGGGGCGTGGCCGACCAACTCCGCATTCTGATGAAAGAGAACTTCGATCCGGACGTCTGCTACACCCCCGAGACGTTCTGCTACGGCTTCGCCCAGGACCCGCTGAAGCACGACGAGGTGAAGGTGTGGACGGCGATCCGCCCCGTCTTCCCCTCGGTCGATGGCCCGTGGCTCGGCACGTTCTCCACGGACGAGAGGAAAAACGACCTGATCGCCATCGTGGGTCGCGACGCCGCCCACTGGGAATATCCCGACGCCTCCATCAACCCGCATCACCTCACGCCGGGCGTGAACGCCGAGATCCACTTCGTGGACGAGCCGGGCGAGCACGCCTACTTTCGCATCCCGGTGGCCCGCGCCGTCCGGCACTGGCTGCTGGCCGTCGGCGATAAGCGGGAATGGACTCAGTTGCGGTATCCCGGCTCCCGCCAGACGGCCTATCCGTATCTGGCGCATCTCCGCACCAAGGTCTGCGACCTGCCGCTGGATAAGGTCAAGGACTGGCATCTGGACTGGGAGCAGCGGCTCCCCCAAGAGCCGCGCCTTTTCTTCTCGCCCGACCAGGCGGAAGCGTTGCTCAAACGCATCGAGGCGCACGAGCCGTTCAAGCCCTACCTGCCGAAGGTGAAGGAGTTGCTGACCGGCGAGGGCGGAGCGCAGACGGTCGGAGGCGTCGGCGCCCACACCGGCGGCAACATGGTGGCTTTGCTGCTGCGGGTGGGATACAGCGGCTTCGTGCAGAGCATCTCCATTGTGCGGCCCATGCGCGGCGTCGCCGAGGCACTCGATTACAATGCGGCCACGCTGGACCCGGCGCAGGTCGCCAGGACGCGTCGGGAAATGGCCTTCCTCACCTCCGTGGTTACCGACGGCGACTACTGGCAGTATGCCTGGAACCAGGAACGCACCTCCTACCTGCCGAACTTCGGCAGCGACCTGTATCTCGCCGTGGGCCTGATGGCGCTGGTGCTCCCCGACCATCCGAACTCCAAGCAGTGGATCGAGTACACGCTGGGCGAACTGGACAAGGAGCTCACCTACTACATCAGCCCGGACGGGGCGGGCGAGGAGAACATCGCCAACTACTACCTGTGGACGTGGAGACAGTTGACCGTGCTGCTCGGGGCGCTCAAGCACAACGGCATTTTCGACGCCGCCACGCACCCGCGTTACCAGGCGGCCTGCCGGTTCTGGATCGAGATCCTCACCCCGCCCCAGCCGAAACTGGCCGCCTACACGGCTTCCGAGCCGATCAAGCCCCAGGACCGGCTCCGCCGCATCCCGCCCGTCGGCGACCACGGCTTCAGCAACAACGCGTGCCTGGAACACGGCGGCCAGACCGGGATTCTAAAGGATGCCAACCCGCAGCTCGCCGGCGAGTCCGCCTGGGCGTGGCGGCAAACCTGCGGCGCAAAGCCGGCGACCCATATGGGCGTGGTGCCGCACCTGCTCATTGCCGATCCGACTGTCGCCCCTCGCGTGCCCGCGCTCGGGAGCCGGCGATTGCAGGGGTTCGGCGCCGTCTTGCGCAACCATTTTCCGTCCGAAAAGGAAACCTTCCTCGCGATCAAGGCCAGCCGCATCTACTCGCACCATCATCCCGATGAAGGCGGCATTCACCTGTTCGGGCGCGGCGTACCCATCATCCTCGACGCGCTGCACGGAAGAGACTACTACCGGGAGGAATACCATCCGATCATCACGTTCGCGGACGGCAAGACGCACCGTCGCGGGGACGTGGTCGAATTCTCGACCAGCCCGCTGGCCGACTTCGTGGCGGCCGACATCCCGGTCGGGCCGTTCCTGCCCGGGCCGCCCGAGCCGGGGATGACGCAGGGCGGCAGCCGGCGGCAGGTCCTGCTGGTGAAATCGCCGACGCTCGACGTGCCCGACTACTTCGTCCTTCAGGACATCGTCTACGGTCCGGCGGCCAGCCAGATCAACCTGCCCGTCTTCTGCGGCAAGCCGCAGGTGGGAGCGGGCGGGGAGACCAACCGGCTGCTGCTGCCGCCCATCGATTCGCCGAACTACGGCGTGGCAACCGATCTGATCTTTCTCTCTCCGGCCGCGCCGGAGATCGCGGTCGCGCCCATTCCGAAGGGCGAGGGGGGCGCGTACGCATGGGCCGTGTCCGCCCGCCAGCCGGCCGGGCGGGACTGGGCCGTGGTGATCTACCCCCGTGACATGGCGATGGCGCCGCCGACCGTCGAACCGCTCGGTTCGCCCAGCGCGTTCCGGCTCACTTCTCCGGGCGGGCGGGCGGTCGATTACGTGGTCGCCGCCGCCGGCGCGGTCTCGGCACAGGAGGACGGTTTTCGCTTCACCGGGCAGTGCGGGGTCGCCCGCCTCCGGGACGGGCGCGTGAGCGTGTCCCTGGTCGACGGGACGGAGATCCGCTGCCGCCAGATCGGCGTCTTCGGCAAAGGCCCCGTGTCGATCGCGCAGACGGCTACGGGGTTCGCCGGCACCGCCGAGGGGCCGCAGCGTGACATCTACCTGCTCCTCGGGCGGGAGTGGACCAGCGACCTTGTCCTTACCCTGAACGGCAAACGCGAAAGGCGCAACTCGCCCAACGGCATCCTCGCCGTCGGACTGCCGGACGGGCACTCGGAGTTCACCATCGAAAAGCCGTGACAGGCTGCGGCAATCCGACGACAACCAGGATACAACGGGCTTTGGAGAGTGAGCAGTAGAAAGGAAAGCCGGAGGTGAAACGAGAACTGCTGGAGCTCGTACGAGTGGGATGCGCCGTCTGCATTGGCCTTGGCTTGGCATTGGGGGCTGGGCGAGAGGACGACCCGAATAGAGCGATGGGGCCACCGCTGGCCCCGAAGCCCTATCAGATCGGCATCGCGCCCTCACATATCACCACAACCACGGCGCCCCTGTTCGCCGAGCGCGTCGATGACTGGGACGAGGTTCGCAGGAACATCGATTTCTACAAGGTCTACTCGCCGCAGGCGGCGCCTCCTGACTGGGCCAGCCCTCTGCCAGTCGATTCGTTCGCAGCCTTCATGAAGAAGCACAGAATCGCGGCTGACGCCGAGTTCGGGGCTTTCCGGGCTGACGGAGGGGTAGGAGAAGGCAAGACAGCGGCGAAGCGCGCCAAGGCGATGCACGCCTGGCTGGGACACCGCGGGCTGAAACTCCGCGCCCTGCACCTGGACGGCCCCATCCGCCGACTGATGGGCTGTGACCGCGGAGACAACGGCAGTCTGTCCTTGGAACAGGCCGCCGAGGCCATCGCCGTTTTCCTCTGTGAATGCCGGAAGGCCTTTCCTGGCACACGCATCGGGTTGATCACCAATCTCCCCAACTGGCACTACAGTCCGGAGCACCCGGGAATGCTGGGGACCTGGACGCACCGGAGCGGCGTGCACTACCGCGACGCTTTGGAGGTCGTCCACCAGGCCGCCCGCAGGAAGGGGACCCGTTTTGACTTCGTCGAAGTGGACTGTCCTCTGAACTACTACCGCGCTACGAGAAACCGTGCCAACCCGTCGCGGCGGGTGAACAACGTGGCCAAGTTCAACGCCCTCCAGCGATGGTGCGAAGAACGGAACATCGAGTTCTGGCTGGTCGTCAACTACGACACGAATCCGCAACGCGTGGCAGGAGAAGCTGCGCTGGGGAGCCGCCTCTTCCACGACGAGACTCTCGCCTACATTCGGCGTCTGCGAAGGGACGGTGTATTCCCTGACTGCTTCACAATTCAATCGTGGTACAAACTGCCCGCAGAGCATCTTCCGGAAGAGGGAGGACACTCGTTCATGCACACCGCTCGCGATTCCATCAGGCTGATCCGAGAGCTGTTTCCTCAACCTGACTCCGTCAAGAGGGAGGTGATGGCTGCCCGACCGGTCAAGGTGATTCTCGATACCGATATGTCAGGCGATTGCGACGACGCGGGCGCGCTTGGGTTGTTGCACGCGTTGGCCGATCTCGGCGAGTGCGAACTGCTTGCCGTGGTGACCAACCGCAAAGACCTCGCAAACGCGTCGGCTGCCGCCGTGGACACCATCAACACCTACTACGGGCGGCCGGGTATCCCGGTCGGTACCTGCAAGAAGAAGCCCACCGCGCTGCAACGGACCAGCCCGTACACGGCCGCATTGCGCGACGAGTTCCCGAGCAACAGCGGGCCCGACGACCGCGCGCCGGACGCCCTGGACATCTACCGGCGCGTGCTCAAGGCGCAACCTGACGACAGCGTGACCATTTGCAGCGTGGGTGCGTTCTCGAACCTGGCCACACTGTGGCGGCGCGAGCCGCAACTAGTGCGCGCCAAGGTCCGCCGCTTGGTCGCGATGGGAGGCGAGTTCCCTGTATCGAAGAGGGCGCGGACCAACATCGCCACCCATCCCGACGCGGCGCGGGTTGTCGCGGCGGAGTGGCCGGGCGAAATCGTCTGGCATGGCTTCGAGGTGGGGCAGGTCCTGATCACCGGGGAGAAGCTCAAGCACACGCCGGGCAGCAATCCAGTCCGGCGTGCCTACGAGCTTCGGCGGCATCGCGGCCGTCCGTCCATCCAGGGCGGCCAGCCGAGCTATGACCAGGCGGCAGCGTTGTTCGCTGTCCGCGGCGCCTCGCCAGACTCCTGGGAGATGATTTCCGGGGGCCGCGTGTCCGTCGATGCCGAAGGACTGACCACATGGCAGGCGGACCCGTCCGGGAAACATGCCTATGTGAGAATCGCCGGAGATCCGAAGCGGCTGGCCGCGGAGATCGAGGCGCTGATGATTGCCCCGCCGAAGACCCCAACAACCGGAAGGGCTCAATAGCGAGATGAAGCGGGCTCCAACATTCTTCGCGAAACTGCTTCTCACCATCGAGCTGCCGGGGGGGGCGCTGCGCGTTCACCATCGAGAAGCCGTAGGCGACCCCAAAGGAGATGGATACATGAAGGCGGAACAACCGATGGCCGCGCTGCTCGGCGCCGCGGCGCTGCTCGGGGTGGCCTCGGCCGCTCATGTCACGATCGCGCTGGTGACCGCCTCCGAGGGAAAGACGGTCTCGATCGAGGATCGCCAGGCGCTCTGGGTGTCGCCCTTCGGGGGCTGGGGCGTCACGGCCTGGCCGTTCGGTCTGAGCGTGGACGAGACGCCCATCCTCGAGTACTGGTCGGCGTCGCAGAGGCTCCTGGCGGAGGCAAGTGGAAAAAGCACAGCGCTGGCGGACCGGGTTCTTGACAGCGAGATGCGCGGACTTACCGGCGCGGGCCAGACGGTGCGCCCCGAGGATCTGATGACCTTCCGCCTCGACCGGAAGGCTTCGGCCACGCTCGACCTGGCCGAAGGCCGGCACACACTTCGTCCGTTCGGCATCAAGTTCGCGGTGGCCAGCGACGGAACGGTCTCATCCCCGGAACCCGGTTGCGCATCGACGCCAAGGAACGCCGCGTGGAGGTGATCTGTCACCCGGTCACGGTCAAGATGGTCGCGGGCAAGCGCTCTGTCTCTGGTCCGCTGGAGTTTGCGTCCGCGTCCACATCGCTGCTGGGCGGGGGCTGGACAACGTCTTTGCCGAGCACGGCAGGCAGCGCAGGCCGAAGCCGGGCACCGCCGCGCGCGCCGGGTTCCGGCGCGTGAACCTCTACCTGCCGGCCTCCGCGCCTGGCGGGCGGCCAGAACATTACGCGGTATCCGCGGTTCGTCCTGGCAAAGTAGATGAGGGGGTGGGAACACCCATCATGGGACCGCGGAAGAAGGCAAAGCGACCCGGTGGCATCGGAAAGAAATAGGAAGCGACCCATGAAACGACTCCTTGCCTTCTCGGCCTTGGCGACGGCGACAGCGCTGCCGGTGTCGGCCGCGGATGAACTTCAGCCGCGCGACCTGACGCCCGTGAGCCGGATGGAGGCGCCGGCACACCCACCCGTCGAACTCGTGCGCGACGGACGCGCGCGGGCCGCGGTCCACGTAGCCGATGGCGACCGCAGCGCGAGTCTCAAACGGCTCCTCGACGAACTGGTCGAGGCGGTCCGACTCGGCACCGGCGCTACGCTCGAACGGGTCGCCGAGCCTCCGCCCCCCGACCGGCCTGCCATCGTCATCGGCGACTGTGCCGAATCGCGCCGGACCGGCATCGATGCGACGAAGATTCCCATCGAGGGCTTCGTCGTCAAGACCGCCCCCCACCGCGTCTACCTCGTGGGCAGCACGCAACCGCTGCCGCCGGGGAGCGACCGGTGGGCCCATTGGAGCAACGAGGGCACGGCTTGGGCCGTGGCGGATTTCCTCGAGCGTTTTGTCGGCGTGCGCTGGTACTGGCCGGCCGAACTCGGCGGGCGATGCGTCCCCCGCAGCGAATCGCTAGTCATCCCCCCTGCGCACTACCGCGATCACCCCGTCTTCCGCCTGCGGGAGTACCATCCGCCACAGGGCTGGAAACTCCCGACGAAAGCATGCTCGTCTGACAAGGAATCCCTTCCCTTCCCGCCCGGCGCCATCCCCGACGGGGTTGAGGCGGTCAACATGCGCACTTATCTGCCGCTGGTGCGCGGCGGATGCAGTTGGCCCTACAAGATCAAAGTCCACCAGCCGCAGGGCCTTGGCAACCGCCCGGCGGAGTGGCATGAAGCACACAAGGCAATGTTTGCGGTCAAGAAGGACGGTACCCGCAACGTCAGGATGCTGTGTTACAGTTCACCGGAGGCGCTGGCGTATCTGCTGGAGGGCTGCGAACACGTCTGGAGCAAGGGCGGCGGGGGCCGTCCCTGGGTCACGTCCACCTGCGTGACCGTTTCGCCCGCCGATTCGGCGCTGGACTGTCGCTGCCCCGCTTGCCGGGAAACAGTCGCCAAGGCTGGTGGGGATCGGATAGACGGGGCCTCGCTGATCATGGCGCTGTTCGTCAAGCGCATGTGCGAGGCCGTCAAGCAGCGCTGGCCCGACAAGAAGGTGATCTACCTGCCCTACTGGAACTACCAGGAATGTCCCAAGGAAGTGGACTACCCCGACAACCTCGTCATCATGGCCGCCATGACCACCTACCCGATGGCCCTGAACGCGCAGGCCGCGAACTTCGAGGAGGCCGTCGACCGCCTGCGCGCCTGGCGGACCAAGGCGTGCGTCCCCGTCACCGTCTGGGACTACTGCGTCGGCTGGACCTACGGCCCACACCAGTACCCGCACGTGGTGCGCGATTTCCACAAAGCGGTCAGGGGCGTCTCCGCCGGCACGTTCATCAACGGCGAGAACCTCGGTGAGTGGACCACCACCGCCCCGACGCTCTACGTCTGGATGAAGGTCCTGTGGAACCCCGATCTGGACGTCGACGCTGTCCTCGACGAAATGTGCCGGCGGCTCTACGGCAAGGCCGGCGGCACGGTGCGCGAACTCCTCCGCCTGGAGTGCGACCTCTGGGAAGACGGCCAGTGGAAGAGCCGCCGCGTGAAGATACGCGGCGGATGGTACGTGCCCCGGTCGCTCTTCCCGAGAGTCTGGACGCCGGATATTGTGCGTCGGCTGAAGGCGCTGCGCGAGAAGGCGCTGGCCGAGATGGCCGACAACCCGGCGGCCCGGCAGCGCTTCCTCTACCACACCTGGACCTTCGAGGCGTTCCTCAAGAAGGCCGAGGACGCGAGGGACTGACCCGTCGCGCGCCCCGCCCCTGAAGCAGCGGCTCGCGATGAAAGCGGCGGTCGAGCGTGCGGCACGAACGCCGCGACCGGGCTTTTCGCGTATTGCGCGGAAGGAGAAACGGCCCATGCCGACCAACGGCTCATCGCACGTCGTGATCGCCCTGTTGATCCTGACGCTGACCTGCGAGACGATTAGTGCGGCGCAGCCGAATGACACCCCCGCGCACGCTCGCCCGTTCTTCATGCCCGCCGAGGAACGAGCACGCATTCGACAGTCAATCGCCACACAGGAGTGGGCCAAGGCGGACTACGCCCGTATTCAGGCGTCAGCCCGTAAGGGCGACGGCTTTCTGGCCGCGTTCCTGCATGCCCTGGACGGGGACCCGGTCTACGCGCCCATCGCACAGAAGTGGCTGCTGGGGAAGTTCGGCGCCGACTCCGGAACGACCCGGCGCGCCCGGGGCGCGCTCGACAACCCTGAATTCTTCAAGGCCGGCGTGCCCCACCTGAGCGATGTCTTCTACGATACGGACTTCACCCCCTATATCGCGTTCGACTGGGTGCATAACGGGCTGGAGCTGGCAGCCCGCCGGGAAATCCAGGAGGGCATCATCGCCTTCATGCATTTCAAGATGCGATGCATGGACCGCTGGACCCAGACCCCCAACCTGGTCTTCAAGCCCACGTCCATCGTGGCGTTTGCCGGCCTGGCCCTTCAGAATCGCGAGATGATCGAGTGGGGCTCTTACCGTAAACCGGGTTCCCGGAACGGCGGGTACTTCCCTGCGCTCAACAACATGCTGAAGGACGGCGGCCCGTGGCACGAGGCCCCAACCTATCCTTTCGTGCATACCGATATCTACTGCATGGGCATGGTCTCCCGTTACCGCGCGCTGTACGACGGCAAGGACTGGTGGACCGCCAAAGCGCCGAACGGCGGAAGCCCGAAGGGATTGATGGATTACTACATCGACACCGCCTACCCCATCGAGCGCACCGGCTTCGGGCGCGGCCAGATTCGCGTCGCCACGTACGGCGACGGCGCCACGAATGCGAAACACGACCTGTTTTTGGTCAACCCGGCCGGCCCGGCAATCGACGGGACCCGGGCCCTGGTCGCGGCGTACAACGCTTCCGGCGACCCGCGCCTGGCGCCGTTCATCGCGATGGTCCCGGACTACAGGCCCTCGCTCATCGACCGGCGCCCCCTGCCGGAGAAGGTCGAGTTCCCCGCGGCGCCCTCGAAGATCTGGCCCGACTTCGGGTTGGCGATCCTGCGCGCGGAAGAGTCTCCGGCCTACTGGACCAGCAACGCGCCGGTGGTGTTCGCGCTCATGACCAAGGGCTACGGCCACGACCATGCCGACAAGTTCAGCATCATCTTTCACGGGGCGGGCCGCCTGCTCTATCCCGACTACAACGCGATCCAGTACGAGAATGCCGACATCGGCTGGACGCGAAACACCATCGCCCACAACACGCTCATGGTCGATGAAGGGGACACGCGGGCGCGCCCCTGCCACGTCCGGCACGTCTTCAGCCCGGAGGTGAAATACCTGGCCGTCTCGGCCTCCGGCGTCTTCGAGAAGGTCGACCAGACGCGCGCGCTGCTGCTGACCCGCGAGTACCTGCTGGACGTCTTTCACGCCGCCAGCCCGACACCGCGCATCTACGACTATCTGCTGCACAGTTTCGGCATGCCGCGGCCCGCGCACCCGGGGACGTTCAAACCCTCGAATGCGTTGAGCAGGCGCTTCTGGCCGGTCAGCAACCGGCGGGCGATGACCACCGATGGGCCCTGGTCGCTGGACTTCGTCATCCGGGAGGAGCCGGGCAGCCGGAAGGGGAACTTCGGCCCCCAGTGGTACGACCACACCGCCGCCGCCCGCGTTACCATGGCTGGCGAACCGAAGACGCTGGTCACCCACGGCATTTCCGGCATCGAACTGGGGAAATCAGTGAACCGCACCTTTGATCCGCTGGGCATGCTGATTGCCCGGCGGGCAGCCGTCCGAGAGACGGTCTTCGCCGCCACCCACGAGCCCTATGCCAACGCGGCCAGGCCACAGATCACCGCGGTCACCAAACTGGCACAATCCGATCGTGCTGTTCTGGTCCGCGTGGACGCCGCCGACTTCACCGACTACGCCGCCGTCTCCTTCGGGCCGCAGCCGGGCACGCCCGAGCACGTCCTGGCTGCGGCCGACAACCCGGAGATGCGCGTCGCCTTCAGGGACTACGGCTACCTGCGCGTGCGCCGGGACGGCACAGTGACGGGACGTGGGGGCTGGACCGCCTTCCGTCTTCCGAGCGCCAAGGCGGCGCTTACCTTGAATGGCAAGCCGGCCCGCGCGAAGGTGGAAGGCGGCTACCTGGTCTTGGGGGCCCTGCCCAAGGCGCAGACCGCACACGTGGAACCGGAGTGCCCTTTCCCCGTAGCCTCGGATACCGCCGTCGTACGCCTCGCACGAGGAGCACGTCGGGCAATGACCTTCACCGTAAAGAACACGCTTGAGCAGCGCATCACCGGCGCCCTGGCTTTCGATCTGCCGGCGGGGGTGAGGGTCGAGCCCGCGGCGCCGCAGTTCGGACCGCTCGCGCCGGGCGCGACGGCGCCCGTGCACATCACATTCATCGCTGGCAAGGATGCGGCCCAGGGCAAACGGCTCATCCCGTACCGCGTCCGGTATCGTACCGGGGAAGCCGCGCAGGATATCCGCACCGCGGCTTTGCCCTTCCACCTCGTGGTCAATTCCGTCCTGGAATACGTCTACCGGCACCCCGAACGCAACGTCTTCCGGGTGAGCGCGCCGCAATACATTGCCAACATGGACATGGATAGCGGATTAACCCGCTACATAGCCGATGACGACGGCGCCGTACGTCTTGACGGCAACCCACTGTTCACCTTCTCCGATGGGAAGAAGCCCTGGCTGTTCGACGGCTGTACGAACAACTCTACCTGGCCGTCGCCCGTCCCCGCGGCCCTGACGGGAGCGCCCAGCGCCTACGGAGACTGCCGGTACCGGATGAACTTCAAGTCCGACCGCATCACTATCCGCATGGATGCCGGGTGGACCCGGTTCGACCCGACGTACTTCACCGTGCCGGGCGGGTGGCTCTCCCCGCACAGAGCGCCCACCTGGGCGCGCATCATTGCGGTGGATGCCGGCGGCAAGGACGTGGAGGCGGAACCGGGAACGGACCTCAAGATCGCCGCCGCCGAACTGGCTTTCCCCGGCGCGAAATGGAACTTGGCGTTTGCTTTCACCCCGCCGCAGCCGGTGGCTTTCAAGGGCACCGAGATGCAGTTCCCCATCGGTTCCTTGAGCGGCGATGCCTGGTCGGTTGGGTTCTGCAAACCGGGCGAACTGGACGCCTGGCGCAAAGGACAATAATCGACCGCTCGAATGGCCGTTCAGCAACAGCCTTCAATCCGGGTTTCGCGGCGGGAGTTTCGGGTACTCGGTCCAGGGTCTGGACGCCGACGCTTCCAACGTCGAGACGGCCCGCCGACACATCCAGGCGCTCGGCCTCTTGGCCTGGGAGCCGACCCGACTGACCCAAAAGTGATCCACTCGGGCGAAAACTGGAGGGTCTCACGAGAAGGCGGCGAAGGTGCATCTAAGTCACAACTGCTAAAGGAAGGCAACCCGACCCATGAGAAGACTCATTAAGAACAGCCTCATCGTGCTGGCCTTAAGCCTGGCCTTCGGGCCTGCGGCAGCCTATGCGGCCGACAAGCCCAACATCGTCGTCATCTATGCAGACGACATGGGCTACGGTGACTGCACGGTCAATAATCCGCAGTCGAAGATTCCCACGCCGCACATCGACCGGTTGGCGAGAAAGGGGTCGCGTTTCACCGATGCGCATTCGCCGGGTTCGACCTGTACCGCGTCGCGGTATGGTCTGCTGACCGGAACCTGCCCGGTCCGGAGGGGCGTCGTCGACGGGGTCACGGGTTTGGGGCCTGTCATCGACCGGGATGTGGTACGCGGATCCGAAGCTGCCCCGCGCCCGTCCGTCGTCGTTCCGGAGGCCTGCCCGGTTTTCCTGCATGTCATCATGGTGTGGTTCTCCTTGCGTGCAAGCTCGCGAGGTTACTTCATCAGGCCCCAGATGTCCTCCAGCAGATCATGCAGCACCGGGTCGTGTTCCTTGAGTTCCGCCCGCACGAACGGGTAGAAGTCGTTGCGGTAGAAGTAGGCCTCGGTCCCTTCGGCGAAGTACTCCTTGTGATTGGTCGCCGCGTAATGGCGGACCTTCTGGCCGGTGTACAGCAGCACTTTGTCGTAGAGGCCGGCCTTCATCGCCTTGTCGTACGCCGCTTTGATACGCGGCTCATCGAAGCCGAGGACCTGGTCGTGATACGCGTGGGCCAACTCGTGCAGGATGACGGCGGGATGTTTGATCATATGGTGTCGCAACAGTAGCGACGCCGCCCGCGTGATGTGCACCTTCTTCGCCAGTCGGGCATCGTAGCCTCGCGCGGTGAGCCAGCCGACGCTGGGGTGGTACGGTCCGGGTTCCGCGTTGATTTCGGGATGGTCGTGCTCGATCCAGATCGCCACCTTCCGCATCTTTTCGAGGCGGTCTTTCGGCATCAGTATCGCGATGCGCTGCAAGTGATTGGCGAGCATCGTCAGCGCCCGGCCCCCCGCCTCGGCGTGCTCGCCTTCGAGCAACTTCGGGTCGACGTGAACGGTCCACCCTTCGATGTTCTTGATGACGGGATCCCAGTGGGCTTTGTTCGGCACTTCTTCCTTGGCATCCGGTGCAGGGGCGTCCGCGCGGGCAGGAAGTAAGACGAACGTCAACACGATGGAGACAAGTGGCAGTGCGGCGGCAACTCGGTCTTTTGTGGTCATTCTCCTTCTCTCCATTCGACTCGCCGGCGCTGTTGATTGCCGTCCACGGGCACGGCGGCGACCATGCTCCTGTTTCATCAACGCCCGTCCCTCCGCCGTTGCGGCCGCGTAGGCACGCTCGCAACGTTGGTTGAGATCACGCATGGTCGGCGTCTTTCAAAGTCAAGAGGAGCTTCCTCATATGACCGGCCACGTGTCGGCGATCCGATAGCCTTCGGGCCACGGGTCGTCCGGGTCGAGCATGAGTTGATGCGTTCCCGTGATCCACGCTCGGCCCGAAACAGTCGGCACGATCGCATCCGTTTTGCCCAGCGAAGTCAACGAGTCGATTCCACATTCGAACTCGGAGCCAATGATCGACCGCGCTCGATAACGGCCCCCGGCCTGCATTCGTCCCTGAGCATGCAGAACCGCCATCCGAGCCGAACAACCTGTGCCGGTTGGTGACCGGTCGATCTTGCCGGGGCGTACGCACACGGCGTTCGGCCCCACCAGTTCGCCATTCTCCTCCGCAAGCGGGCCGGCGAACTGGCAAAACGAGATGTGCTTCCACTCGGGATGTACGGGGTGTTGAAATCCGAGCTGCTCGTTGGCCGCGGCGGTGATCTTCATGCCGGTCGCCACAAGCTCGGCGGCTTCGTCCGGCACGATTTCAAATCCCAACGCTTTCGCATCGACGATTACGAAACTGTCGCCGCCATAGGCTGTATCGACCGTGAGCGTGCCGAGTCCTTCCACTTCCAGCGGCGCCGCGAGCTTGTCAGCAAACGAAGGCACGTTGGTGATCGTGATTCGCTCCGCCTTGCCATTACGACAGAGCGCCCGCGCTTTGACCAAACCGCCCGGCGCTTCCATCAGCAGCTCTGTTTCCGGCTCGGCCATGGGAACGATTCCAGTGTCGAGCACCACGGTCGCCACGCAGATCGAGTTCGACCCCGACATCGGCGGCGTATCAGCGGGCTCCATGATGATCCAGCCGACCTGCGCAAGGGGATCCTTGGGCGGCACCAACAGATTGACGTGCCGAAAAACGCCCCCGCGCGGCTCATTGAGCACAAAGCGCCGCAGACGATCATCCTTCTCGATGAAACAACGCTGCTCCCAGATCGTGTCGCCGGGCGGCGGCGCGACTCCGCCGACGATCACATCGCCAACTTCACCTTCCGCATGGCAACTCACCACATGTACCACTTGGGATGTTCTCATCATGCGGTTCTCCTTGCGCCCCTGCTGGCCGCTGGGCGGAGAGCTTGTTGTCCCCAAGGCACCTATCCATCGCCCAACGGAAGAATGCTGTCGGACTCTGCATCAAGAAGGAACTTGTCGGAGCGCACGTACTTGCGGGTTTGGTCTTCGTAGGGCTGGTAATCCCACACCGGCCGTTTGCCCTGAGTCAGGCTTTGCCATACGAAGCGCCTGCGGTTCTGGTCCTGCACAATCTGGTCCCTCAGCGCTCCGGGATCTGCCCAGCGCTCCAGAACCAGACTGTGCAGCTCAGCCCGGATATCCGCAATGGCGGGGTCATCGACGAGGTCCACCTTCTCGTCAGGATCGGCTGCCAGATCGAAAAGCTGGGATCCCCACTTCTCGCTGTAGATGTACTTGTAGGGGCCGCGTCTGACCATGAGGATCGGACAGAGGGCATTGGCATCTGTGTGCTCGCAGTAGATGCAGTCAGCAGTCTTCGTGCTCCTGCCGGTCAAGAGCGGCCAGAGGCTCTCTTCCCGGCAGTCACCCGTGGAACCGCCCGCGCACTCCAGGATCGTCGGGAAGAGGTTGAGCAGGGAGACGTTGTCACGCGTCCTACCCGGCGCGATCCACCTCGCCCCCCAGAAGAGCAAGGGAACGCGGACGGCCTGGTCGTACATGGTCTGCTTGAACCAGATGCCCTTCTCGCCCAGCATGTCGCCGTGGTCCGAGGTGAAGATGACGATCGTGTTGTCGTGGAACCCGCACTCCTTGAGCGCCCGCATCAGCAGTCCGACCTGATGGTCCACGAAACTCACGGCAGCGTAGTAGCCCCGCCGGGATCTCACGATCGTGTCGTCGTCAGGCTCCCAGTCGACCTTACCGATATGCCGATAGAGCTGGCGGCTGTGGGGATCCTGCTCTTCGTAGGGGATGCTGGGCTGTGCCGGCATCCCGGCTTTCTCGTCCGTATAGAGGTCCCAGAACTCCGGCGTTGATTGATACGGGTCGTGGGGGGACGCGAAAGAAACGTTGAGGAAGAACGGCTGCCCCTTGCGGTACCTGGCGCAGTCCCGGAGACGTTTCCTGGCGGCGTAACAGACCTCTTCATCGAACTCGATGTTCAAGCTGGTCGCGACGGGGCCGGATAGGGTCAACGCTTTGATCCCGGTCTTACCTGAGTCCTCGAAAGGGTAGACCTCGGCGTTCTCATCCCAGCGAGGCGTCCAGGCCAGGTCACCGGGGTAGACATCCGTAGTCAGGCGGTCTTCGTATCCATGCAGCTGGTCCGCTCCGACGAAGTGAGCCTTGCCGCTCAGTGCCGTGTAGTACCCCCGGTTCCGCAGGTGGTGTACGAACGTCGGATGAGCTGAACAGAACTCGGCCCCGTTGTCGTAGACCCCGATTTCGCTGGCTAGCTTTCCGGTCAACATCGCTTGCCTGGAGGGGGCGCAGATCGGGAAGGGGCAGTAGGCGTTCTCCATCACGTAGCCTTCTGCAGACAGCCGGTCCAGATTCGGAGTCTTGGCGGCTCTGTCCGCGCCGTAGGCACACAGGACCTTGGCCGTCAACTGGTCCGCCATAATCATCAGGATATGCGGTGGCTCACTCATGCCGTGACGTCCTCTCCCTCTTGAGCATGGCCTCGGCGAAGGCCTTGCCGATCTGGCCCATCATCTTGGCGCTGCCCATGTAGTGGTACGCGGCGTTCGACGCGCCGTTCAGCAGTTGCTGCTCGCGGCGCGTGAACACCGTGTCCATTCTCTTCCGCATATGCTCTGCACTGTTTACGTACTCCCTGGCGTCCGTGGGGAGACCCTCGATCGCCAGGTCTATGGATGCATAGGGCTGTTGAGCTCCGTCATAGTGAACGTTGGAATACGCTGCCAAGACGTTGACGCCCTTCTTCAGGTGCGCGACGTACCTTGGCTCGAGGACGATACTTCGGTAGTAGGGTGCGTCCTTCCACCAGATGTAGGTGTGAATCTTGTGCCCGTTCAGGTACACGTGGAATCCCTGGCGCGACAGTATGCTGAGGCGAAACTGTTCGTAGTCCAGGTTGTCGACCTCAAAGGTCGTGCGCATCAGGATGAACTCGCCGCCGCCCCAGTCCGACACGTTCTTGACCGTCACATCGCGGGTGTTTCTGGGATACGGCCAGACGCCCTTGCCGATCGGAGCTCTGCCACTCCTCCATTTGCTGTCATCGAACCCGGGGTTGTACCACCCTTCCAGACCAGCGGGCAGTGTGACATCCCGGAAGCGTTTGCGTTCACGCTTGTTCTGCATCACGTCCTTCTCGTGCTGCGGATCGAACGTGGTGTACCGCCACACGCGCTCTTCCGGATCGGGCCTGCCGACCGGCTGCCAGTCGGGCGTGCCGGGGGCCCTCTTCTCCATGACGCCGTCATTGGTGATCACATGTGCGCTGTCTTTGAGCCTGTTGAGGTCGGACAGCTTGGGCTCCATCGCCGCCATCTCCTCGTCCCAGAACGGCGCCGTCTCCACGGCCGCGACATTACCTTTCAACTCGGGCATCTCCGCCGGCGCCGCCATGGCCGGCCGGATATTTGCCAACCGGCCAGTGGCCTTATCACCGTTCACGCCTATGACGCCGATCACAAAAGGCATCTTGGGGGCCGATAGATCCCTGCGAACGTCGCGGATGAACTGCGCCATCAGTTCAGTGTATTGCTTGTAGCCGTCCGGCCCCTTGTTCCCTTCCGGGTAGGTGTGGCCGTCGCACATGTCGTTCCAGCCCTGGAACCAGACAAAACCGGCGATGGCGTAGCCGGCCTCGGGGTCGTAGTCCGGCACAACCCGCTTGGGGTCTGCAAGCACCTTCTTTACGTGATCGATCATCAGTCGGTAGTACCGGCCTGTGGCTTTCGCCTTGTTGGCCTTGACCTCTTCGATGTCCTTGCCCTGCTTCCTGAGCCCCTCCAGTGCGGTCTCATTGAATACATAGGGGCCGGCGCTGGACGGACGGAAGTCCGTATTCAGGCTCTTGCCACCCCAGGCGGTCTTGATGATCAGGATCGGGCCGTCGTAGGCCTTGGACATGTAGATGCCGAACGTGAACTCCGGGCCGATCTTGCCGCCGTCTTCCTTCGGATTGCTGCGCGACCCGTACCCGGCCGTCAGCTTGCCGAACCCCTCGCCCAGTTCGCCACGATCCGGCGAGCCGGTCAGATAGGAGATCCACACGTGGTCGCAGACGCGCGGTTTGCCGTCGGCGCCTCGCATCTCTTTCAGCATTGGCGCGGTTGCCGGGTCGTCGCCGATGTAGCCGAACGTCTCGATCTTGGCTTGGCCCTCCATGTTGGACTGCCCGGCCAGGATGTAGACCTTCAGCGGTCTATCCTTCGCCGCTACATTGAAGGCGAATCCTGTTACCGCCAGGGCTGCCAGAGCCAATGTGGTTGTGATTCTCTGGTATGTCATCATGGTGCGGTTCTCCCTCCGTGTGGGTTCGTGAGGTCACTTCATCGGGCCCCAGATTTCCTCCAGCAGATCATGCAGCACGGGATCGTGTTCCTTGAGCTCCGCCCGACCCCTTCCCGATTCTCGTGCCAGGCGTCATGAGAGAATCGGGTGATGATGATCCGCCGGCTGGGCCGGAGGGAGGGGCGGAGCCCCGACCGCAGGGCCAGACGGCGTCGCCGCCGAGAACGCCTCGGCGGGCTTGTCTTCGAAGGTCGCCGCGAACGCCGCGGGCGGCTGCCAACCGATCCCGCTGTGCGGCCGACGGTGGTTGTACTCCAGACGCCATGCGTCCAGAACGTACCGCGCCTCAGCCAGGCCGAGGAACAGTTCCCGGTTCAGCAACTCGTCTCGCAGTTTGCCGTTGAACGACTCCACGTAGCCGTTCTCCCAAGGGCTCGCCTTCTGGATGTACAGCGTACCCACCGAGGCCCGATCCAGCCAGCGTTGAATCTCCTTCGCGATGAATTCCGGTCCGTTGTCCCTCCGCACGTGCTCCAGGGCACCGCGCACCGCGAACAGATACTGCAAGGTCAGGATCACGTCCCGCGCCGCGTCGGTAAGGGATAGGGCGGCTGGATTCGGCGCCGTGTGTTCGGCTTGTGTCAGGTCGGTCTCAGTCATAGCCGTCACGCGGCCTCCGGAATTCCGGGGAGAATCTTCGCCCATGTTCGTAAATCGCGCTCCCAGCGCCGCTTACGGCCGCCACAGATGCACGGCACTCCATCCGTTCCCCTTGCTTCCGGTCGATTCTCATGCCTTAATGTCCATAGAACGTGGGAAACGCAAAGGAGACGACCATGGCCACGAGGAAGCGAACCCGCCTTGAAGCCGCTGTCGCCAAGGAGCTGCCGAAGCTCCGTCGGCGTATCCGTACCCTCCGCAGCCAGGCCGACGCCTGGGACCTCCACGCGGACCTCGCTGGCGTCTATCGCAAGGACGCCGACGACCTGGAGGCCGTCGCCGGTACCTGCCGCCAGCGCGACTGGGCCCACGCCCGGACCTTCGCCGACCGCCTCGACACGGCCGTGCGGGATGAACTCGGCCGGTGGCTGTACGAGACCATCTGCGCCCTGGCCGACGCGCCGCGCGAACCCAGGGGCATCGACGAACAGGTCCTCTTCGACGCCCTCCAGGACAACCTCTCGCCGCAGGCGGTAGCAGCCGTAGTCGCCTACCTCCAACCGGCGAAGACGGACAACACCGAAGTGAACCGCCAGCTGCGGTGGCTGGCGGAGCGGCTCACCGAACTGGTCGGTGGGTCGGACGAATTGGCCCGGCTCACGGATGAACTGGGCCTGTAGCACGTACCCACAGGTAGGGAGCAGGTCATGAAGAAGGCAGACGTCAAGGTCGGCGAGACGTACCTCGCGAAGGTGAGCGGGAAGGTCGTGCCCGTCCGCATCGACGCGGAGAACCCGCGGGGCGGGTGGGACGCGACGAACACTGTGACGAAGAAGAAGGTCCGCATCAAGAGCGCCCAGCGCCTGCGGGGGGCGGCCAGGGGCGCGACGGGCGGCAAGGGCGACGCCCCGGCCGCCGAGGCCGGCCCGGACGCCACACGGGCCAACGTGGGCCGCGAGGGGGCGGCCAAGGCGCGGGCCAAGGCCGCTAGGAAGACGAAGGCCCCGCGCCAGAAGCGCCCGAGCCTGCTGGACCTCGCGGCCGAGGTCTTGGCGAAGGCCAAGGAGCCGATGGACTGCAAGGCCATCGTCGAGAAGGTCCTGGCCAGCGGGCGCTGGCAGACCAAGGGCAAGACGCCGGCTGCAACGCTCTACAGCGCCATCATCCGCGAGGTAGTCAAGAAGGGGAAGGACGCCCGGTTCAAGAAGGTCAGCCGGGGCAAGTTCGCCTACGCCGGGAAGGGGGCATGAACCATGGCAGCCACGACCACGCGACCCCCGCGCTTGAAGAACGGCACCCGCGTCCACGTCCGCAGCGACCACTTCGTCGAGGAGTGCGACGCACGTATCACGAAGGCCACGTGGGACGACGGCTGGCTCTACCGCATCAAGGTGACCAGCGGCCAGGCACCCCAGGACGCCCAACACGATGACGGCACCGTGTGGGTGTGGGACTTCGAGGTCACGCCCATCGCGTAGCATCCCCTCGCCTTCCTCAAGCGTCCGGACACGTCCTGCCCGGGCGTCATTTCGGATGGAGCTTCACCGTCCGTTCGGCGGTTCGCCATTGTCCGTGTTGGGAGCAGCCAGTACACTTCCTACAGTCTGCGGCCTCTCAGTTGCGGTGGCCGGCTGTTTGCGGAAGTGAGTCACATGGCCGAAGGAACGAACCCCTACGTCAACGAATGCGGGGCGTGCCTGTTTGACCTGGCACTCGACCTCTACGACGGGTGGATGGAGGGCCTGCCTTACGTGCATTGCGGCCGCGACGGCGTGGTGGTTGCCGAGTGCCAGCCCGAACTTGTCCGGGACGTCTGGCCGACGGTCCAGCAGCTCTGTGTTCGGCTGGAGGCCCAAGGTAAAGGCGACCTGGCGGCGCGTCTGGAACGGGCCTTCCGCGACGCCGAAGATTATGCCAGGCTCATCGACAATTACTGCCAGTCCGAGCGGTTCGACTACCACCTGTGGGCCTACGGCGACGTGGCCCTCGACGGGCTGCACTACCCGGAAGCCGACCTGGAGACGTTGGAAGCAAAGGCCCGCGAGATCGGCGAAGGGCCGCTGACCGAGGACCTGGCGTTCTGGGAGCACGAACGGGAATGGGCCCTCCATGTCGGCGAGCGGGCCGAGGAGATCGAGGTCGAGAAGTACGGCCGCGCGCCGACGGACAACTACGCGCTTCGGACCGAGATGCGGGCCTGGGCGTGTTTCTGGCTGGCGGCGCAGCTTCACCGGAGGGGCCTGTCACACCGAGAGGCCGGCGGCTACTTGGAGCGGTACCTCAGCAGCCAGAGGGTCGTCAGTGAGGCGAAGTACCGGATCATCCACGAGGCCCTTGGGCGGGCCTACGGGATGAGCATCTATCCGATCGCGCCGCTGGAGTCCGAGGAGGTCGACCAAGGGCTGGAGGGGCTGCCGGCCGTCGTCCTGGAGACCCGCGACGCCTTGGCCCCGTCGGAAGAGCCAGAGGGGCCTTCCGAGGAACTCGATGCGCCGCAAGTCCCCGACGCGTCGCGCCCCCGCCCTTCGGAGTACGACAGCTTCAAGTACGAGCCGGGCGGCCACTGGGTGATCCACTACGAGGGGCGCCGGGTGGGTGTGTTTGCCGACGAACTGGGCTTCCGCTACATCCATGCGCTCTTGCACCGGCAGGGCAAGAACGTTTCGGCTGTCACGCTCCGGGACGACTGCCGGCGGATACCTGGCGACGTGCCTACGGTTACGGACTTCGAGGCGGCTGAAGAGAAGCTCGGGCGCCAACTGGGCGGTGGCGAGATGGCCGACAAGAAGACCGTGGCCCGGGTGCTCCAGCAGCAGCGCGAACTGAAGGCCGAGCGCGAGTCGTGCACCAACCCGGAGCGGGCGGTGGAGATCGGCGAGCAACTCGCCGCACTCAAACAGTACCTCAAGCAGGTCACGGACGGGCACGGCCGTCTCCGCCCCATGCCGGGCGACCCCCGCAAGAAGGCGGCCGACGCCGTACGGTCGGCCATCCAGAAGGCCGTCCGCAAGATCAAGGAATGCGACAGGCCCTGCGGCCTGCATCTCCAGCGGAACATCTCCTGCGGCGCCAACCCGAAGTACGCTCCCAGCCCGCCGGTTGACTGGCAACTCTCCTGATCTCCCTCCTGCCGTCCGATTAGCCCGTGACCGTGCAGACCTCGCCCTAATGCTAACTTGCGACTCGTAATGCGAACCCAGACTTCGCGGTAGATCCCAATGAGGCGGGGGCGAATCTGCCCCCGTAGCAGATTGGGAGACGCGAGGATGGCATACCGCAGCACAAAGGAGGTGGCCCGGCTTCTGGGCGTCAGCATCAGCCGCCTGTCGCGGGCCGTGTGGGAAGGGCGCATCGATCCGCCCCAAAAGGCGCCCGGCGGCGCGTACCTGTGGACCCGGCGGGATGTCGAACACGCCAGTTGGGTACTCCGGCACCGAAGCGCCGGCGACGTACTGCCCGAAGAAGGGGGTGGCCCGTGACCGTTGACGCCCCCACCGTCCAGCGCGTGGGCCGGCTTGCGCTATCGGTCGAGCCCGCCGCGCCGTCCCCCGAGAACCAGGGAAAGTGGTCCCGGCGCGCCGAATCGCTCGCCGGCTGGCTCCTGGCCGAGTGGCGGCGCGAGCGCCGGGAGGGGGGGTGATGGCCGACACGATGCTCATCCCCGAGAACGTTCCCGCGTGCCTGCGTGAGCGGCCCCAATGGGTCGTGTGGCGATACGAGAAGCGCCACGGCAGAGAGACGAAGGTACCGTACTGCCTGAAGAGTGGCCGTCGGGCCAGTTCGGCCGACCCGTCCACCTGGACGAGTTTCACCGATGCCGTCGCCGCCTACGCGCGCGGCGGCTACGACGGTATCGGCTACGTGTTCTTGACCGACGACCCCTTCTGCGGGATCGACTTGGACGACTGTGTGGACGAGGAAGGCCGGACGGCGCCCTGGGCACAAGAGATCCTCGGCCCGTTTCGCACCTACACCGAGATCAGCCCCAGCGGGTGTGGCATAAAGGTTTTTCTGCGCGGCCGCAAGCCGGACTTCGCCGCTTGTGAGGTGAGGGGGTTCGGCCCGGATGGCAAGGGCGGCATCGAGGTCTACGACCGCGCCCGGTACTTCACGCTGACGGGACGGGCCCTGTCGGGCGCACCCCCCGAAGCCGCCGACTGCCAAGTCGAACTCGATGCGCTCTGCCGCAGGCTCTGGCCCGAACAGGAACAGAAACAGGGCAACCTCGAAGGCGTCTGTACGCGCCCGGTACGGGTCCGTATGGACGAGGAAGCGTCTCCTGGCTTTGCCGCCGTCAGCGAAGCGGAGCGTTTCGACCGGTGCCTCGCGGCCATGCTCCGGATGCACATGGAGGACAACAACGACGGCTCGAAACGGCTCTTCGCCGGCGCATGCCGGTGCGTCGAACACGACCTCTCGGATGATCAGGCCGTCGCCTGCATCCGTGCCTACGCCGAGCAGAAGCCGCTCCCCGTCGCCTGGTCGGACGCGGACATCCTGAAGCGCATCCGGAGCGCCGAGCGGCGGTGCATCCGCGGGGACGCGATTGAAGGCGAAGGCCGTCCGGCCGTCTTGCTCCCGGGCGGCCCCGTCCCGATCTCCGAGGCGGCCGACAAACTCGGCCGTCTTCTCGCCACCACGGGCAAGTACTACGTCCGCGGCGCCACGATGGTCTTCCTCAAGACGGACCCCGACGGTGACGTAGCCTTGAAGATCGTCAAGCCGGCCGCGCTGGCGAGCCTCTTCGAGTCGGTCGCCAAACTCAAGAAGCTCGCCAAAGTGGACGGTGAGTTCGTCGAGGTTGATGCCACCTGCACGGAACAGGCCGCCAAACTCATCCAGCACGCCGATCCGTTCCTGGGGCCTCTGCCAACGATTCGCCTCTTGACACCCTGTCCGGTCCTTGTTGAGCGGGACGGGCGGCTGCTTCAGATCTGTGGCTACGACCGGCCTTCCGGCATCCTGGCGGCCGGCGAGCCGGCACCCGAGGTGCCGCTGAAGGAAGCGAAGGACCTGCTCTCCGAGGTGCTCGCCGACTTCCGGTTCGCCTCGCCACCCGACCGGGCCCGGGCGCTGGCGGCCATGATCACCCCGGCCCTGGTCTTCGGCGGCCACCTGGGAGGCCGGGCACCCATCGATCTCGGCGAGGCCGACCAGTCGCAGACCGGCAAGGGCTTTCGGAACAAGCTCATCGCCGCCGTGTACGGCTCAGACGTCAGGACTGTGACACAGAGGAGAGGCGGCGTCGGATCCATGGAGGAGTCATTCTGTACCGCCCTCGTCCAGGGGCGCGTCTTCATCAGCTTCGACAACGTGCGCGGCAGGATCGACTCCCCGGCCGTCGAGTCTTTCCTGACCGAGGATACGTACCTCGCGCGTGTGCCCTACCAGGGGAGCGTGGAAATCGACCCGCGCCGCGTCGTGGTCCAGATGACCAGCAACAAGGCCGACATCACCATCGACCTGGCGAACCGCTGCTCCTGCGTGCGGATCCTCAAGCAAGAGCCGGGCTATCGGTTCCGCGAGTACCCGGAAGGTGACGCCCTCGACCATGTCCGCGCGAACCAGCCGCTCTACCTGGGCGCGGTGTTCGCCGTCGTCCGTGCCTGGCACGCGGCAGGCAAACCGCGGTCGCGCGAGACCCGGCACGACTTCCGCCCGTGGGCCCAGACCCTCGACTGGATCGTCCAGAACCTCCTGGACGCCGGGCTGCTCCTGGATGGTCACCGCGAGACCCAGGTCCGCATGGCGACGCCGGTCCTGAACTGGCTTCGGGACGTGGCCATGGCCGTCCGGCAGGCCGGGCGCTTGGGCGTCTGGCTTCGGGCCAGTGACCTCGTGGAGATCATCGCGGACGACCCGACCGTTGAAGTGCCGGGCCTGCCTGAGGATGGCGACCTCTCGGAGGAGCCCGTCCGTAAAAAAGTGCTCCAGGCCATGGGCCGCAAACTCGCCCTCTGCTTCAAGGCCGGCGACCGGGTTACCATCGACGACCTGAAGATCGAACGGGTGACGGAGCACGACGAAGCGCTGCGTCGGGACATTCGGACCTACCGGTTCGGCGGTGCGCCTATAGAGTCACCGCGCATAGGCGCAGAGAGCCCGTCCATAGGCGCAGACGAGGCGGGGAATACGCCCGAAGCCGGATCGCCGGGTGGGGCTGCGCCTATGGAGCCCCCGATCTGCGCCTATGGTGCGCCTATGGCTGCGCCTAACGGACAGCCCTGTGCGCCTAATGCGCCTATAGGTCCGGTACAGGGGGAACATTTCGAGGAAATACCTCCAGAGAGGGGCAAATATTCTGAGCGTAGGCCACCCATAGGCGCAATAGGCGCACAGGAGACGCCGGAGCTGTCCGAAGCCCACGAACCCGACTCAGAATGGGAGCTCATATGACCGTCACACCGAACCAGGTCGCGGCCGATATGCTGCTTGACGATCTTGCCGACCGCGGCATCACCGTGAAGGTCCATGCCGGCAACCTGGCGTTGTGGCCTCGGGACCGACTGACTTCCGGCCTGAGGGGTCGCCTTCGGGAACACAAGCCCGAGCTCGTCCGCGCCCTTCGTCTGGCGGCCTTGGACGAGGACCAGCGCGATGCATGGCAGGAGCGGGTGGCGATCTGCGTGATCGACGGCGGTCTGAGCGAAACGGAGGCCGA